>NZ_SUNH01000001.1 GCF_005048265.1 Paracoccus hibiscisoli
CGCGGCAAGCCGCATAAGGTTGTCATCATCGCCATTGCACGCAGGCTGGTCACCATCGCAAACGCAATCCTCAAAACCGGCAAGACATGGCGGACTCAGCCCCGCTGATAGACGCAATTGCTAGGCGATCTCGATCTTGCCGACCAGGGGCACGTCGTCCTGGGGGCCAACGCTGTGGCGCTCGATCATGCGGTGGACCAGGGGATCGCTGTCGCCCTTGTGCAGCGCACGCAGGGCCACGGCGACCTCGGCATCGGATTTGGTGCGGCGCAGGTTGTGGCGGACATATTCGTCCCAGGTCGCGATGTGATAGCTTTCGCTCCACTGGTCGGGGTGCTCAAGGTCGCGCAGCAGCGCCCAGTTGCGCGCCCCGTCGCGCCTGCGGATGTTGCGGCGGCGCTGCATCAGGCGCAGGAATTCCGGCACGTCGGCCTGGTCGATGCGGTAATCGACCATGACCATGATCGGCCCCGACCGGCCGCGCAGGTCCAGCATCAGCGCGGGTTCGCGGAACCGGTTGACCGGGTCCAGATCGACCGTGCCGAATTCCGGCGCCCGCAGCCACAGCCCGATCAGCGCGCCCGCCAGCAGCACCAGCCCCGCCGCCGTCAGCGCCGTGTCCAACCCCTGGGCGCCCGCGACCATGCCCCAGATCCAGGCGCCCGCCGCCATGCCGCCAAAGGTCGCCATCTGATACAGCGCCAGCGCGCGGGCCACGACCCACCGCGGCGTGGATAGCTGCACCGTCACGTTGAACAGCGACAGCGCCAGCACCCAGGCCGCCCCCGCCGGCAACATCGCCGCCGCATGCAGCCAGACCGAATCCGTCTGGCCCAGCACCAGCGCGGCGACCGCAAAGCCCGCAAAGGCCATGCGCACGACATGTTCGTTGTCCAGCCGCGCCCGGATGCGCGGGTTCAACAGTGCCCCCATAATCGCACCGACGCCGTAGCAGCCCAAAAGCCCCCCGAACAGCAGAGAGCCCCCCTCGGGGTGGCTTTTCGCCACCAGCGGCAGCAGGGCCAGCACCGCGATGGCCGCGAAGCCGAACAACCCCCCGCGCAGCAGCACCCGCATCAGGTTGGGCGACAGCGCGACATAGCGCAGCCCCGCCCCCACCGCGGCCAGGAACGGCTCGGGCGTGGTGACGCGGGGGGCCAGCCGCGGCTTCCAGCGCGCCATCGCCCCCAGCAGCGGCAGATAGCTGAGCGCGTTGACCGCGAAGGCCGCCGACGCGCCAAGCGTCGCCACGATCAGCCCGCCCGCCGCCGGACCCACGCTGCGCATCAGGTTGAAGCCCACGGAATTCAGGCTGACCGCCGCGGGCAGGTCCTTGCGCGCGACCAGATCGCCCATGCTGGCCTGCCAGGGCGGGTTGTAGATCGCCTGCCCCGCCCCCAGCAGGAAGGTGAACCCCAGCAGCAGCCAGGGCGTCAGCCCGCCGCTCCAGGCGACCACCGCCAGCGCCAGCGACACCGCCGCCATGAACAGCAGCGACCCCATCAGCAGCGCCTTGCGGTCGAAGATGTCGGCCAGCGCGCCCGACCCGATGGCCAGCAGCATGATCGGCAGGGTGTTGGACGCCTGGACCAGCGCGATCAGCGTGGCGCTGTCGGTCAGCTGGGTCATCAGCCAGGCCGCCCCCACCGCCTGCACCAGGCCGCCGAAATTCGACACCAGCGTCGCGCTCCACAGCAGGCGGAAATCGGGATAGGAGAGGGGCGCCAGGGCTGCGGGGCGGGCGGGGTCTGGGGACGGGCGGGTCACGAAGTCAGCCTCCTGGAACGCGGTCGGCAGGGGCAGCCTAGGCCCCCCGGCCGGGGGCTGCAACGGCACAGCCCCCATGAAAAATGCGGATATTCGCATCCGGGGGTGCAACCCGAATACACGCCAAGTTGTTCAACCCACGCACAAAGGTGATTCACCTGACGCCGTTTCGCCACATAGGCTGGACGCAGACGGCGAACCGACCGCGTGACGGGTGGCGCGGGGTTGACGACGCTTTGCGGTCGGCCTCATGGAAGCGCATGCGAATCGTGCCCGACCCCGGTCCGGGCGCCAGAGAACATAGATGCTGCCTCGGGCCTGCCTCTGCCGGTGGGTCCGACGATGAACAAGGAACATGCAACGATGCGCCTCGCTTCCCTTTTCGCGGCGCTGGCCCTGGGGCTGGCGGCTTGCGGTCCCACGCAGGAAACCGCCGCCCCCACGACCCAGCAGCCGGTCCAGATCCCCGAGATCTATCAGGCCCGCACCGATACCGGCCCCAATGGCGAGCCCATCCCGATCCAGGCGGTGCGCGCGGCCTATCTGAACGACCGCAACCGCCGTCAGTTGGTGCCCTATAACGGGTCGGAATCGGCGGGCACGATCGTCGTCGATCCATATGCGCGGGTGCTGTATCACGTGCAGCCCGGCGGGCAGGCAATGCGCTATGGCGTGGCCGTGGGCCGCGCGGGCCTGACCTTCGAAGGCCGCGCCACCATCGCGCGCAAGGCGTCCTGGCCCAGCTGGCGCCCGACCGACAACATGCTGCGCACCGAGCCGCAACTGTATGGCCAGTTCCGCAACGGCCTGCCCGGCGGCATGCAGAACCCCCTGGGGTCGCGCGCGCTGTATCTGTATCAGGGCAGCGTCGACACCTATTACCGCATCCACGGCACGCTGGACCCCTCGTCCATCGGCAAGGCGACCTCGGCGGGCTGCATCCGCATGTTCAACCAGGACGTGATGGACCTGTTCGAGCAGATCCCGACCGGCACCCAGGTCATCGTCCGCTCTCAGGCCGAGAGCGTGCGCATGGAAGGCCCGATGATCGAGACGCCCGAGGGCTATGTCGTGCCCGCCACCGCCGTTGCCGACCCGGCGATGGACCCGGCCGCGGCGCCCATGGCCGCCCTGCCCATGCAGACGGCGATGGCGCCGGTCGCCTCGGCTCAGCCGGTGATGGACCCCTATGCCGCGATGTCGGCGGTGCCCGCCGCAGGGTCGATCCAGCCCGCGCTGGTCAGCGACCCCTTTGCCTCGGGCGCGTTCTTGTCGCCGGTCGAAAGCGCGGTTCCGGCCCGCTGATCGGTCCTCCGCCGCGACCTGCGGCGCTTATGCACATGGTTCATGGCCCCGGTTTCGACCGGGGCCTTTCCAATTGCAAAATCCCGCATTCCTGCGCAATGTCATGCGCGACAGCCCTCCCGCCCTGCCGAAGGTCCCGCGATGCCCAATTACGCCAAGCGCGAACAGGAAACGCTGAGCGCCGACCAGCTGAGGCTGGCCGAGCAAAGCCGTCAGCCCGTGCTGGGCGGGCTGGACGATCCGACCCTGCTGGCGCTGATTCTGGCGCTGCGGTCGGCGCGCCGGGAGGCCCAGACAGGCGACCGTTCGGGCGACCCCGGCCCCGCCGAGATGCTGAACGCCGCCCTGCGCCGCGCCGACATGGAGCGGCGCAAGCGTGGCCTGCGCCTGCCGGCCGCCACGGACGCATCGCCCGAGCCCGGTCCCCCCAAGCCCGCCACCGCTGCGACCATCGCGGTCCCGCCCAAAGCCGTCACCGCGCGGCGCAAGCCCGCGACGCTGCCGCGCACCCCCGCAGGACGCAAGCCCGCCGAGGCGCGCAAGACCGATCTGCGCACCGAACCCCATCGCGTGCCCAAGCGCCGGGCCAAGCCGGACGTGGCACAGACGCCCCCCTCCCCCACCGATCCCGTAACGAGGACCTCTGTCATGAGCGACGATCAGGCACAGAAGGCCGCGAAACAGGCGGCGCGCAAGGCCCAGAAGGACGCCGAAAAGGCTGCCGAGAAAGAGGCTGCCAAGGCCGCCCGCAAGGCCGATAAGCAGGCCGCCAAGCGGGCGGAGAAGGACGCCGCGAAAGCCGCTCGCAAGGCGGAGAAGGAAGCCGCCAAAAACGCGCGCCGCGCCGCCCGCAAGGCCGAGAAGCAGGCCGAAAAGCAGGCCGCCAAGGCCGCTGGCACCGCGCCAAAGCCGAAGGATGCTGGCAAGGCCAAGGATGCCAAGCCCGCCTCCGGCAAGGCAAAGGCCGCCACTGACACCGGCAGCCAGGATCAGGCTGTCGCCGACAAGCCCAAGGCCGGGCCCGGCAAGGCAGCCGCTGGCAAGGCTGGCGGCAAGGCGGGGGCGGCCAAGGCGGGCGGCGGAAAAGCCGCCTCGGGCAAGGCGGGCGCGGGCAAGCCCGGCGCCGCCAAGAAAGCCAAGTGAGGTCTTGGCCTGCGCCCTGACCCGGGCGCAGGCAGCTCCGTTGTGATGCCCGCATGATCCGCCCCCTTCTGCACGCCGTCCTGGTCCTGGCCCTGGGGTTCGTCCCGGCGTCAGAGCTGTCGGCGCGCCCGGCGGTCGACGCGCTGCATGGCCGTCCCGCCCCCCGGGTCACCGAGGACCGGCGCTGTTCGGATGACGGGCGCGACTGCATCGACCGCGACAGCTATGCCGCCGATGTCTGCAAGCTGATCGAGCGCAACGCCGCCGATCACGGGCTGGACCCTGCCTTCCTGGCCCGTCTGCTGTGGAAGGAAAGCCGGTTCGAACCCTCGGCCGTCAGCCCGGCGGGGGCGCTTGGCATCGCGCAGTTCATGCCCGGCACGGCTGATCTGTACTGGCTGGACGACCCGTTCAACCCCGCGCAGGCGATCAGCAAGGCGGCGTGGTATCTGGCCCATCTGCGCGACCGGTTCGGCAATATCGGCCTGGCCGCCGTCGCCTATAACGGCGGAGAGAACCGCGCCGCGCGGTTCATCGGCCAGATGACGACCCTGCCCTATGAGACCATCGACTATGTCGAATCGATCACCGGCTTCAGCGCGCATCGCTGGCGCGACAACCCGCCCGCGCCGGGAGAGCTGCGCCTGGCGCTGGCCCCGGATCAGCCCTTCCGCCCCGCCTGCGAACGCATGGCCGGAGAGCGGTCGCTGCGCGAATTCAACACCCAGCCCCCGGCGATGCCCTGGGGCGTGGTGGTGGCCAGCCATCCCAGCCAGGCTGGCGCGGCCCAGCAGGTCGCCCGCCTGAACCGCACCCTGCGTCCGATCCTGGAGGACGGGGCCCGCGTGGGCTATGTCCGCAAGCGGATGAACGGCATGCCGCGGGCGGTCTATACCGCCCAGATCGGCTATGGCAGCCGGACCGAGGCCAACCGCTTTTGCGCGCGGTTCAAGACCCTGGGCGGGCGCTGCATCGTGCTGAAGAACTGATCACAGAAAGCTCTGCGGGTCGATATCGACCGACAGGCGCAGGTTCGTGGGCAGCTTGACCCCCGCCAGCCAATCCGCGATCGCCGCCTGGATCGGTGCCTGACGCGGCGCGCGGATCAGCATGCGCATGCGGTGCCGCCCCCGGACCCGCGCGATGGGCGCGGGCGCGGGGCCCCACAGCTCGGCCCCGACCTCGGCCAGGGGGGCGGCGCGTCCGGCCAGATGGCGCGCGAAATCGGCGACGGTGGCCAGGTCGGGATGGGACAGGATGATCCCCGCCAGCCGGCCGAATGGCGGCATGCCCGCCGCCTGACGGCCCGCGGCCTCGGCGTCCCAGAAATCCTCATCGCGCCCCGACAGGATGGCACGGATCACCGCGTGATCGGGCTGGTGCGTCTGCAGCAGCGCCAGCCCCGGCGCGGCGCCGCTGATGCGCCCCGCGCGCCCCGCCACCTGCCGCATCAACTGAAAGCTGCGTTCCGCCGCGCGCAGATCGGCGCCCTGCAGGCCCAGATCGGCATCGACAACCCCCACCAGCGTCAGGCGCGGAAAGTTGTGCCCCTTGGCCACGATCTGGGTGCCGATGATGATGTCCGTGTCACCGTCCGAAATCTGGGCGATCGTCTCCTTGAGCGCGCGGGCCGAATGGAACAGGTCCGATGACAGTACCGTGGCCTTGGCGTCGGGAAAGCGCGCTGCCACCTCCTCGGCGATGCGTTCGACGCCGGGACCAATGGGGGCCAGCTTTCCCTCGACCCCGCAGGACGGGCAGGCGGTGGGGATGGGCCGCGTCTCGCCGCATTGGTGGCAGACCAGGCGGTTCTGGAACCGATGTTCCACCATCCGGGCGTCGCATTGATGGCAGCCGATCTGCTCGCCGCAGGCACGGCAGACGGTGACGGGCGCGAAGCCGCGGCGGTTCAGGAAAATCAGCGACTGTTCGCCGCGCGCCAGCCGCGCGGTGACCGCCTGCGCCAGCGTGGGGGAGATCCAGCGCCCCTGCTCCATCGCCTCGGCCCGCAGGTCGATGGCGGCCATCTGCGGCAGCTCGGCCTCGCCATAGCGGGACCGCAGATCCAGCCGCGCATATTTGCCGCTGGCTGCGTTCACCCAGCTTTCCAGGGACGGCGTGGCGGATGCCAGCACCACCTGCGCGCGGTTGATGGAGGCGCGCAGCACCGCCATGTCGCGGGCGCTGTAATAGACGACGTCTTCCTGCTTGTAGCTGCCGTCATGCTCCTCATCGACGACGATCAGGCCCAGATCCGCAAAGGGCAGGAACAGCGCGGACCGCGCGCCGACGACCAGTCCGACCTGCCCCCGCCCGGCCATGTGCCACAACCGGCGGCGTTCGGTGCGGGTGATGCCGCTGTGCCATTCGCCGGGGCGGGCGCCGAACCGCGCCTCGACCCGGTCCAGGAATTCGGCCGACAGCGCGATCTCGGGCAGCAGGACCAGCGCCTGCCGCCCCTGCGCCAGGCATTCGGCCACGGCCTCAAGATACACCTCGGTCTTGCCCGACCCGGTGACCCCGCGCAGCAGCGTGGTGCCATAGCCGCCCGCCCGGATCGCGCCGCGCAAGATGTCGGAGGCCGCCTGCTGGTCGGGGGCCAGCGGCTTGCCCGCCCGCGTGGGGTCCAGCGCGGGATAGGGCAGATCGCGCGGCGCCTCGATCTCGGCCAGGGCGCCGCTGGCGACCAGGCCCTTGACCACGGAGGTGCCGACACCCGCCAGTTGCGCCAGCTCGGACGCGGCGAAGCTGGCGCCGCCGTGATCGGCCATGACCTGCAGCACGCGGGTCCGGGCCTCGGTCGCGCGGCCGGGCTGGCCCGATCCGGGGACGATGATCCGGCGCGCGGTGGGCGGCTGGTCGATGTCGGGCGCGCGCGTCGCCATGCGCAGCATCAAGGGCAGCGGCGTCAGCGTGTAATCCGCAGCCCGGGTCAGAAAATCCAGGAACCCCGCGTCAAAGGGCTGCGCGTCCAGCACGCGGGCCACGGCGCGCAGCTTGGCCAGGTCGAAATCGCCGACCCCCGGTCCCCAGACCAGCCCCAGCACCCGGCGCGGCCCCAGGGGGACCAGCACCAGCTGGCCCTGTCGCACGCCGTCATCGGGGGACAGATAGTCCAGCACACCGACCGTTTCGGCGGTCAGCACCGCGATGCGGGCGCGGGGGGGGAAGAATTCGGGCGGGGTCATGGTGGCGCGATAAAGACGGGGCGCGGGGCGGGTTGCAAGCCCCCGCATGGGTTGTGCCCCTTCCAGCCCGGCCCCATCTGCAGTATCACCCAGACAAACGCACCCTGAGGAGACGGGCCATGAAATTCTTTGTCGACACCGCCGATATCGCCGCGATCAAGGAACTGAACGACCTGGGGATGGTCGACGGGGTCACCACCAACCCGTCGCTGATCCTGAAATCGGGCCGCGCCATCGCCGAGGTCACCGCCGAGATCTGCGCCATGGTCGAGGGCCCGGTCAGCGCCGAGGTCGTGGCCGAGAAGGCCGACGACATGATCGCCGAGGGCCGCCACCTGGCCAAGATCGCGCCCAATGTCTGCATCAAGGTGCCGCTGACCTGGGACGGCCTGAAGGCCTGCCGCGTGCTGTCCGACGAGGGCCACAAGCTGAACGTCACGCTGTGCTTCAGCGCCGCGCAGGCGATCCTGGCGGCCAAGGCGGGCGCGACCTTCATCAGCCCCTTCATCGGCCGGCTGGACGACATCCACATGGACGGCATGGACCTGATCGCCGACATCCGCGAGATCTATGACAATTACGGCTACGAGACCCAGATCCTGGCGGCCTCGATCCGCACGGTGAACCACATCGTGGACGCGGCCAAGATAGGCGCCGACGTGATCACCGCGCCGCCGTCGGTCATCAAGTCGATGGCGAACCATGTCTTGACCGACAAGGGCCTGGCGCAGTTCAATGCGGACTGGGCACAGACCGGCCAGAAGATCCTCTGACCGCCACGGCCCCCGGAGGACCGCATGACCGACGCGCTGGACCCTGAAACCCGCGACCGGCTGCTGGCCGATCCGGGGGCCATCCTGGCCGACCGCGACCTGATGCGCGCCCTGGTGGCCGCGCGCGAGGCCGAGGTCGGAGAGAATGTCATCGACATCCGCGGCCGCGCCATGCAGGTCCTGGAGACCCGGCTGCAGCGGCTGGAATCCACGCATGAAAGCGTGATCGCCGCCGCCTATGACAACCAGTCCGGCATGGCGGTGATCCACCGCGCCGTGCTGGGCCTGCTGGAGACGGCCGATCTGGCCGATTTCACCGCCGCCCTGCAGACCGACATCGCGCCGCTGCTGCGCGTCGAGACCCTGCGCCTGGTGGTCGAGGAAGACCCCCCGCTGGACCTGCCCCCTGATGTGGTGATCGCGCCCCCGGGCACGCTGGACCGCATCCTGACCGCCGGGCGTCGTGCCCCGCGCGGCGACGACATCGTGCTGCGTGCGGCCCTGGTGGTGACGCGGCCCCTGCATGGCCGGACCGTCGCCTCGGAGGCGCTGCTGCCGGTCGATCTGGGGGCGGAGCGTCCGCGTGCGGTGCTGTTGATGGGCAGCGCGGATGCCGACCGCTTCATGCCCGCGCATGGCACCGACCTGCTGCGCTTTTTCGGGCAGGTGTTCCGACTGGCGCTGCTGGCGCGGCTGCCCGCATGACGGATGACCCCTGGGGCGGCCTGCTGTCTCCGGCCATGGCCGAGGCGCTGGACCGCTGGCTGCTGACCGAGGCGGCGACCCGCGACCGATCCATCCATACCGTCACCGCCTATCGCGCCGACCTGCTGGCCTTTCTGCATTTCCTGGCGCTGCATTGGGGCGAATCGGTGCCGCCATCCGGTCTGGCGCGGCTGCGGCAGACCGACATGCGCGCCTTTGCGGCCTCGGAACGCACGCGGGGCCTGGGGGCGCGGTCGCTGGCGCGGCGCATGTCCGGGGTGCGGTCCTTTCTGCGCTGGACCGCCGACCGCGAGGGGCTGGACGTGTCCGCGGCCCTGTCCACCCGCAGCCCGAAATACACCCGCAGCCTGCCCCGCCCCCTGACCCCCCTGCAGGCGCAGGACACGCTGGACCGGGTCGCGGATCACGGCACGCCTTGGGTCGGCGCGCGTGATCTGGCGGTGCTGACGCTGCTGTGGGGGTCGGGGCTGCGCATCTCCGAAGCCCTGGCGCTGGAAGGCACCGACTGGCCCTTCCCCGAGGGTCTGGTGATCCGCGGCAAGGGCGGGCGCGAACGTCAGGTGCCGGTGCTGGATGTCGCCCGGCAGGCGGTGGCGCGCTATCTGGACCTGTGCCCCTGGGGCCATCAGGCCGACCGCCCGCTGTTTCGCGGCATCCGCGGCGGCCGCCTGACCGCCGGCGCGGTCGAGGCCGCGATGCGTCAGGCCCGCGCCGCCCTGGGCCTGCCCGCCAGTGCCACGCCCCATGCGCTGCGCCACAGCTTTGCCACGCATCTGCTGTCGGCGGGCGGCGATCTGCGCACGATCCAAGAACTGCTGGGCCATGCCAGCCTGTCCACCACCCAGGTCTATACCGGGGTGGACAATGCCCAGCTGATGGCCGTTTATCACGCCGCCCATCCGCGCGGGTGAACCCTGACCCCGCCTTGCGCGTTCGCTCCATCATCTAGACACGAGGCCCCCGATGACCGACCACGCCATCTTTCACCGCCCCCTGGGTGCCACCCCGCCCGCCGGTTACGATCAGGCGATCTTTGGCATGGGCTGCTATTGGGGGGTCGAACGCCTGTTCTGGAAGCAGAGCGGCATCTGGCTGACCGAGGTCGGCTTTGCCGGCGGCGATGTCCAGAACCCGACCTATGACCAGGTCAAGCGTGGCGATACCGGCCATGCCGAGGTGGTGCGGGTGATCTATGACAGCTCTCTGGTCAGCTATGACCACCTGCTGCAGCTGTTCTGGGAAAACCACGACCCGACGCAGGGCGACCGGCAGGGCAACGACGTGGGCAACCAGTATCGCAGCCTGATCATGACCTTCACCGACCTGCAGGAAGCCGCGGCCGAGGCGTCCAAGATCGACTATGACAACCGCCTGGCCGTTCAGGGTCTGGACAAGATCACCACCCAGATCGTCCCTGCGGGCCCGTTCTGGCTCGCGCATGAGGCACATCAGCAATATCTGGAAAAGAACCCCGACGGTTATTGCGGGCTGAAGGGCACCGGCGTACAGGCCAGCATTCCCAACCCGGACCCGATCTGATGCCCACATACACCGCGCTGACCCATCTGAAAGGCCGCGAGGCTGCCGAGGCCCTGGCCGAAGCCTGCGAGGATCTGACCCCCGAACCCGTCGGCACCGGCATTTTTGAGATCGAGGATGGCAGCGAGCGGTGGGAGGTCGGCGCCTATTTCACCGAGGCCCCCGACGAGATCACGCTGGCGATCCTGGCTGCCGCCTATGGCGCGAACCCCTTTGCCATCTCGGAGCTGCCCGAGGTGGATTGGGTGGCCCATGTCAAACGAGAGCTGACCCCCGTGCGCGCGGGCCGGTTCTATGTGCATGGCAGCCACGATGCCGACGATATCCCCGAGGGCGTCGAGGCGCTGTGGATCGAGGCCGCGATGGCCTTTGGCACCGGCCATCACAACACCACCAAGGGCTGTCTGGAGGCGCTGGACCGCCTGGCGACCGACGGGTTTCAGGCGACCCGCATCGCTGATATCGGCTGCGGCACGGCGGTGCTGGCGATGGCTGCGGCGCGGCTGTGGCCGGTCACCGTGCTGGCCAGCGACATCGACCCGGTCGCGGTCGATACCGCCGCCGCCAACGTCATCGCCAACGGGCTGGACGGCCGGGTGGAATGCCTGGAGGCTGCGGGCTTTGACCACCCGATGCTGGAGGGGGCGGCGCCCTATGATCTGGTGCTGGCCAATATCCTCAAGCAGCCGCTGATCGACCTGGCGCCCGACATGGCCCGCCACGTGGCGCCCGCCGGGCGGATCATCATGTCGGGCATCCTGACCACGCAGGCCGACGAGGTCGTGGCAGCCTATCGCAAGGCGGGCTTTGCGCCCGGCCGGCGCGACGACATGGGCGACTGGACCACGCTGGTCATGACCCACGGCTGATCCCGCCCGCCGGACATCGACAAGCCGGACATGGAAAACCCCCGCAAGCGCAAGCTTCGGGGGTTTGATCGTCATGGGGTGCGGGCTGTCAGACGCCGCGCGCAATCCGCTCGATGTCGCCGCGGCACAGACCGATATCGTCCAGCTCGCGATCCGACAGACGGCTCAGTTCGCGGCGCGTCACGCGGGTTTCCCGCCAGGACGCCACCAGCGACACGATATGCGCGACGACGTTGCCCACGCCTCCGACAGCCACGCTGCGGTTCGTTTCGATCGTCGACATCAGTTCACCTGTTTTCATTTTGCCCGACCTTCGGGCAGATTTCCGATGAACAGGAGATAGTTTGGGCAGCCCACAAAGAGTAGCCGTGAAACCGGCAACCCCGCCATGCGATTTCTGCAACAGCGGGGGCCGATTCTGTCGCAAAAAGGCCACGAATGGCCGCTTGCGTTGATTCGCTAAAGAAACCGTGGTTAACGCCAATCGCCCAAGGCCGCCTGCCACAGCGCCAGCGCCGCGACCGCCGCCGTATCGGCGCGCAGGATGCGCGGACCCAGACTGACCGGCGTCACGAAAGGCAGGCGCGACAGACGCGCCCGTTCCCCGGCCGAGAACCCGCCCTCGGGGCCGATCAGGATCGCCCAGGGACCGGGGGGCAGCCCGGCCAGCGTCTGCGCCGGGCCCGCGCGCGATTCGTCGGCCCACAGGATGCGCCGCGCGGGGTCCCACCCGTCCAGCAGGCGCGACAGGGGTGCCAGATCGGCCACCGGGGGCACGAAGGTGCCGCCACATTGCTCGGCGGCCTCGATCGCGTGCGCCTGCAGGCGATCCTGGCGGATGCGGTCGGAATTGGTGTGGTCGGTCTGCACCGGCAGGATGCGGGCCGCGCCCATCTCGGCGGCCTTTTCAACGATGAAATCGGTGCGCGCCTTCTTGATGGGCGCAAAGATCAGCCACAGGTCGGGCGGGTCCTGCTGGGGCGCGGTCTGGGCCAGCACGATCAGGCTGCCGCCGCGTTTGCCGGCCTCCTGCAGGCTGGCCTGCCATTCCCCGTCGCGCCCGTTGAAGACGGCCACCGCATCGCCCTGCCGCAGGCGCATGACGCCCGAGAGATAATGCGACTGGCCCGCGTCCAAGGGGACGGCTTGTCCTGCAACCAGCGGGTGATCTATGAACAGTCTGATCTTAGCCATGATGGGCGCGACGCTATGCAAAGCCAGACCGAAAGGCCAGATGCCGTCTTTGACGCGCCGCCCGACAATTGGGTGGACCGCTTTGCGCCGCCTGCCTCCCGCCCCTGGCTGCGCCTGAGCCGGGCTGACCGGCCCATCGGGACATGGCTGCTGCTGATCCCCTGCTGGTGGGGGATCGGGCTGGCGATGATGGCGGACGGGCCGCGGCTGTTCGATCTGTGGATCGCGCTGGCCTGCGCTATCGGCGCCTTTGTCATGCGCGGCGCGGGCTGCACCTGGAACGACATCACCGACCGCGACATCGACGCGCAGGTCGCGCGCACCCGGTCGCGGCCGCTGCCCTCGGGGCAGGTCAGCCTGCGGGGGGCGTATTTCTGGCTGCTGGCGCAGGGGTTGGTGGGGCTGGTGATCCTGGTGACCCTGGGGCGGGCGGCGGTGTGGATGGGGGTGGCGTCGCTGGCGCTGGTCGCGATCTATCCCTTTGCGAAACGCTTTACCTGGTGGCCGCAGCTGTTTCTGGGCTTTGCCTTCAACTGGGGGGTGATGCTGGCCTATGCCGCGCATATGGGGCGTGTCGATCCGGCGCCGGTGGTGGCCTGGCTGGGCGCCATCGCCTGGACGATCTTTTACGACACGATCTATGCCCATCAGGATGCCGATGACGACGCGCTGATCGGGGTGAAATCCACGGCCCGGCTGTTCGGCGACCGCAGCCCGGCGATCCTGGCGGGCTTTGCGCTGGTCTCGGTGGCCGTGCTGGCGGTGGCGGTGGCGCTGACGGGTCGCAATCTGTTGATGGCCTGGGCGGGGGTTCTGGCCTTTGGCCTGCATCTGTTGTGGCAGCTGCGGAATTTCCAGCCCGATCAGGGGGATGTCTGCCTGCGCCTGTTCCGGTCGAACCGCGATGCGGGGCTGATCCTTGCGCTGTTTCTTGCTGTCGCGGGGCTGGCATGATTGCACCGCAGCGACCCCCTCGCTAGACGTGACCCGCTTGCAACAGCACAAGGTTTCCCGCATGGCCCGACCGCGCCGCCTTTCGACCTCATTGGCCACCGTCCTTGTCCTGGCCGGGGCGGGCGGATTGTCCTGGATGGGCGCCGAGGCTGCCGCCACCTATATCGAGACGCGATCGGCGGGTGCGGTCGCGGCGGCGCTGCAATCGGGCGGGCATGACTGGGCGCAGGTGCAGACCGACGGACTGCGCGTCACCCTGACCGGCACCGCCCCCTCCGAGGTCGAGCGGTTCCGCGCCTTGGGTCAGGCCGGCACGGCGGTCGATGCCAGCCGCCTGCAGGACGCGATGACCGTCGCCTCGATCGAGGCGATGACACCCCCCGACTTCAAGGTCGAGATCCTGCGCAGCGATGAGGGGCTGTCCCTGATCGGGCTGGTGCCCGCCGCGACCGACCGTGACGCGATGCTGCGCGATCTGCGCCCGGCGGGGAATGCGGTGTCCGATCTGCTGGAACAGGCCGACCACCCCGTCCCCGACGGCTGGCCCGAGGCGCTGCGCCTTGGGCTGCAGGCGGCGGGCATGACCGAACAGGCCAAGATCTCGGTGGCGCCGGGCCAGGTCACCGTCGCGGCGCTGGCCGCCGACCGTGACGACCAGATCCGACTGGAGACCGCGCTGCGCCGCGCGGCCCCGCCGCAGGTGACGCTGGATCTGCAGATCACCGCGCCGCGCCCGGTCATCGCGCCCTTTACGCTGCGGTTTGTCATCGACCAGACCGGCCCGCATTTCGATGCCTGCGTGGCCACCGACGACGATGACCGCGCCCGCATCACCGCCGCCGCCCAAGCGGCGGGCATGGCCGCCGTGCCGTCCTGCACCCTGGGCCTGGGCGCGCCGTCCGAGGATTGGGCCGATGCGGCCACCGCGGCCATCGCGGCGGTCGCCCAGTTGGGCCAGGGCCAGGTCACCCTGTCGGACGAGGATGTCACGCTGAACGCCCCGGCTGCGGTTCCGCGCGCCCTGTTCGACCAGGTGACCGGCCAGCTGGAGCGCGCCCTGCCCGCGACCTATCATCTGCAGGCCCAGCTGGAGCAGGCCGAGGTCGTCCAGACCGCCCCCATCGAGTTCCAGGCCACCCTGCCCCCCTCGGGCAGCCTGTCGATGCGGGGCCGCATCGCGGATGCGCAGATGCGCCAGGCGGTCGACAGCTTTGCCCGGTCGCGCTTCACCGTCGCGCAAAGCGGGCTGCGCACCGACCCGGCCGTGCCCTCAGGCTGGACCGTCCGCGTGATCGCCGGGCTGGAAGCGATGGGCACGCTGCAGGCGGGCGAGGTTCGCGTGACGCCCGACCTGATCGACCTGCGCGGCGTCTCTGGCGACCCGCAGGCCAGCGACCGCGCGGCGGCCCTGCTATCCGAGCGGCTTGGCACCGGCGCGCGCTATCAGTTGACGATCAGCTATGACCGCCGCCTTGACCAGGCGTTGGGCCTGCCCAGTGGCGAGGAATGCGTCGCCCGGCTGAACATCATCATGTCCGAGAGCGAGATCGGGTTCGAGCCCAACCGGTCGTCCATTGCGGGCAACCCGGAACAGACGATGGACCGCTTTGTGCGCGCCATGGCCGATTGCAGCGATTTCCAGATCGAGGCCGGCGGACATACCGATTCGCAGGGCTCGGAGGCGTTCAATGCCGAACTGTCACGCTCGCGCGCGCAGGCCATCGTGTCGGCCATGGCCGAGGCCGGGATCAGGGTCGCGAACATGACCGCCCGCGGCTATGGCGAAAGCCGCCCCGTCGCCACCAACCAGACCGAGGAAGGCCGCGAGATCAACCGCCGGATCGAGTTCCGCCTGCTGTCCCCGCATCCGCTGGACGCGACCGGCCTGCCCGCCCCCGTCACCGTGTCGGGCATCACCGGAGAGACCACTGAGCCCGATCCGGCCCCCGAACCCGCACAGGGCCCGCAGCTGCCGCCGATGCAGGGGCCGGACCTGCCCGCCTCGACCGCGCAGATGCAGGGACCGCAGCTGCCGCACAGCCGCGACGCATCCGGCATGGTGCCGATGACCGTGGGCGTCGCCGAAGAGTTCCAGACGCTGGACGAACGCGAGGAAAACCTTAGGGTACCCGTGCTGACGCCCGATGATGACACCCCCCGTCCCGGTCCCCGCCCCGACAGCGTCGCGGCCCGGTCCGGTGGCCAAGACGAAGCGACAGACGAATGAGCAGATCAGAATTCATCGCCGTGACCGCCCTGATCCTGTTCGGGGCCTTTGTCCTGGGCTGGATCGCCAGTTGGCTGGTGCATCGCGTGGCCCGTCCGGCGCGCGCCGACATGTCCGAGCTGGACCGCATGGCCCAGCAGCTGCACGAGGCCGAGGATCAGCGCGACGCCGCCAACGCCGCCCTGCAGGAGCGTGAGGCCGCGCTGACCGCGCGTCTGGCGGGCACCCAGGCCGAGCTGCGCGCGGCGATGGACGGGCTGCGCGACAGCCGCAGCGAGGTCGAGGAATTGCGCGATTACATCGAACAGGCGCTGGCGCGCCGCTGACGCGCCAGCAGGTGGGGATCAGATCCCTGCGTCGATGATCGCGCGGGCCAGCACCGGCACGGTGTCGCGGTTCAGGCCCGCGATGTTCAGCCGCGAATCGCCCACCATATAGATGGCCGCATCGGTCTTGAGGCGCTGCACCTGTTCCGCCGTGGCGCCAAGGCGCGAGAACATGCCGCGATGGTTGCGGATGAAATCGAACCGGTCGCTGCCCGACAGATCGCGCAGCTCTGCCGCCAGCTGATCGCGCAGGCCCAGCATGGTGTTGCGGACCTCCTCCAGCTCGGCTGCCCAATCGGCACGCAAGGCGTCGTCGGTCAGGATGGTGCTGACGATGCGCGCGCCATGATCCGGCGGGAAGGAAAAGTTCTGGCGGTTCAGGAAGGCCATCGACCCCTGCGCCAGATCGCGCGCCTTGGTGTTGTCGGCCAGCGCGATCAGGATGCCCGTGCGTTCCCGATAGATGCCGAAGTTCTTGGAGCATGACGCCGCGATCAGCACCTCGGGCAGGCTGCGGGCGACCAGGCGGGTGGCCTCGGCATCCGCGTCCAGACCGTCGCCAAAGCCCTGATAGGCCAGGTCGATCAGCGGCACCGCACCCGATTTCTCCAGGATCGCCACGACCTCGGACCATTGATCCAGGGTCAGGTTGGCGCCGGTCGGGTTGTGGCAGCAGCCGTGCAGCAGCACGATGTCACCCTTGCCTGCCTGCGCGATGTCGGCCTTCATGCCCTCGAAATCGACGCCGCGGGTTTCGGCGTCAAAGTAACGGTATTCGGTATAGGGCAGGCCCATGAAGGCCATGATCGACAAATGGTTTGGCCAGGTCGGGTTCGAGACGAACACCCGCACGCCCGGATTGGCCAGCCGCGCCAGCTCCAGCGCCTGACGGATCGCGCCCGTGCCACCGACCGACGCGACCGAGGCCAGACGGTCGGCAGGCAGTTCGCCCAGCACCATCGTGGCCAGCGCGTTGCGATAATCGGCCTCGCCCGCCAGCCCGGTATAGGCCTTGGTGGTCTGGGTCTCCCAGATGCGCTGTTCGGCGGCCTTGACCGCGCGCATGACCGGAGTGACGCCCTGCGGGTCCTTGTAGACGCCCACGCCCAGGTCGATCTTGCCCTGTCGGGTATCGGCCTTGAACTCCTCGATCAGCATCAGGATCTTGTCGGGGCTTTGGGCTTTCAGGTCGGTCAGCATCAGGCGTCTCCGGTTGCGATGTTCAGGTCGGCAAAGCTGCCCCATTCGGTCCAGCTGCCGTCGTAAAGCGAATGGTCGCGGTGGCCCGCGCGCTCCAGCGCAAAGGACAGCGCCGCCGCCGTCACGCCGCTGCCGCAGGTGGTAATGACCGGGCGCGCAAGGTCGATGCCCGCATCCGTGAAGGCCGCGCGGATCGCATCCGGCGCGATCATCGTGCCGTCGGCGTTGAACAGCCGACCGAATGGCAGGTTGCGCGACCCCGGAATATGGCCTGCGCGCAGGCCCGCGCGGGGTTCGGGCTGATCGCCGCGGAACCGTTCCGGGCTGCGCGCGTCCACGATCTGCGGATCGCCCAGCTTGCTGGCGGCAGCCACCTGCGTGACGTCGCGCACCAGGCCCGCCTGGCGCTGGACGGTGATGTGGCGGTCGCGCATGACGGGGGGCATGTCCTCAGTCGGGCGGCCTTCGGCCAGCCATTTGGCAAAGCCGCCGTCCAGAACGGCCACGTCGGTCTTGCCCATCAGGCGGAAGGTCCACCACACGCGAAACGCGCTGCGCACGTCGGAATTGTCATAGATGACCACCTGATGCCCGTCGCCCACGCCCATCGCGCGCAGGCGGCTGATGAACATCTCGGGCGGGGGGGCCATATGCGGCAGGGTCGAGCGTTTGTCGCTGATCGCGTCGATGTCAAAGAACCGCGCGCCGGGAATGTGGCCTGCGTCATAGTCCGTACGCGCATCGCGACCCGATGCGGGCATGTGCCAGCTGGCGTCGATGATACGCAGATCGGGGTCGGCCAGATGCGCCGCCAGCCAGTCGGTCGAGACCAGTGTCTTCGGATCGTCCATGGCCCGCCCCCCTTGTTGCGCCGCGCCCCGATTTACAGGGGCGGAGGCGGGGCTGCAATGGCCTATCCCTGCTTCAGCAGGCGCGCCTTCTGGCGGTTCCAGTCGCGGGCGGCGCTGGTTTCGCGCTTGTCGTGGTTCTTCTTGCCCTTGGCGACGGCGATCTTCAGCTTCACGATGCCGCGGTGGTTGAAATACATCACCAGCGGAACCAGCGTCATCCCCTCGCGCGCGGTCGACTGCCACAGCCGGGCCAGTTCACGCGATTTCACCAGCAGCTTGCGGCGGCGGCGCTCCTCGTGGCCGAACACGCCTGCCCGCGACAGGGCCGCGATATAGCTGTTGATCAGCCACAGCTCTCCGCCCTCGACCGAGGCATAGCTTTCGGCAATGTTGGATTGGCCGACGCGCAGCGACTTGACCTCGGAGCCGGTCAGCATGATGCCCACCTCAAGATCGCTCTCAATGGCATAGTCATACCGGGCCCGCCGGTTCTCGGCGATCACCTTGTAGTTCTTGCTGTCGTCATCCTTGGCCATGGCTGGTCAGATAGGCGCGGCGGGGGCATCTGTAAAGGCATGCGTTGCGCGATGGCAGCGCCCTGGGCTAGGTCTGTCGCCAGGGGGGACCATGCTGGGACAGATCGCGTTCGGGTCGGTGCTGATGGTGATCAGCGTGCTGATGGCCGCCTTGGCCATCTGGGCGCTTGAGACGGCGTTCGCGCGCAATGCCCGCTGGCTGGCCCGCGCGCCGCACCGGCCCAAGCTGGCTTTGGTCATCGTGGCGACCAGCCTGGCGGTGCTGGCGATGGTTACGGCGTCCGTCTGGCTGTGGGCGGGGGCGTTCCACCTGCTGGGCGTCTTCGCCAGCTTCGAGGAGGCCATGTATTTCACCTTGGTCACCTTCACCACGCTTGGCTACGGCGACGTGCTGATGCCGCAGGACTGGCGCATCCTGGGTGGGCTGGCGGCGGCGAACGGGCTGTTGCACTTTGGCCTGATGACGGCATTCATGGTCGAGGCGTTGCGCCACGTCCGCGTGCGCCAGATCGAATTCACGGAAGGGTAGCCGATGCGGCATGGCGGTCAGATCTTGGTGCAGGCGCTGCGCGCGAACGGCGTCACGCGGGTGTTTTCGGTTCCGGGCGAAAGCTTTCTGGCGGCGCTGGACGGGCTGGTCGACAGCGGCATCCGCAATGTCGTCTGCCGCCACGAAGGCGGCGCCGCGATGATGGCCGAGGCCACGGGCAAGCTGACCGGCCGGCCCGGCGTGGCCTTTGTCACCCGTGGACCGGGGGCCACGAACGCCAGCGCAGGCGTGCATGTGGCGCGTCAGGACAGCACGCCCATGATCCTGTTCGTGGGCCAGATCGCCCGCGGCGATCAGGACCGCGAGGCGTTCCAGGAGGTCGATTACCGCGCCATGTTCGCCCCCTTGGCGAAATGGGTGGCCCAGATCGACGCGACCGACCGCATCGCCGAATATGTCGCCCGCGCGTTCCACGTGGCGATGTCGGGCCGCCCCGGCCCCGTGGTGCTGGCCCTGCCCGAGGACATGCTGTCCGGCCATGCCGACATTCCCGACCTGGCCGCCGCCACCACCCCGCTGTCCCATGTCGCGCCGCAATCGGTGCAGGCCGTGGCCGATGCGCTGGCGACGGCAAAACGCCCGCTGGTCGTCGCCGGCGGCAGCCAGTGGTCGCAGGACGCGGCCGAGGATCTGGCCCGCTTTGCCACGGCCTGGGATCTGCCCGTGGCCGTGCCCTTTCGCCGCCAGGACCGCATGGACAACACCTTGCCCCATTACGTGGGCGATCTGGGCGTGGGCATGAACCCGGCCCTGGGGGCGGCGCTGCGCGAGGCGGATGTGATCCTGTCGCTTGGCTCGCGTCTGGGGGACACGCTGACCGGGGGCTACAGCGCGATGGACCCGGTGCGCCCGCATGCCCGCGTCATCATGGTCCATCCCGACCCCGATCAGCTGGGTGCGCTGTGGCGGGCCGATCCCGGCCTGGTCGCCGATCCGCGCCGCGTGGTGGCCGCGCTGGCCGACCTGCCCGCGCCCACGACGCGCTGGTCCGATTGGCGGGCCCGGCTGCGCGCGTCCTATGACGACTGGCAGACCCCGCGCCCCACGCCCGGCGCGCTGCGGCTGGAACAGGTGGTGGGCTGGCTGGCGCCGAACCTGCCGGCCAATGCGATCGTCACCAACGGCGCGGGCAACTATGCCAGCTTTCTGCACCGCTATTATCGCTGGCGCTGCTTTGGCACGCAGCTGGCGCCGACGTCGGGGTCGATGGGATACGGGCTGCCCGCGGCCATCGCCGCCAGCCTGACGCATCCGGACCGGACCGTCGTCTGCCTGGCGGGTGACGGCTGCCTGCAGATGACCGTGAACGAATTGTCGACCGCCGCCCAATATGGCGCGACCCCCATCGTCATCGTCGCCAATAACGGCCGCTATGGCACGATCCGCATGCATCAGGAGCGTCACTATCCCGGCCGCGTGTCGGGCACCGACCTGTTCAACCCCGATTTCGCGGCTTTGGCCCGCGCCTATGGCGGCCACGGAGAGCTGGTCGAACGCGATGCCGATTTCGCCCCCGCCTTCGAGCGCGCGCGCCTGTCTGGCCGCCTGTCGGTGATCGAGCTGCGCCTGAACCCCGAGGCGCTGACCCCCGGCGCGACCCTGACCCAGACCCGCGATGCGGCCTTGGCGGCGCAGGCATGATTGCCGGCCCGCGCAACCTGATCACCGATGTGGCCGGGCTGCGCGTGGGTCATGCGCAGGATGCCACGCTGCGATCGGGGGTGACGGTGCTGACAGCCGATGCGCCCTTCGCGGCCTCGGTCCATGTGATGGGCGGTGCGCCGGGCACGCGCGAGACCGACCTGCTGGCCCCCGACAAGCTGGTGCCGGGCGTCGACGCGCTGGCTCTGTCGGGCGGGTCGGCCTTTGGGCTGGCGGCCTGCGACGGGGTGATGGCGGCGCTGCATGCGGCGGGGCGGGGCTTTGCGGTGGGACCGGCGCGGGTGCCCATCGTGCCGGGGGCGATCGTCTTCGACCTGCTGAACGGCGGCGACAAGGCCTGGGACGCGAACCCCTATCCCGCGCTTGGGGCGGCGGCCTGGACGGCGGCGGGCGCCGATTTCGCCATCGGCGCGGCGGGCGCGGGCTGGGGCGCGCTGACCGGCACGCTGAAGGGCGGGGTCGGCTCGGCATCGGCGGTGCTGGAGGAGGGCGCGACCGTCGGCGCGCTGGTCGTCGTTAACGCATTGGGGCAGGCGACCGTCGGCGATGGCCCGCATTTCTGGGCCGCCCCGTGGGAGCTGGGGTCCGAATTCGGGGGGCTGGGCCTGCCGGACCGCTTTCCGGCCGGTCGCGAACCGCCGCCCGCCAAGCGCATGGGCGAGGCCACGACCATCGCCATCGTCGCGACCGATCTGGCGATGGACAAGGCGGGCCTGCAACGGCTGGCTGTGGCCGCGCATGACGGCATGGCCCGCGCACTGGTGCCCAGCCACACGCCGCTGGACGGCGATCTGGTCTTTGCGCTGTCCACCGGCGCGCGGGTGCCGGTCGATGCGGTGGGGGATGCCTTTGCCGTGGGTCACGCGGCGGCCTGCGTTCTGGCGCGGGCGATTGCGCGGGCCGTCCATGCCGCGACCCCGCAGCCCGGCGATCTGCAGCCCTGCTGGCGCGACCGTTTCGCATAGAAAAAGGGCGGCGCGACCTGCGCACCGCCCCCGAGAGATCGCCAAGAGGGACAGCTCAGCGATTGGAGGTGCAACGCCGCCGGCGCCCGCCGGTTGCGCCCGCCCGTTCACATTCGCGGCATCGGCTGCGCTTTGACTTCCCCCTGCCGGGCATGGTCTCATGGCCCGACGCAATCACCCCGAGGATGCCATGACCGATCACCAGACCGACCTGAAAAGCCTGCTCAGCGATCCGTCGCTGCTGGAGACCCGTGCCTTCGTCGCGGGCGAGTGGGTCGATGCCGATGACGGCGCGACATTCGAGGTCAGGAACCCCGCCCGCGGCGACGTCATCGCCCATGTCGCCGATCTGGGACGCCCCGAGACCGCCCGCGCCATCGACGCCGCCGCCGCTGCCATGAAGGACTGGGCCGCGCGCCCGGCCAAGGAGCGCGCCCAGGTGATGCGCAAATGGTTCGACCTGATGATGGCCAATCAGACCGATCTGGGCACCATCCTGACCGCCGAACAGGGCAAGCCCCTGGCCGAGGCCAAGGGAGAGATCGCCTATGGCGCCAGCTTCATCGAATGGTTCGGAGAGGAGGCCAAGCGCGTCTACGGAGAGACCATTCCCGGCCATCAGACCGACAAGCGAATCAGCGTCATCCGCCAGCCCATCGGGGTCGTGGGCTCGATCACGCCGTGGAATTTCCCGAACGCGATGATCGCGCGCAAGGCGGGCCCGGCGCTGGCCGTGGGCTGCGGCTTTGTTGCGCGGCCCGCGACGGAAACGCCGCTGTCGGCCTTGGCCATGGCGGTGCTAGGCGAACGCGCGGGCCTGCCCAAGGGCATCCTGTCGGTCGTTCCATCGTCGCGCGCCAGCGACATCGGCAAGGAGTTCTGCGAGAACCATCTGGTGCGCAAGCTGACCTTCACCGGCTCGACCGAGGTGGGCCGCGTGCTGCTGCGCCAGGCCGCCGATCAGGTCATGAAATGCAGCATGGAGCTGGGCGGCAACGCGCCCTTCATCGTCTTTGACGACGCCGATCTGGATGCCGCGGTCGAGGGCGCGATGGCGTCGAAATTCCGCAACAACGGCCAGACCTGCGTCTGCGCCAACCGCATCTATGTGCAGGCCGGGGTCTATGACGCCTTTGCCGAAAAGCTGGCGGCAGCGGTGGACAAGCTGTCGGTGGGCGACGGGTTGCAGGACGGCACCACCACCGGCCCGCTGATCAACGAAAAGGCCGTGGACAAGGTCCGCGACCACATCCGCGACGTGCTGGATGGCGGCGGTCAGGTGCTGACCGGAGGCAAGCCGATGGAGGGGCTGTTCTTTCAGCCCACCGTCGTCACCGGCGTCACCCGCGACATGAAGGTCGCGACCGAGGAAACCTTTGGCCCGCTGGCGCCGCTGTTCCGTTTCGACACCGAGGAGGAGGCGGTGAAGGCCGCCAACGACACCATCTTTGGCCTGGCGTCCTATTTCTACGCCCGCGACATCGGCCGCATCACCCGCGTCCAGGAGGCGCTGGAATACGGCATCGTCGGCGTGAACACCGGCCTGATCTCGACCGAGGTCGCGCCCTTTGGCGGGGTCAAGCAGTCGGGCCTGGGCCGCGAAGGCAGCCATCACGGATTGGAGGACTATCTGGAGATGAAGTATATCTGCCTCTCGGTGTGACATTTTCGCAGGGCCTGCGGGAACCTCAGGCGAAAGGCGACGTTGCGATGCCAGAAGGTGCCGACCGACAGGGTCGGCCAAGGTCTTAAGGAGAGTAACATGGGCTGGCTTGCAGCAATCATCGTCGGGGGCATTGCCGGTTGGCTTGCCGAGCAATTCATGAAGTCCAACATGGGTCTTCTGGCGAACATCCTTCTGGGGATCGTCGGTGCGGTTCTGTTCAACTTCATCTTCGGCTCGCTTCTGGGCCTGTACGCTGCGGGCGCAAGCTTCAGCTTTGCCTATCTGCTGGCGGGCTTTGTCGGCGCGTGCATCCTGATCGCCATCGCGCGTGCGGTGCGCGGCCGCGCCTGATCGCAGGATCGGTCGTGTTGCGGGCCGCGTCGGGGAAACCCGGCGCGGCCTTCTTCATGGCCGCCCGCAAGGCAGGCCGGTTGCCTGACCGACAGGCGGCATCCACGCCATAAAAAAGGCCGGGCAATTGCCCGGCCTTTTGCATCATCACGCGTGGGGATCAGCGGCGACGGCCCTGACCCTCGTCCTCATCATCCTCGTCATCCGTGTCCGGCAGGTTGAAGAACGTGTCCTTGTTCAGCTCCCGCTCGGGCTTGTCCTCGTCGCGCGACAGGCTGAAATTCTCCAGCCCCGCGATCGAGCTGGGCAGGCGCGGCTCGTCCGACATGGCCAGCGAGGTTTCGGTGCTGACCAGCTTGCGGCGTTCGTCGTCGGTCATCACGCCACCCTCGGCGGCCTTCTTCTTGGCGGCCTTCTGGACGGCGGCGTCCAGCTCGGTCTGGCGGCACAGGCCCAGGGCGACCGGATCGATCGGCTGGATGTTCTGGCTGTTCCAATGCGTGCGTTCGCGGATCGACGCGATCGTGGGCTTGGTCGTGCCGACCAGCTTGGCGATCTGCGCATCGGCCAGCTCCGGGTGGAACTTGACCAGCCACAGGATCGCGGCGGGACGGTCCTGACGCTTGGACAGCGGGGTATAGCGCGGGCCGCGACGCTTTTCCTCACCCTCGGATGCGGGGTTGTGCTTAAGGCGCATGCGATAGATCGGGCTGGCCTCGGCGCGCTTGATCTCTTCGGGGTCCAGCTGGTTGGATGCGATCGGGTCGAAACCCTTGACGCCCGCGGCCACGTCGCCATCGGCGATGCCCTGGACCTCAAGCTCGTGCAGACCGCAGAAATCGCCGATCTGCTTGAAGCTGAGCGTCGTGTTGTCGACCAGCCAGACGGCGGTGGCCTTGGCCATCAGCGGCTTGCTCATGTCAGTCTCCTTCGCGTGTCTCTTGGTCCCGAACATGGGGGTGAGGGCCGGAAAAACGGCTTCGGCTTGCGCCATTCCTCGTTTTCGGGGGGAATTGGCAGGTCATATACCGATTTCAGGGGCCGGGGAAAAGAGGATTCGCACAATTGTCCGATGCGCGCGCGCGCAGCCGTCGCTATTGTGGCGGGATGCGCATCCTGATCCTGTCCCTGGCCATCCTTTTGTCCCCCCTGCCCCTGGCCGCCCGCGACGTGGCGGGGCGGTTCGATTACTATGTCCTGGCGCTGTCCTGGCAGCCCGCCTGGTGCACCCGGACCGGCGACGGACGCGATGCGCCCGAATGCCGCGCAGGCACCGGGCGCGATTTCACCACCCACGGATTATGGCCGCAATACGAACGCGGCTGGCCGCAGGATTGCACCACGCCCGAACGCGACCCCGCGCGCCGCGAGACGGCGTCGATGGAGGATATCATGGGGTCGGGCCGGCTGGCCTGGCACCAATGGCAAAAGCACGGGCGCTGCACCGGCCTGTCGGCGGCCGATTACTATGACGCGACCCGGCGCGCCACGGCGGCGATTACCATTCCCGCCGTCTTCAACGACCTGGCGCGCCCCATCACCCTGCCCCCCGCCGTGATCGAGGAAGCGTTCCTGGAGGCCAATCCCGACCATGAGGCCGACGGCATCACCGTCATCTGCCGCGACGGCGCGCTGACAGAATTGCGCATCTGTCTGACCCGCGATCTGGAACCGCGCGCCTGCGCCCCCGACGTGCGGCGCGACTGCAGCCAGCCGCGCCTGCTGATGGAGGCGGTGCGCTAGCCCGCGACCTTCAGGACGATCTTGCCGATATGGTCGCTGCTTTCCATGCGGCGATGGGCGTCGGCGGCCTCGGCCAGCGCGAATTCGCTGTCGATGGTGACGGCCACCGACCCGGCGGCGATCATCGGCCACAGCTGTTTGCGCAGGGCGTCGGCGATCTCGGCCTTGGCGACGTCGGATTGCGGGCGCAGGGTCGATCCGGTGATCGTCAGGCGGTTCACCATGATCTGGGCAAAGTTCAGTTCGACCTTGGGGCCTTCCAGAAAGGCGATCATGACCAGCCGCCCGTCCTGGGCCAGCGACTTGATGTTGCGGGGGATATAGCTGCCGCCGACCATGTCCAGGATCAGGTCGGCGCCGCCCGCCTCGGCCAGGATCTTGGTGAAATCCTGGGTCTTGTAGTTGATGGCCGTCGCGCCCAGCGCCGTGATGGCCGCGCATTTGTCATCGCTGCCCGCAGTGGCAAAGACGCGCGCCCCCAGGGCCCGCGCGATCTGGATCGCCATCATCCCGATGCCGGAGGTGCCGCCATGGACCAGGAACCGTTCCCCCCCGGTCAGGCCGCCGCGCTGCACCACGTTCGACCAGACGGTGAAGGCCGTTTCCGGCAGGCAGGCCCCCTCGCGCAGGGACAGGCCCTTGGGGATGCGCAGCGCGTGATCGGCGTGGCAGACAGCGTATTCGGCATAGCCCCCGCCCGGCAGCAGGGCGCAGACCTGCTCGCCCTTTTTCCAGCGGGTGACGCCCGCGCCCAGGCCCACAATCTCGCCCGAGGCCTCCAGCCCCGGCAGGTCGGACGCGCCGGGCGGGGGCGCATAGCTGCCCGCGCGCTGCAGCACGTCGGGGCGGTTCACGCCCGCATAGGCGATCTTGATCAGGATCTGGTCATGGCAGGGCACCGGTACGGGCCGGGTGGTGGCGCGCAGCTGATCGGCGGCGCCGGGGGCGGCGATCTCAATCGCGGTCATCTGGTCGGGGAACATCGTCTCTCCTCAGCGGCTACGGCCGGGCAGGGCGCGGTCGCGCGGCGCGCGGACCCAGCCAAAGGCCGCACGGGTCAGGCGGCCCGCACCGGGCAGCTTGCCCAGGCTGGCCTTCAGCGTCTCGATGGACATGACGCCGTCGATGCGGCGGTCGATGAAGGCGCGCGTGTCGGCCCGCCCCTCCGATTCGTCGCCCAGCCAGAACAGCACCGTGGCCGAAATCACCGCCGTCAGCGTGGCGCGTTTCGAATACCAGTTCACGTCCTGCGACCGGTCGCCCAGACCCGTCCAGATGACGTCCGCCGTCTCCCAGATCAGGCGCGCGGCCAGGGTCGCGTTCTGCGGCAGGGCCAGCGTGGACGCGCCCGCCCGGACCAGTTCGGGGTCCGACAGCTGCAGCCTGCGCCACACGGCCTCGGCCACGCGGTCGCGGAACCGGCCCTCGGGCGAGGTCTCGGACAGCGCCTGGCGCAGGGCCGCATCGGCGCGGCGGTGATAGGCCGCGGCCAGCCCGGCGCCGCCCTGGGGGAACAGCACCCGGACCAGGTCCGCGTCCATGCCGATGTCGCGGGCGCCGGCGGCCAGGGCCAGGTCGTTCATCCCCTCGAAGGGAACATGGATCAGCGCGGCATCCAGAAGCGCGTCTCGGTCGGTCTGGGTCATGCATACCTCGTCTGGACAAATGCGCCCGGCTTTGTTAGGGGGACGCTTCCTGCAATCTATCAACTCTAACCTAGGAAGGTGGTGACAACCACATGCAGGTCAATGTTCGCGACAATAACGTCGAACAGGCGCTCCGTGCTCTGAAGAAAAAACTTCAGCGCGAAGGTGTCTTCCGCGAAATGAAGCTCAAGCAACATTTCGAGAAGCCGTCGGTCAAGAAAGCCCGTGAAAAGGCCGAGGCCGTTCGCCGTGCCCGCAAGCTGGCCCGTAAAAAGGCACAGCGCGAAGGCGCGCTGTAAGACGACGCGATCTTGTGTCATTTGAAAACCCCCGCGGCGCCATGCCGCGGGGGTTTTCTTGTTCCAACGGACGGTCCGGTCGATCAGCCCTCGCTGTCCGAGCCGCCATCCGATTCGCCGCCATCCGAATCGGACCCGCCATCGGTGTCGGAGCCGCCATCCGCGCCGCCATCAGCACCCCCGTCCGCACCGCCATCGGCATCGCCGCCAGCGTCCGTGCCCGTATCGGCGCCCGTATCGGCGCCGGTATCGGCATCCGCGCCATCGGTGTCGGCGCCCGCATCATCCGCGCCATCCGTCGCGTCGCTGCCGGTCCCCGACTGGCTGCCGGTCGCCGCCCCCGTGATGTCGCCCGCGGACGAGCCTTCGGCATCGCGGCGGGTCTCGACCCCGTCGACCGAGACCAGGCGCGCATTGGCCGTGCTGTAGACCAGCTCGATCGGCACCCCGGCGCGCTGCGCGGTGATGGTCAGGATCGGGCCTTCACGCTGGATGTAGATGTCGGAATAGCCCTGCGCCGAAAGGGTTTCGGCGATGGTCTCATAGTTCTCGATGCTTTCCAGCCGCGGATAATCGCCCTCCAGGACAAAGCCCTGGGACGGCTCCTCCTGCAGGGCGGCGTCGGGAACGATCACGGTCGTTCCGGCGGGCGTCTCGACCTGCGTGGTCTGGGCGATGGCGGTGGTGGCCAGCAGGCTGGCCGCGGCGATCTGGGTGCCCACAAGCAGGGCCTTGAACGGGGTCTTCAGCATGGTGCATCTCCTGATGGGTTCTGGCTGCATAACGCGCCAGATGCCGTCAGGGGTCCGCGGGCGGCCCTCAGACCGGAATCGCGGTCGTGCGGAACACCGTGCGCAGTGCAAAGCTGGAATGCATCTGCGCCACGCCGGGCAGGCGCGACAGGTGCTGGCGGTGGATGCGGGCGAAATCGTCCGTATCCTCGACCACGATCTTGAGCAGATAGTCGGCGGTGCCCGCCATCAGGTGGCATTCCAGCACGTCGGGAATCGCCCGCACGCCGCGTTCAAAGGCGTCCAGGACCTCGTCGGCCTGACCGGACAGGGTGATCTCGACAAAGACGGTCGTCTGGCGGCGCAGCGCGCGCGCATCCAGCAGCGCGACATAGCCCGCGATCACGCCCGCCCCCTCCAGCCGCTGCACGCGGCGGTGACAGGCCGAGGGCGACAGATGCACCCGGAGCGCCAGTTCGGCATTGCTGATTCGCCCCTCCTTTTGAAGGAGCGACAGGATCCGGCGGTCTATTGCGTCAAGGTCGGCCATGCAGGCAGATTCTTCGAACCACGCCGCCGATGCCAGCGGATTCTTCGCCGCCGGGGACGCAATCCGACCCATCTTCGCAACACCTTGCGGCGGGGCGGTGTCAGGATGGGCGAAACGGCAAGGGAGGACGCCATGAAGATCGGATGCCCGAAAGAGGTCAAACCGCAGGAATTCCGCGTGGGCCTGACGCCCGCCGCCGCCGCCGAGGCCGTGGGCCGGGGCCACGCGGTCATCGTCCAGACCGGCGCCGGAGAGGGCGCGGGCTTTGAGGATGCCGACTATCAGGCCGCAGGCGCGACCATCGCCGCGGATGCCGCCGCCGTCTTTGACGCGGCAGAGCTGATCATCAAGGTCAAAGAACCGCAGCCGGCCGAGCGCAAGATGCTGCGCAAGGGCCAGATCCTGTTCACCTATCTGCATCTGGCGCCCGACCCGGTCCAGACCCGCGACCTGCTGGACAGCGGCGTGACCGCCATCGCCTATGAGACCGTGACCGATGCGCGCGGCGGCCTGCCCCTGCTGGCGCCGATGTCCGAGGTCGCGGGCCGTCTGGCCCCGCAGGTCGGGTCGTGGGCGCTGCAAAAGGCCAATGGCGGGCGCGGCGTGCTGATGGGCGGTGTACCCGGCGTGCGGCCCGCCAATGTGGTGGTGATCGGCGGCGGGGTCGTGGGCACGGCCGCCGCGCGGGTGGCCGTGGGGATGGGCGCGAACGTGACGGTCATGGACCGCTCGGTCCCGCGCCTGTCCTATCTGGACGACGTGTTCATGGGCCGCCTGACCACGCAATTCGCCAGCGCCGCAGCCACCGCCGAGATCATCCAGACCGCCGACATGGTGATCGGCGCGGTGCTGATCCCCGGCGCCGCCGCGCCCAAGCTGATCACCCGCGACCAACTGTCCAGCATGCGCCCCGGCGCGGTGCTGGTCGATGTGGCGATCGATCAGGGCGGCTGTTTCGAGACCTCACGCGCGACCACGCATCACGACCCGATCTATGAGGTCGACGGCATCGTGCATTACTGCGTGGCGAACATGCCGGGGGCCGTGGCGCGGACCTCAACCCAGGCCCTGGGGAACGTGACCATGCCGCATCTGCTGGCCCTGGCCGACAAGGGCTGGCGCCGCGCGCTGAGCGATGACGCGCATCTGCGCGCGGGCCTGTCCACCCATGAGGGGCAGCTGACCTCGCCCCCGGTGGGCGAGGCTCTGGGCCTGGACGCGGTCACGCCCGAGGCCGTGCTGGGGCTGTGACCCCTCAGACGGGGTTGGCGCGATCCGCCAGCAGGTCGCGGATCTGCGCCAGCAGCTCCTCCTGGCTGGGGCCTGTGGGGGCCACGGCCTCCTTGGCCTCCTCCTCGCGCTTGACGGTGCGCTGCAGGCGGTTGACGCCCTTGACCAGCAGGAACACCGCCCAGGCCACGATCAGAAAGTTCAGCACCGCCATGGCGAAGGCGCCATAGGCAAAGATCGCAGCGCCCGAATCGCGCGCGGCGGCCAGGCTGGCGCCATCGGCGACGGTGCCGGACAGCACCACGTATTTGTCGGTGAAATCGATGCCGCCGGTCATCAGCCCCAAGATCGGGTTGATCAGGTCCACGACCAGCGAATTGACGATGGCCGTGAAGGCCGCGCCGATGATGATGCCCACGGCAAGGTCGATGACATTGCCGCGCGCGATGAAAGTCTTGAATTCCTGAATCATGACGCCCTGTCCCCGTGATGCGCGACGTTCGGTCGCGCGCCGATCCTGCGGCCACGGGCGGGGAAAATCAATCGCGCCCGGCAGCGGCTGCCGGGCGCGACGGCGTCATTCGGCGGGTGCGGCCTCGGCCAGTTTTTCGTCGATGACGGCCTTCATGCTGTCCCAGGCCTGGTTCGGCACCTTGTCGCCGCCGATGATGAAGGTCGGCGTCGCCTCGACCCCGTCGGCGGTGGCATTGGCCTGGAAGGTCGCGATCAGCTGTTCGACCTTGGCGGTGTCGTTCCAGCAGGCGGTCATCTGATCCTCGGTCATTCCGGCCTTGAGGCCGATGCGGCGCAGGTTCGACGCGATCTCGTCGCCCGATCCGCCGGCCAGCCAGGTGGACTGCTCATCGAACAGCATGCCGCTGACGGGATAGAATTTCTCGTCCCCGCCGCAGCGCGCCAGGATACCGGCCCACAGGCCCGGCTGGTCGAAATAGACGTCGCGCTGCACGAAACGGACCAGGCCCGTGTCGATATAGTCGGCCTTCAGCTGCGGATAGACATCGGTGTGGAAATTCGCGCAATGCCCGCAGGTATAGCTGGCATATTCGATGATGGTCAGCGGCGCGTCCTCGGCCCCCAGGGCGATGTCGGGCAGGGTCTCGGGCGTGGCGTCCTGCGCCAGGGCGGGGGCGGCCAGGGTCAGGGTCAGGGCAATCGCGGTCGCGGCAGAGCGGAGATACATGGAAGGTCCTTTCAGGTCGGGCATGGGGGTCAGGTCCGGCGGCTGGCGACGTTCAGCGCCAGTTGCGCCATGGCCTGCGCCAGGGTCGGGTCAGAGAATTGCGCCGCCACGCCCTGGGCCTGCGCCACCACGGCGGGGTCGGGGGCCTTGGGCGCGCGCGGGGCATGGGAAAAGGCCGCATGCCCTTCGGCAAAGCCGCTGGCGGCGGTCTGGGTCAGGGTGATCCGGCTGACCGCGTTATAGCCGTAACAGGCGTTCACCCGGTCGCGCAGCTGCGGCAGCTGCATCTCGACCATGGGGGCCATGGGGCCGGTGGTCAGCAGCGTCAGCGTGGCGCCGAACCCGCTGCGGGCATGGCTGATCTTGACCGGGCGTGTCACGGCGGCCAGCTGGGGACCGGCGATCTCGGCCCAATGGGTCAGCAGGCGGGTGACCGCGAATCCCCGCCCCTCGGCCGCCTTCTGGACCCGGTCGGCCAACAGCGTGGCCGCCGCCTGAAAGCCGCGGCTGCGGCGACGGGGCGTGGTCTGGAAGGGTCGGGACGGGTGGGCCATGGCCGCCTTTGCTGCTATCACGCGCCCATCCTTAGCCAGCCATCCCCCCGGATGAAAGCGCGCCCTTCTGCAAAGGCCCACATAATTGCGTGAAAGCAAGGTGATCGCCCCCGACCTGCTGGACTGGTATGACCGCCACGCCCGCACCCTGCCCTGGCGCGTCCCGCCGGGCGGGCCGCCCGCCGACCCCTATCGCGTCTGGCTGTCCGAGGTGATGCTGCAGCAGACCACCGTGGCGGCGGTCAAGGCCTATTTCCTGCGCTTCACCACCCTCTGGCCCACGGTTCAGGCGCTGGCCGGGGCCGATGACGCGGCGGTGATGGCCGAATGGGCGGGCCTGGGCTATTACGCCCGCGCCCGCAACCTGCTGGCCTGCGCCCGCGCCGTGACCGCGATGGGCGGGTTTCCCGACACCCGCGCGGGCCTGCAGGCGCTGCCCGGCATCGGGGCCTATACCTCGGCCGCGATCGCGGCGATCGCCTTTGACCGGGCCGAGACGGTGGTGGACGGAAATGTCGAACGGGTGGTGTCGCGGCTGTTCGCGGTCCAGACCCCCCTGCCCCGCGCGAAGCCCGAACTGGTGACGCTGGCCGAGACGCTGACGCCCCAAGCCCGGCCCGGCGATTACGCGCAGGCGATGATGGATCTGGGCGCGACCATCTGCACGCCGCGCAGCCCGGCCTGCGTGATCTGCCCGCTGCAGGCGGTCTGCGACGCCCGCGCGCAGGGCATCGCGGCCGAACTGCCCCGCAAGACGCCAAAACCCGCGAAACCGCTGCGTCAGGGGAGCGTCTGGCTGGCGCGGCAGGGGGGCGCCCTGCTGCTGGAGCATCGCCCGCCGCAGGGGCTGTTGGGCGGCGTCCTGGCCTTTCCCTCGGCCGGGTGGGACGGGCGCGACCTGCCGCCGCCGGGGCCTGCGGCGTGGTGCGATCTGGGCGCGGTGCGGCATGTGTTCACGCATTTCACCCTGGATCTGACGGTCCTGTTGGGCGATCTGACCGGCAACCCCACGCGGGGGGAGCTGACCCCCCTGCGGCAGATCGACCGCGAGGCCCTGCCCGGCCTGATGCGCAAGGTCTGGGATATGGCGCAACCCGCGCTGCGCGGCTAGCATCCGGGGCATGAGCGACTCATCCCCCCTGCCGTCTGCGGCTCCGTTCTGGCTGTCCGTGGCGCTGATCCCGCTGATCGCGCTGGCGGCGTGGCAGGGCGGTGCGTGGTGGGCGCTGGTGCCGCTTTATGCCTGGTATCTGACCACCGCGCTGGACGGGGTGCTGGGCCTCAATGAGGCCAATCCCGACCCCGAGACCGCCACCGACCAGCTGTTCTGGCACCGGGCCGTGACGCTGATCTGGTTCCCGCTGCAGATCACCGCGATCCTGGCCTGCGTCTGGCTGGCGGGGCGCACGGATCACCTGTCGGGCTGGGAATCGGTCGGGCTGTTCTTTGCCCTGGGGGTCGTGTCGGGCAGCGTGGGCATCGTCTATGCCCATGAATTGCTGCATCAAAAATCGCCCACCGAGCGCTGGCTGGGCGATCTGCTGCTGGCCTCGGTGCTGTATTCGCATTTCCGGACCGAACATCTGCTGGTGCATCATTCCTGGGTCTCGACCCCGCGCGATGCGGTCTCGGCCCGCTATAACGAGGGGTTCTACCGGTTCTTCTGGCGGGTGCTGACCGACGGGCCGCGCAGCGCATGGGCGGCCGAGACGCGGTTTCTGGCCCGCGCGGGCCGCAGCCCCTGGGACCGGCGCAACCCCTTCTGGCGATACGCCGCGCTGCAGGGGCTGATGCTGGCGGCGGCGCTGGCCCTGGGCGGATGGACGGGGCTTTTGCTGTTTCTTTTCCAGGCCTTCATCGCCGTCTGGCAGCTGGAGCTGACCAATTACGTCGAGCACTACGGCCTCTCCCGCAAGCATCTGGGCGAGGGGCGATACGAACCCGTCCGCCCGCGCCACAGCTGGAACGCCAGCCACACCGCGACCAACTGGCTGCTGATCAACCTGCAGCGCCATTCCGACCACCACACCAAGCCCGACCGCCGCTTCCCGCTGCTGCAGACCTATTCCGAGGACGAGGCCCCGCAGCTGCCGATGGGCTATCCGGCCATGACCATGCTGGCGATGGTGCCGCCTTTGTGGCGGCGGCGGATGAACCCCCGGGTGCGCGCCTGGCGCAAACGGTTCTATCCCGAGATCACCGACTGGACCCCCTATACGCGGGGCGATCTGCCCATGCCGCGCAACGCTCTCTGACGCGCAACGCGCGGGGGCCCTGTAACGCGCAACGCGCGGTGATGCGGGGGCAGTCCCGCAACAGGGGCCGCGACGCCCTGCAATTGCTGGCGATGCGGGTGCTCGGGGGATGCACCGGACAGGCACCATGCGTGCACAGGGCGTACACCGCTGGCGTGCATCACCTTCATGGTTCGTCAACCATGAAGGTAGATTCCCGCCCGGACCGCCGCGGCGACGCTTGCCCGGCCGTGGGCGGCTGAGGCATTCTGTCACAAGCCAAGGAGAGCGCGATGACTGACCAGCCGACCCTGCCGGATGCCGACCGGCAGACCGCCCCGGACGAACCGATCGGCTATCTGCTGTATCGCAGCGTGGCCCGTCCGGGGCTGGATCAGGACGATCTGGACCGCATTCTGGAGCGGTCGCGGCGTTGGAACCGGTCGGTCGGCCTGACAGGCTGTCTGCACCACGAAGACGGCATGTTCTTTCAGTGGATCGAGGGGCCGCGCCCCCGGCTGTTCCAGCTGCTGGAATGGCTGCGCGACGATGACCGGCACGTCAACGTGACCGTGCTTGATCAGGGCCAGCTGTCCAAACGCCTGTTCGATGACTGGGAGATGCGGTTTTCCGACCGACAGGTGGCCTCGCTGCTGGACTGGCTGGCGGCGCGGCGCGACCGGGCTGATACGGGCGACGCGCAGGGCGTGGCTGATTTCATGCGCACCTTGCGCTGACGCAGCGGCGCCTGACACGCATGAAAAGACCCCGCCATGCGGACATGGCGGGGCAAGGTGGTCCGGCCCGCAGGTCGCGGGCGCGGACTGGCGAAAGCATGGCGGTCAGTTCGGGCGGGGGGCCTCACCCTCCATTTCGGCGCGGATCTGCTGGCGCAGGATGTCCAGGGGGATCATCTTGCCCTCGCGCCGGAAGTGCCAATAGGTCCAGCCATTGCAGCTGGGCGCGCCCTCCAGCGCGGCGCCGACCTGATGGATCGAGCCCTTGACGTCATTGCCGATCAGGCTGCCATCGGCGCGGACCTTGGCCTTGTGGCGGTTGCCGATGGAATACAGCTCCTCTCCGGGGCGCAGCATGCCGCGTTCGATGACCTGGCCGAACGGGATGCGCACCTCGGCGCGTTTGGCGCGTGTGGTGGCGATGGCGTCGGCGTCCAGACGGCGGACCCGGGACAGGCGGCGGGTGGCGACCTCGCGATAGGTCTCCTCGCGCTCGATGCCGATATAGTCGCGGCCCAGCATCTTGGCGACGGCGCCGGTGGTGCCGGTGCCGAAGAACGGGTCCAGCACCACATCGCCCGGATTGGTCGTGCCCAGGATCACCCGGTGCAGCAGCGATTCGGGCTTCTGCGTCGGATGCGCCTTGTCGCCCGCCGCGTCCTTGAGCCGCTCGCCGCCGTTGCAGATGGGCAGGACCCAGTCGCTGCGCATCTGGATGCCTTCGTTCAGCGACTTCAGCGCCTCGTAGTTGAAGGTGTATTTCGACGATTCCGATTTCGCGGCCCAGATCAGCGTCTCATGCGCGTTGGTCAGCCGCTTGCCGCGGAAATTCGGCATGGGGTTCGACTTACGCCAGATGACGTCGTTCATGATCCAGAAGCCCTGGTTCTGGATCTCGGCGCCGACGCGAAAGATGTTGTGATAGCTGCCGATCACCCAGATCGCGCCGTTCGGTTTCAGCAGGCGGCGGGCGGCGGCCAGCCAGTCGCGGGTGAAGGCGTCATAGGTGGCAAAGCTGGAAAACTGGTCCCAATGATCGTCCACCGCATCGACCTTGGAATTGTCGGGACGGTGAAGATCGCCCTTCAATTGCAGGTTGTAGGGCGGGTCGGCAAAGATCAGGTCCACGCTGCCTTCGGGCAGGCTGTTCATGATCTCGATGCAGTCGCCGCCCAGGATCTGGTTCACCGGTAAGGGCCGCGCGGAATCCGCGCGTTTTTCCTTGGTTTTCGTCATGCTCTGCCTCTGGGGAATGCCGACTTTTGCCGGTCTGGTATCCCCCAAAGATGAGTCAGAAGTGATTCGGCGTCAATTTCTTTTTCGAATCAGAGTGTTACGGTTTCAGCTTTACACAAGATATTGTGGACGGGCTTGAAGGACCGCCTATGATGTGGGGTTATCCCCAGATCTAGCAGCGCGCGTTTATGCGCGGGCGTGGGGTAACCGGCGTTCACATCCCAGCCATATCCGGGGTGCTGTTGCGCCAAATCCACCATGATGCGGTCACGCAACACCTTGGCGATGATGGAGGCCGCGGCGATCGACAGGCAGACCGCGTCGCCCTTGACCACGGCCTGCGCGGGCAGGGTCAGGTCGCGGGGCAGCATGTTGCCGTCGATCAGCACATGGCAGGGCGTCCGGCGCAGGCCCGCCAGCGCGCGGCACATGGCGACGTGGCTGGCGCGCAGGATGTTCAGGGCGTCGATTTCGGGCGGGTCGACATGGGCGACGGACCAGTCGCAGGTGGCCATGATCCGGGCTGCCAGCGCCTCGCGCCGGGCGGCGGTCAGGGCCTTGCTGTCGTTCAGGCCGGGGGGGATGGCCGTGGGGTCCAGGATCACCGCCGCCGCCGTCACGGGTCCGGCCAGCGGGCCGCGACCGACCTCGTCCACGCCCGCGATCAGGCGCGCGCCGAGGTCGATGGCGGCCTGTTCGTGGCTGTAATCGGGGGTCATGGGACGATCCGTACCGAGGGGATGGTGATTTCCTGCAGGTTGATGCCCGCGCCTTCGCGGTCCACGACCAGGAAATCGGCGGCGCGGTCCAGGGGCGTCAGCACGCCGTGCCAGACATTCGCGTTCAGGTTCACGCCGGTCCCGGCGGGCACCAGAAAGGCGCGCAGGGGGCCGGGCTGTCCGTCCCGGTCCGGGGCCACGACGGACAGCCAGGGGTCGGCGCCCAGGGGCATGAAGGCCTGCGAGCCCAGGGGATGACGCTCCAGCAGGGTGCAGTCATAGGGCAGGCTGACGGGGTCGCTGCGGAAGATGCTGATGATCGCCTCTCCGCCGCCGCGTTCGACGGTGGCCAGGGCGTGGTGACGCTCGCAGCGGCCCGCATTGATCATGCGGTCGGGCGTGGCGCGGGGGGTCAGCACCTGGCCGAAGGGGGCGAAGGCTGCGGCGGTCAGGGGTTCGATGCGGATCTGGGTCATGGCCCGGCTTTTAGCGCAGCGCCGCCAGCCCGTCGAGGATCAGCCGGTGCAGCGCCCTGCGCGCGGCGGGGTCGCGCAGATTGGCGGCCTCACGGCGGGCGGCGCGGGACATGGCCTGGCATTCGGCCGGATGGGCGCGGGCCCAGGCCAGCTTGTCGCGCAGGTCGGTCAGGTGCCGGGCAACAGGGATGTAATGGACCCAAGGCCGGAAGCGGCCGGAATAGAACACCTGCCAGCCGTCCTCCTCGGCCAGAAGGACGCCGTTATGGTCCAGCCCCGAGATGAAGTTCGAACCGTGGTCATAGCCGGTCATGCACAGCTGATAGCGATAGGCGCGAAAGTCGCGCGGCCCCATGCGCGGGCGGCAATAGGGCGCGATCAGCGGGTCATCGGCGAAATGGCGGAAGGCATGGGCCAGCACGATGCCTGCGTCGATGTCGGGGTCGTCCTGATGCGCGCGCAGGAAGGCCATGCGGTTGGTGCGGCACAGCCCCGCCCATGCGGCGTCGCGGTCGGCGGGGGTGGCGGCCTCGGCCAGGCGGGCCAGCCAGACATGGCTGGCGGCGCCGGGCTTGACGCCGTCGCGCATTTCGGAGCCGGAGATCATGCCGCGCCAGACCAGGCGGTCGTGTTTCTCCTCCCACGGGATGTCGTCGGGCGGCGCCGCCGGGTCGAAGCCCGGCAGGCCCACCGCGTGCTGGTCGGGCAGCGGCCACAGGACCGCGTTCACCGCGCCCGCGCGGCGGTTGTGGCACAGGACCGGGCGGACCAGCGCGTCGCCCTGGGGGCTGCCGAACCAGCGGCTGTCCTCCATGTCGATCCAGACCGGGTCGCGGCGGTCCAGGGCCAGGATGTCGTTGATGACACCCTCGGCCCGGATCAGCTTGAAGGGGCGGCCCTCGCGGGTCAGGGCCATCGCGCGGCCGCCGGGGGGCGTCACCAGGGTCATCTGGCGCGGCGCGCCCTTGGCGTCGGTCACCGCGCCCCGCCCCGCCAGCGTGCCGTCCCAATGGCAGGCAAAGCCCGACAGGCCGTCAGGCCCGCCCGCCGCATCGGGGTCCAGACCCGCCAGGCAAAAGCGCGCGACATCGGCGGCCCAATCCTCGGGCGCGGTCGGGGTGTCGGGCAGATCGGCCAGCGCCCCCAGCCCAGCCATCGGGTCGGGCAGCGGCCAGCGCCTGCGCGGCAGGACCGGCAGGGCCAGGTCGGGCGCCAACCGGGCGGCCAGATCGGCGGGGGTGGTGGCGGACAGGTCCAGCGTGATCAACCGCGGATCGCCTGCGAACAGCGCCCGCATCGCGGCCAGGTGGTCCTCCAGATCGGCCTGCCAGCGGGGCGGCAGGGCGGCGGCGGGGTGCCCGCCCGCAGCCCGCGCGGGCGTTGCCGCGCGCCACAGCGCCCAGGCATCGGGCGGCGGCACGGTCAGCAGAAAGCGCGCCTCGGGCAGACGCTCGCGCAGGAAGGCGGCGCAGCGCCAGGCCTCCAGCGGGGGGCGCCAATGGGGCTTGTGGCGATAGAGGCCCGCGACCAGCCGCGCCTTGGGCCAGTCGCGCAGGGGGCGCGTGCCCTGCCCCATCGCATAGAGGATGTCGGCGGCCAGGCGCCCGCCCTCGTGACAGGCGACGGCGTGACCATTGGCGCGAAACAGCGCCGCCAGCGCGTCATCGGCGGGGCTCTCGGGGCCGATATGGATCAGCGGGCCTGCCGTCACGCAAGCGCCCGGCGCGGCAGCAGGATCGTCAGAAGCCCCAGCACCGGCAGCACCGAGCAGAGCAGGAACACCGACCGGATGCCCTGCGCATCGGCCAGCACCCCAAGCGCCGCCGCCGAGATGCCGCCCATGCCGAAGGAAAAGCCGAAGAACAGCCCCGCGATCATGCCGGTGCGCCCCGGCACCAGCTCTTGTGCAAAGACCACGATGGCGGGAAAGGCCGAGGCCAGGATCACCCCGATGGCCACCGCCAGCACGCCCGTCGGCACCAGCCCCACATGCGGCAGCGCCAGCGTCAGCGGCAGCACGCCCAGGATCGACACCCAGATCACCGTCAGCGGCCCGACCCGGTCGCCGATCACCCCGCCCAGCATCACCCCGGCGGCCATGCCCAGCAGGAACAGGAACAGCATGATCTGCGCGCCCTGGGTGGTCAGGCCGAACTTGTCGATGGTGAAGAAGGTGAAATAGCTGCTGATCGACGCGGTATAGATGTTCTTGGTAAAGACCAGCACCGCCAGCACCGCGATGGCGCGGATCACCACCGCGCGCGGCAGGCGCAGGGTCCGGTCGGGGGTGGCGGCCGAGGCGCGGCGGCGATCCTCGGCCCAGCTGCCCACGCGCCACAGGATCGCCACGCCCAGGGCGGCGGCCACCGCGAACCAGGCCACCGCCGGACGCCCAAGCGGCACCACGATGAACGCTGCCAGCAGCGGCCCCATCGCCTGCCCGCCATTGCCGCCCAGCTGGAACAGCGACTGCGCCGTGCCGAACCGCCCCCCCGAGGCCAGCCGCGCCACGCGCGAGCTTTCCGGATGGAACACCGCCGAGCCGATGCCGATCAGCATCGCCCCCGCCAAGAGCCAGCCATAGCTGTCCGCCAGCCCCAGCATCAGCACGCCGGTCAGCGTCGACATCATCCCGAAGGGCAGAGAGCGGGGCTGGGGATGGCGGTCGGTCGCCATGCCGATCAGCGGCTGCAAGAGCGACGCGGTGACCTGAAAGGCCAGCGTCATCACCCCGATCTGAGTATAGGACAGCGAGAATTCGACCTGCAGCAGCGGATAGATCGCGGCCAGCATCGACTGCATCACGTCATTGACCATGTGGCACAGGCTGATCGCCATCAGCACGCCCCAGGAGGTCAGCCGGGCCGCACCTGCCGCCGGTGCCACGGTCGCCGCGGGGAAAATCTGGGGACGCATCGGATACCGCCTTGAGTATTGCACAGCATGCACTTACCAGAGATCCCATAAAAGAAAAGCACCCCAAGGGGGCGCGCACCGGCCCCTCCAGAGCCGGAGCGAGCGGTTTTTGACGCCCTAGCCGTTAGGATAGCTATCTTTTTTGCGCACATCATTTATTAATACGGAGATGGTTCCCGTAAAAAGTGCGTCAAGATGAATAATATTTCACCGGCCCCTGCCCTGTCCTTCCGCTCCTCCGGAGCAGACGAGGGACGGCGGCGGCTGAACACCTGGCAGGCGATCCGCGCCGATGTGCTAGCGCGCATCCGGTCGGGCGAATGGGCGCCCGGCGCCCTGATCCCCACCGAACAGGCCCTGTCGGTCGAGATGGGCTGCGCCCGCGCCACCGTGAACCGCGCGCTGCGCGAGCTGGCCGACAGCGGCATCATCCAGCGCCGCCGCAAGGTCGGCACGCGGGTGTCGGCCACCACATCGCGGCGCACGGTGCTGTCGCTGCCGGTGATCCGGGACGAGGTCGAGGCCTTGGGCGCGCGCTATGGCTATCAGATGACGGATTGGGTCAGCTGCCTGCCCAGTGCGGCGGCGATGCGCGCGCTGCAGGTGGATGGCGCGCAGATGCTGGTGCTGATCAAGTCGCGCTATCTGGCCGATGACCGTCCGCATTGCTGCGAGGCGATCTGGCTGAACCCGCAGGCCCTGGACCTGCCCGACCTGCGGGATTTTCACGACGAGCCGCCGCAGGAATGGCTGGCCCGCACCCTGCCTGTCACGCAGAGCCGGTTCTCGATCCTGGCCGAGGGGGCGACGGGGTCCTGTGCGGTCAATCTGGGCATCACCCCCGGCACCCCCGTCATGGTGATCGAGCGGGTGAACACGCTTGGCGGGCTGCCGGTGTCCTTTACCCGGCAGTTCTATCCGCCGATGCACCGCCTGGTACTGGGCGAATAGGCCGTCAGCCGGCCGGGTCCTTCAGCAGATCGGCGAAATGCTGGGTCAGGCGGTGCTTCAGCACCTTGCCCGTGGCGGCCGCGGGCAGCGGGCCGGTCAGGATGATCCGCGTGGGCCGCTTATAGGCCGACAGCCGTTCGGCGGCATGCTGCGCCAGCGCCTGCGCGGTCACAGCATCCGGCGCGACCAGCTGGCAGAAGGCCAGGATATCCTCGTCCCCGCCGTCGCGTGGGCATCCGATTACGGCGGTCTGCAGGACCGCGGGGTGGTCGTTCAGCGCGGCCTCGACCTCGGGGGGATAGACGTTGAAGCCGCCGCGAATGATCAGCTCCTTGCAGCGGCCGACGATGTGCAGGCGCCCCTGCGCGTCGATGCGGCCCAGATCGCCGGTGCGCATCCAGCCATCCCGCAGCACCTGCGCCGTGGCCGCGTCATTGCGGAAATAGCCGCGCATGATGTGAGGGCCGCGGGTCAGGACCTCTCCGGTGCCGGGTTCGCGGCCGACCGTCTCGTCCAGGGCGATGTCCACGCCGGGCAGCGGGTGACCGGCCGAGGGGTCGGGATCGCCGATGGCGTTGTTCGTGACGGTGACGCCCGCCGTGGTTTCGGTCATGCCATAGCCGTTCTGCAGCGCGATGCCATAAAAGGCCTCGGCCCGGCGCTTCCAGTCGGGGTCCAGGGGCGCCGCGCCGCTGCTGACATAGCGCAAAGGTCGGGCCAGGCGGTCCAGGCCCTGGCCGCGCGCCTCGGCCATGATGGCGGCGTGCATCTGGGGGACGGCGGGCAGGACGGTCACGTCCGATTGCAAGGCGGCCAGCGTCTGTGCGGCGGAAAAGCGCGGCTCCAGCCGGATATGCGCGCCCGTGGCCAGCCCCGCGGCGAGCATCGAGGTCAGCCCGAACACATGCGTCAGCGGCAGCACGCCCCAGATCACGTCATCCGCCTGCATCCCCCGCAACCGGGCCGAGCTTTCGCCGCCAAAAATCAGGTTGCCATGGGTCAGCATCACCCCCTTGGGCGTGCCCGTGGTGCCGGTGGTATAGAGGATCACCGCCGTCATCGCGTCCTGCGGCTCGACCTGTTCGGGCGCGACATCGAAGGGGCCCGCGACCTGCAGCGCGGCGCCAGCCAGGGTGATGGTGGGCGCATCGCCCGCGTGCAGGCGGGCCGGGTCGCTGACATCGGACAGAAAGACCGTCAGGCGCGGTTCGGTATGGGCGGTGATCTTGGCCAGCTCGGGCGCGGTCATGCGCGCGTTCACCGGGACCAGCACCGCGTCCATGCGGCTGGCCGCCAGCAGCAGAACCGGCACGGGGGCCGCGTTCTCGGCCACCACCAGCAGCCGGTCGCCGGGACGCAGGCCCATCGCCGCCAGGTCCCCCTGCGCGCGGCGGACCAGATCGTCCAGCGCAGCATAGGTCAGGCTGCGTCCCGACCCGTCGGTCAGGGCGGGACGGTCGGGATGGGCCGCGCGGGCGGCGTCGAACAGCTGGTGGATCCGGGTCATGAGTCCTCGCGTAGGCGGCGGAAATCGGGGGGGCGCTTGGCCAGAAAGGCGGTGATGCCCTCGGCCGCCTCGCGCGAGGCCAGCGCCGTGGCCATCGCGTCGCGTTCGGCGGTCAGCTGCGCCTCCAGCAGGGCGGCGCGGGCGCCGGTCAGCAGATGCTTGATCGCGGCCTGTGCCTCGGCGGGGCCTGCGGCCAGGTGGTCGGCCAGGGCCATGGCGGCCATGATCGCCTCTCCGGGGTCGGTCAGCTCATGGATCAGGCCCAGGGCGTGCAGCCGTTCGGCGCCCACGGGCTGGCCGGTCAGAGCCATGGACGCGGCCATCTGCGGCGGCAGGCAGGCGGTCAGCGCCGCCGTCAGCCCGCCATCGGGCACCAGCCCGGCATTCACATAGGCCGCCGTAAAGCGCGCGTCGCGGGCCGAGACGATCATGTCGCAGGCCAGGGCCAGCGACAGGCCCGCGCCGGCGGCACCCCCCTCGACCACGGCGATGACCGGGCGGGGGCAGGCCACGACCGCGCGGATCAGGTCGTTCAGCGCGTCGATGCGGGCGCGGCGCTGATCCTCGGGCATCTGCTGGGCCTTGATCAGCATGGTCAGATCGCCGCCCGCGCAGAAGAAATCGCCCTCGCCCATGATCAGCACGGCGCCGATGCGGGGGTTGTCGGTGGCCAGCTCCAGCGCGTGGTGCAGGCCCTTGTAGAAATCGGGCGTCAGCGCGTTGCGGCGGGCGGCGTTGCGGTTTTCCACGACCAGGCGGTCGCCCAGGTCGCTGATTTCGCAATGCGGATTGGTGAGGTCGGTCATGGGGCGGCCCTTGTCTTGCGGAAGACGCCGGTCGCGGTCGCGATCAGCGTGCCGTCCTCATGCCGCAAGGCGCCCTCGATGAACAGGGTCGCGCGCCCGCCGCCGGTGACGCGGCCGGTGGCGGTGACGCGCCCCGGATGGCCTGGCGCCAGATAGTTCACCGTCAGCGCCAGCGTGGTGAAGGGATGCCGGCCCGTGGCATCGACCGTCAGGCTACCGGTGGCGCCCATCGCGCTGTCCAGAAGGGTCGCGGCCAGCCCGCCATGCAGGATGCCCTGCCGGTTCAGGTGGCGGTCGTCCAGATCCAGCCAGCAGACCGCCCCCGCCCTGTCGCCCACGTCCAGGACATAGCCGATCAGGGACTGGGTGCCGGTTTCCCCGTGGATCAGGGTCATGCGAAGGCGGGCTCGCCGCGCGCGAACCGCTCCAGGTGGAAATCCGCGTCGCCCATCGCGGTGTCGGCGGCCAGCAGGCGGCGGATCATGCCGCCAAGCGCATATTCCTCGGTCATGCCGATGCCGCCATGCAGCTGAACCGATTCCTCGGCGACCAGTCGTGCGGTGCGGCCCACGGTGACCTTGCAGGCCTGCAGGTGGCGGTCGCGCAGCGCCGGTTCCGCGTCCAGATGCGCCGCCAGGTTGGTCACGGCAGAGCGCGCCTGCTCGACCTCGACCGCCAGATCGGCGGCGCGATGGGCCAGTGCCTGGAATGCGATCAACGGCTGGCCGAACTGCTTGCGCTGTTTCAGATAGTCCAGCGTCAGGTCCACCGCCGCCGTGATGCCGCCCAGGGCATAGGCCGCATGGGCCAGCACCCCCCGCGCCAGCGCGCCGTCGAAATCGGACAGCGCCCCAAGGCGGGTGGCGGGCGTGGCCTCCAGGATCAGGTCCGCGCCGCGCTGATCGTCCAGCAGCGGATAGGGCCGGATGGTCAGGCCAGCCGCGTCCGAGGCCACTGCCCATAGCGCATCGGCGGTGGTGACGAGGATGGTGTCCGCGGCCTCGGCCCCCGCCACCATCGTCTTGCGCCCGGTCAGGCAGTCGCCATCGGCGGCAATCGCCACGCCGCGATCATAGCGGGTGCCCGGCTCGGCATCGGCAAAGGCCAGCGCCGCGCCCTCATCGGCGGGCCGACCGGCGGCGGACAGGGCGGCGGCGGCGATCATCGCGCCGATCAGCGGCAGGGACGCCCCGGCGCGGCCCAGTTCCTCAAAGACCAGCGCCACGGCGGCGCCCGATCCGTCGAACCCGCCCTCGGCCTCGGTCAGCAGGGCCTGGGGCACGCCCAGTTCGGTCAGGGCCGGCATCAGGTCGTCGCCGGCATGGCGGCCCAGCACGCCGCGCAGGCTGTCCTGCAGCATGCGCAGATCGTCGGAAAGCTGAAAGTTCATGGGCTTATCCTTTCGCCAGCGCGCCAGAGATGATGCTGCGCTGGATCTCGTTCGAGCCGCCATAGATCGACAGCTTGCGGTTGTTCAGCCAGGTGGCAGAGGCGGCCAGCGCGCCGTCCGCGCCGTCCGGGCCTTCATTGCCCTCCAGCGTCAGGGCCATCGCCTGGCCGCCATAGGCGCGGCGCGTCAGGGCATCCAGGCGCTGGCGGATCTGGGTTCCCTTGATTTTCAGCATGCTGCTCTCGATGCCGGGGGCCTGGCCTTGGGCGGCCGCCGACAGCATGCGCAGGTTGGTGGTGGACATGGCCATCAGCTCGATCTCGACGCCCGCCATCTCGGCGGCGAACAGCGGGTCGTCGGACAGCGGCTGGCCGCGATGGCGCTGCGATTTCGCGACGCGTTTGAGGTTGTCCAGCGCGGCGGTGGCAAAGCCCACGCCCGCGATGTTGGTGCGCTCATGCGTCAGCAGGTATTTCGCATAGGTCCAGCCGTCGTTTTCGGTGCCCACCAGATTGGCGACCGGCACGCGGACATTGTCGAACCAGACCTCGTTCACCTCGGCCGTGCCGTCCAGCAGCACGATGGGGCGCACGGTGACGCCCGGCGTGGTCATGTCGATCAGCAGAAAGCTGATGCCTTCCTGTTTCTTGCCGGTGGCATTGGTGCGCACCAGGCAGAAGATCATGTTGGCGTGCTGACCAAGCGTGGTCCAGGTCTTTTGCCCGTTGACGACATAGTGGTCGCCATCGCGCTTGGCCTCGCAGCGCAGGCCCGCCAGATCGGACCCGGCGCCGGGTTCGGAATAGCCCTGGCACCACCAGTCGTCACCGTTCAGGATGCGCGGCAGCCAATAGTCCTGCTGTTCCTTCCACCCGAATTTCTGCAGGACCGGTCCCAGCATGGCGATGCCGAAGGGCACGATGCGCGGCGCGTGCGCGCGGGCCGATTCCTCCTCGAAAATGTGGCGCTGGATGGCGGTCCAGCCCGCGCCGCCGAATTCCTTGGGCCAGTTCCCGGCCAGCCAGCCGCGCGATTGCAGCTTGGCGTGCCAGCCCTCCATCTCGGCCTTGGTCAGGTCGTGATGCAGGCGCACCTTGCGCGCCAGCGCCGGATCCAGCTCGGCCTTGAGAAAGGCGCGGATATCGTCGCGGAACGCGATCTCGTCAGCGGTAAAGCTCATGTCCATCAGAAGATCTCCAGAAGTCCGGCGGCACCTTGGCCGCCCCCCACACACATGGTGACGACGCCCCATTTGGCACCCCGCCTGCGACCTTCACGCAGCAGATGGCCCGCCGTGCGCGCGCCCGTCATGCCGAAGGGGTGCCCGATCGAGATCGCGCCGCCATTGACGTTGTATTTCGCCGGATCGATGCCAAGCGTGTCGCGGCAATACAGACACTGGCTGGCGAAGGCCTCGTTCAGCTCCCACAGGTCGATATCGTCCACCGACAGCCCGTGGCGCTCCAGCAGGCGCGGCACGGCAAAGACCGGGCCGATGCCCATCTCGTCGGGCGCGCAGCCCGCGACAGCAAAGCCGCGAAAGGCGCCAAGCGGCTCCAGGTTCAGCGATGCGGCAAGACCCGCCTCCATCACCAGCAGCGCCGCAGCGCCATCGGACAGTTGGGACGCGTTGCCCGCGGTCACGAACTGGTCTGCTCCGCGCACCGGCTCCAGCTTCGCCAGCGCCTCCCGCGTGGTGCCGGGGCGGTTGCCCTCGTCGGCGGTGATGGTCACGTCGCGGTCGCGGGTTTCGCCGGTTGCCTTGTCGGTGACGGACATGGTGACGGACATCGGAATGATCTCGTCGTCGAAGACCCCGGCGGCCTGGGCGGCGGCGGTGCGGGCCTGGGATTCGACGGCATAGGCGTCCTGCGCCGCGCGGCTGACGCCGTAGCGGGCGGCCACGATGTCGGCGGTCTGGATCATGGTCATGTAGAGGTCGGGGCGCATCGCCTCGATCCAGGCCTCGCGCGAATGGCGAACCGGAGGTTGCACCATGGAAATGCTCTCCACCCCGCCGACCAGCACGGCGCGCGCGCCCTCATGGGCGACCATCTGCGCGCCCTGCGCCAGCGCCTGCAGGCCCGATGCGCAGAAGCGGTTGACCGTGGCGCCGGCGATGCTGTCGGGCAGGCCCGCGCGGATCACCGCCTGGCGGGCGATGTTGCCGCCCGTGACGTATTCCGGATAGCCGCAGCCCCAGAGGCTGTCCTCGATCAGGGCGGGGTCGATGCCCGCGCGTTCGACCACGGCGCGGGCCACGGCCCCGGCCAGCACGGCCCCGTGGGTCTGGTTGAAGACGCCGCGTTTCGCGCGACCGATGGCGGTGCGGGCGGTGGACACGATGACGGGGTGTTTCATGACTGCGGTTCCTTGTTCAGGTCGGCAAACCGGCGGCCGGTGGCCACCAGATCGACCAGCAGCGGCGCAGGCCGCCAGAAATGGTCATCCGTTTCGGCAAAGTGGCGGATGTCGGCCAGGATGCGGTCCAGGCCATGGGCGTCGGCCCAATGCATCGGCCCGCCGCGCCAGCGCGGAAAGCCATAGCCGTTCAGCATCACCACATCGACATCCAGCGGCCGGGCGGCGGTGCCGTCGGCCACCACGCGGGCGGCCTCGTTCACCAGGGCGGCCATGGTGCGGGCCACGATCTCGGCGTCCGTGAAATCGCGGGGCGTCAGGCCCAGTTCGGCGCGCACGGCCACCAGCAGCGCGGGCAGATCGGGGTTCGGCACCGGGGGCTTGGCGGCGTAATCGTAATAGCCGCGCCCGGATTTGCGGCCCAGATGGCCCTGTTCGTACAGGCGGTCGGCAAAGACCGGCACGCGGTCGCGCGGATGGCGGTCGGCGGCCTTGCGCTGACGGGTCATGTAACCGATGTCCAGCCCGGCCAGATCGGTCACCGCATAGGGGCCCATCGCGAAACCGAAATCGGTCAGCGCGCGGTCCACCGCGATCGGATCGGCCCCGTCCAGCACCATCGCATCCACCGCCGCGCGGTAATGCGACAGGATGCGGTTGCCGATGAAGCCGTCGCAGACGCCCGCCCGCACCGCGATCTTGCCCAGACGTTTCGCCAGCGCGAATCCGGTGGCCACGGCGCGGGGGCTGGTCCGGTCGGCCACGACGACCTCCAGCAGGCGCATCACATGCGCCGGAGAGAAGAAATGCAGCCCCAGCACGTCGCCCGGCCGCGCGGTCGCATCCGCTATGGCGTTCACGTCCAGGTAGGAGGTGTTGGTCGCCAGCACCGCGCCCGGTTTCGCGACCCGGTCCAGTTCGGCAAAGACCTGATGCTTGACGTCCATGGATTCGAACACCGCCTCGATCAGCAGATCGGCCTTGGACAGGGCGGCGTAATCGGTGTCGGTGCGGAAAGCGCCCGACAGGATCGTGTCGCGCCGGTCGGCGGCCAGCTTGCCGCGCGCGACGGCTCCGTCCAGCAGGCCCGCCACGGTGCCGCGCGCCTTGCTCGCGGCGGCATCGTCGCGTTCGATCAGCGTGACGTCCAGCCCGGCCAGCAGGCAGGCGGTGGCGATGCCCGCGCCCATCAGCCCGCCGCCGACGATGCCCACGCCGTCCAGCGGCGCGGCCTGGGCCTGGCGCAGTTGCGGCAGGTGGCCGACCGCGCGTTCAGAGAAGAACGCGTGGATCAGGGCGGCGCGCTGCGGGCTGTCCATCAGCGCCAGAAAGCCCGCGCGTTCCACCGCCATGCCCTGGTCGAAGGGCAGCGCCAACCCTTCGGTCACCACATCGACGGCGATGGTCTGGGCGATCTGACCGGGCAGCTTGCGCGCCAGCGTGGCCTTGAGCGCATCGGTGGCGGCGGGGTCCGCGTCGGGCGCGGGCAGATCGCCCGTGCGGCGCGGCGGCTGGCCCGCCAGGGTCTCGGCCAGGGCGATGGCGTCGGCGGTCAGGTCGCCCGTGGCCAGCGCGTCGATCAGCCCCAGCTCCAGCGCCTGCGCGGCGGGGATCTGGCGGGCGCTGGTGATGATGTCCAGCGCGGCGGCCAGCCCGGTCAGGCGCGGCAGGCGCTGCGTGCCGCCCGCGCCGGGCAAGAGGCCCAGGGTCACCTCGGGCAGGCCCATGCGGGCGGAGGGGGCGCTGATGCGGGCGTGGCAGCCCAAAGCCAGCTCCAGCCCGCCGCCCAGGGCGGTGCCGTGGATGGCGGCGACGACGGGTTTCTCCAGCGCTTCGATGGCGGTGATCACGTCGGGCAGGAAGGGCGCCTGCGGCGGCTTGCCGAATTCCGAGATGTCGGCCCCCGCCACCCAGGTGCGGCCCGCGCAGAAGATGACGGCGGCCTGCGCCCGGTCGTCGGCGGCAAAGGCCTGGGCGGCCTCCATCAGGCCGGCGCGCACGGCCTGGCCGGTGGCGTTCACCGGCGGGTTGTCGATGGTGATCAGGCCGATGCGGCCCTGGCGTGCATAGGTGACGGGCATGGGAAACCTCTCAGTCGTTCGGGCTACCGGACCAGGCGGGGATGCCGTCGGTGCCGACCAGCCGCTGCAGGCGGGCCACGGTGTCGCGCAGCATCGGGCCGACCTGGGCCTGGATGCGGTCGGCGGGCAGCACATCGTCCAGCGCGCCGCAGGAAAAGGCCACCGGCCCCGCCAGCCGCGCCGAGCGGAACGGCACCGACACCGCCGAGATGTTGGTGGAATAGCGCAGCCCCTGCGGCACCACCGCAAAGCCCTGCGCGATCAGCTGGTTGCGGGCCTGCATGCGCAGATCGGCCAGGGGCGTGCCGTCCAGCGGCGCCTCCGGCCCTTCGGCCAGCAGCGCGGCGAATTCGTCCCGCGTCGAGGCCCCCAGCAGCGCCAGCCCCGAGGATGAGCTGCCGATGGGCAAGCGGTGCCCGACCTCCAGCCAGATCGAGGCCGCGCGCTGTGGCCGCCAGGTGCGCATCAGGGCGACCTTGTCCCGGTCGCGCACGGCGAACAGGACCAGCGTACCGGTCTGGTCGGCCAGCGCCTGCATCATGTCCTGCGCGGGGTCCAGAAAGGCCAGCGACGCCGCCGCGACATGGCCCATCGCCAGCAGCGTCGGGCCGGGCCGATAGCGGTCGTTGCGCTGCGGCTGCGTCAGATAGCCCAGGCAGCCCAGGGTGAAGGTCAGCCGCGACACGGTCGATTTCGGCAGGCCGGTGCGTTCCGCGATCTGGGCATTGGTCAGGCCGTCATCGCCCGCCCGGAACGCGCGCAGCACGGACAGGCCCCGCGCCAGGGTGGTGGCAAAGTTGCGGTCATCCTCATAGTCGGGGCGCAGGTCGTCGGTTTGCAGATCCGGGGTCATCACATCGACCCCGGGATCAGCAGCGAGATGATCGGGAACAGGATCAGCAGCACCAGGACCAGCACGTCGATCACCAGGAACCGGCTGACGCCCGCAAAGATCTTGTCGATGCCCACGTTCTTGGTCACGTTGCTGACCACGAAGACGTTCAGGCCCACGGGGGGCGTGATCAGCCCGATCTCCAGCAGCTTGACCACGATGACGCCGAACCAGATCAGGTTCAGGCCATAGCCCTCGACCAGCGGCACCATAAAGGGCAGCGTCAGGACCATGATCCCGATCGGGTCCAGGAACATGCCCAGCACGATATAGATCACCACCACGACCAGCATCAGCATGGCAAAGGACAGCTGTGCATCCGACACCATGCCCACGACCGCGCCCGCCATGCCCGTCAGCGCGACGAAGCTGACAAAGATCTTGGCCGCCCCCGCGATCAGGAAGATCGCCGCCGTCTGGACCAGGCTTTCGCGGATCGCGCGCCACAGGATCTCCAGCGTCAGGCGGCGTTGGGCGAAACCGATCAGCGTGGTCAGCACGACGCTGACGGCGGCGGCCTCGGTCGCGGTGAAGATGCCGCCATAGATGCCGCCGACGATGACGACGAACAGCATCAGCGCGGGCCAGGCGGCGATGGCCGCGTCCATGCGGCTGGCGGTGCCCGCCTCGCCCGCAGGGGCCGCCTTGGGGTCGCGGGCGACCCACCAGGCGATGACCAGCAGCATCCCCGCCAGGGACAGCAAGCCCGGGAGAATGCCCGCCAGGAACAGCTGCGCGATCGAGGTCTCGGTGAAGATGCCATAGAGGATGAACAGGACCGAGGGCGGGATCAGCGACCCCAGGGTGCCGCCCACCGCCACCGATGACGTGGCCAGGCGCGGATCGTATCCCATGCGCAGCATCTCGGGGACGCAGATACGGCCCATGGTCGAGGCGCAGGCGATGGACGACCCCGAAATGGCCGAGAACCCGCCGCAGCCCAGCACCGATGCCATCGCCACGCCGCCCGGCAGCTGCCGCAGCCAGACCGCAGCGGCGTCATAGATGCGCGTGGTGATGCCCGCATAGAAGGCGATGTTGCCCAAGGCCACGAACAGCGGCACCATCGACAGGTCATAAGAATGCACCAGGTCGAAGAAGTTCGAGAACACGACCGAGCTGGTCGGGTTCAGCGCCCGGTCCGGCGTCCAGCCGCCGGTGCGGGTCGCATAGACCAGAAAGGTGCCCACGCTGGCCACGCCCGCCAGCGCGAAGGCGATGGGCACGCGCATCGCCAACAGCACCAGAACCGCCACCATGGCGACAAGGCCGATCGTCATCGGGTCCATCAGTTCACCTCGTTTCCGTCGGCATCGTGCAGGATGTCGCCGCGCCGCAATTGCGCCACGTCGCCCACCAGCAGGATCGCCAGCCGCACCCACATCAGCGCCAGCCCGATCAGGAACAGCGCGATGCCCGGCCAGCGGGGCAGGTTCAGGTCGCCATAATAGAATTCGCCCGACCGCCAGGCCTGACCGGTGACGCGCCAGGACGCGTAGATCAGCGGGATCAGCGCCAGCAGGCCGATGACATGGCCCAGGACGATCAGCCGCGACCGCATGCGCACCGGCATGCGGTCGGACAGGAAGGTGACGGCGACGTGGCTGCGTGCCGCCGTCGCCGCCGCCATGGGCAGGATGATGGCCGCGACCATCAGTTCACGCACCAGGATGATCGCGTCGGGCACGCTGGACCCCAGCACCGCGCGCATCACGACATTGGCGAAGATCACCACGCCAAGCGCGATCAGCGCCAGCACGGAAAGGTCCAGCAGCGTCCGCTCGATCAGGCGCATGGGTCAGCCACGCTCCCAGGGATAGCCTTCGGCCTCCAGCTCGGCCGAATATTGCGCGATGAGGGCGCGGTATTCCTCCAGCAGGGCGGGGCCGTCCAGACCGGCGGCGGTCGCACGGGCCGACCAGTCGTCCAGATAGGGCTGGGCGGCCTCGGTCAGGCGGGCGCGGTCGTCGTCGGAAAAGCGCACGATCTCTTTGCCGGCATCCTCCAGCATGGCGATCGATTCGGCATTGGCCTCGCCGATGATGCGGCCGAATTCGTCGGCCAGACCCTCGCCCGCGGTCATGATGACCTGCTGCTGTTCGGGGGTCAGGTCGTCATAGAGGGCCTTGTTCATCACGATGCCCAGGGCGCCGACCTGGCCCCAGTCGATGAAGGTGTAGCTGTCGAAGACCTCGTCGAACTTGAGCGCCGCGACCAGATAGGAATAGGTCTGGGTGCAGTCGATCAGCCCGTTCTCCAGGCCCTGATAGGCCTCGTAGACGGTCATGTCGACCAGCGTGGCGCCCAGGTCGCGGAAGGTCTGGCCATAGGCGCCGACGCCGCGGACCTTCTTGCCCGCCAGCTGATCGACCGAGGTGACCGCCGGTCCCTTGCAGCCCATCTGAACGGCGGACGTTGTGTAGGTCCCCACATAGACCAGGCCCTGATTGGCCAGGTTCTGGGTGATCTGTTCGTTATTGCGCATCAGCGCGTCGGTGGCCTTCATGCCGACCCAGGGGTCGGGATTGTCCAGCGGCAGGTCGGCGATGCCGTAAGCCACCAGATCCTGCGGGAAATAGACGCCGATGACGCTGCCCAGATCGGCCACGCCGTCGCGCAGCGACTGCACCGCGGCGCGTTCGGAAAACAGCGCACCCCCCCAGGTGATGTCCAGGCGCAGATCGCCGCCCGACTGTTCGGCGACCTGATCGGCGAACCATTGCGTGGCCTCGGCGCGGGCGCCGCGGTTGGGGCCCGGCTCTCCGTAGATCAGCACGGTTTCGGCAAGGGTGGGGGCGGCGAAAGCTGCGGTCAGGCCGACAGCCATCAGCGCCGTCCGATACGACGGTGTGGTCATGGTGAAACTCCTCCCTGTTCCACTTTGCAGGCTGCCATTCCACTATGCGGAACGCAAGCCGGAATTGACCGAAACGTGACCGCCACGCTATCTGGCGGTTTTCCGCCCAATGCCGGATGTTGCCCCCTCACGATCGGAGCTTCCCATGACGCCCCACCCTGTCCGCCCGCTGATTGCCGCCCTGTGGCTGACCTTTGGCATGGCCCTGCCCGCCACGGCCCAGACCCCCAACGTCCCCTTCACCGCCGCCCAGATCGAGGCGGCGCAATATGACGGCGGCCCGCTGCCCGCCGGGCGTTCGGCGCTGACCGCCAAGGTGCAGCTGCTGCTGGACCGGTCGGGCACCTCTCCGGGCGTCATCGACGGCTTCAAGGGCGGCATGAGCCAGAGCGCGATCAAGGCCTTTGAGCGGCGCACCGGCCTGCCCCAGGACGGGATCATGGACCCGCATGTCTGGAACCTGCTGCAATCCTTTGCCGAGCGTCCGGTCACCCAAAGCTATACCATCACCGAGGCCGATGCCGCCGGGCTGGCCGCGTCGATCCCGACCGATTACGCCGAAAAGGCGCTGATGCCCGCCATGGCCCATACCAGCGTGGCCGAGCGTCTGGGCGAGCGCTTCCACATGGACGAACGCTTCATCGAGTTCCTGAACCCCGGCGTGGCGCTGGTTCCGGGGGCCACGATCCAGGTGATGGCCCCGAACCCGCCGCTGCGCGGTCAGGTCACGCGCATCATCATCGATAAGGACAACCGCCGCGTCGCCGGATACAACGCGCGCGGCCAGATGATGGTGGATTACCCCGCCACCATCGGCAGCAGCGCCACCCCCTCGCCCGAGGGGGTGCACAATGTGCGCACGGTCGCGATCAACCCCAACTATACCTACAACCCCGACGTGAATTTCCGGCAGGAGGGCAACGACCGCAAGCTGGTGATCCCGCCGGGGCCGAACGGGCCGGTGGGCACGGTCTGGATCGGCCTGACCAAGCCGACCTACGGCATTCACGGCACGCCGACGCCGTCGCAGCTGTTCTCGAACCAGTCGATGGGCTGCGTGCGCCTGACCAACTGGGATGCAGAGGAGCTGGCCGGCATGGTCGCCATCGGCGGCACCACGGTCGAGTTTCTGGATGCGGGGGTGACCATCGCCGACGTGACCGGCAGCGGCACCGCCGTCAGCCCCCCCGTGGCCGACATCGCCCTGCCGCAGGACGGCACGCCCGCCCCCGCAACGCCCGAGCCCAGCCAGCCGCTGGCCCTGCCCGAGGCCGCCACCGCAGACATGCCCGCGCCCGCCGCCGACCCGGCGGCCTCCGCGCCCGCCGCCGACCCGGCGATCCCCTCGGCCGATCCGCTGAGCGATGCGCTGACCGATGCCCTGCCCGACGGGTTCGTCGTCCCCGCACCCGAGGCCGCCCAGCCATGACACGGGCCCTGGCGCTGGCGCTGATCCTGTCGGCACTGGCCCATCCGGCCGCGGCGCAGGAGCGTCCGCCGGAACGCCCCGCCCCGGAGGAACCCTTGGAGGCGCCCGAATCGGAGGGGGGTGACATGGACGGGGCGCAGGCCGAGGACGCCCCGGAGCCCGCGACGCCCGGCACCGACGCCGCCGCGCAGGAGCCCTTTGGCCCGCCACCGCCGCCGGTCTGGTTCACGCTGGCCGAATCGGATGCGCAATTCGATGCCTGCCGCCTGGCGCTGTCGGTGATGGGCGCGCGGTTCCGCCCGGTGGCGCCGGTCACCGACCCCGAGATGCGCGATTGCGGCATCGCCCGCCCGCTGCAGCTGGAGGCGATCCTGCCCGGCATCGCCCTGACCGGCGCGCCGGTGATGCGCTGTGACACGGCGCTGTCGCTGGCGCTGTGGACGCGCGATTTCCTGCAGCCCGCCACCGCGCTGCTGCCCGATGCGCCGCAGTTGACCGGGCTGCAGACCGGCCCCGCCTATTCCTGCCGCGACCGCGTGGGCACCGGCGAGGCCGAGCCGAAACCGTCCGAGCACGGCTATGGCAATGCGATCGACGTGATGGGGTTCCTGTTCGACCAGGGCGATCCGGCGCCGATTTTGCCACGCCAGGGCGATGGGAATACGGCCGAAAGCTTCCAGAAGGCCGCGCAGGGCACCGCCTGCCTGCTGTTCACCACGGTTCTGGGGCCGGGGTCGAATGCGGCGCATGACGACCACCTGCACCTGGACATCGCCGCGCGCAATGGCGGCTGGCGGCTGTGCGAATAGGGCTCAGCGGCTGTGACGTTCCATGTCCAGATAGGTGGGGTCGAACCGGGCAAGCATCGCCAGGCCCTTCCAGTCCAGAATCGTGACATCCGCCCCCGACCAGCGCAGCAGCCCCCGGTCGCGCAGATCGCGCACCGCGCGGTTCACGTGGATCGGCGAATAGCCCAGGATATCGGCCAGCTCGCGCTGCAGCAGCGGCAGGGCGAACTGATGGTTCGCCGCAGCACCCACCGCGTTCAGGCGCGTGTAGACCTCGCAGAGCAGATGGGCCAGATGCGCGCTGGAGCGCAGCGAGGCCGCCGCCACCAGCCATTGCCGATGCACCGCCGCGTCGATCAGCGTCGCCATCCACAGCAGGCGCGTCAGGTGGGGAAAATTCTCGGTGATCTCGATCAGCTCGTCATGGTCGACGAACTCGACCTCGGCATGGCCCACGGCCACGACGGAATGCTCCAGCCCGGCCAGCACGAAGCCGTGCAGATCGACGAAATCGCCCGGCACATGCAGCGCGGTGATGACCCGTTCGTCCGGCCGTCCGACCAGCTGATGAGACCGCGCCGACATGCCACGCAGCATCATGCAGCTGCGCTTGGCCAGACGGTCGACGGGGACGATCACCTCTCCGGGGGCAAAGCTGACATGCTGGGTCCGCAGGGCGCGCAGACGCGCCAGATCCCGTTCCGGCAGGCTGTCACGACGTTGAAGGAAGCGGATAAAATACTCTGTGATCGCCATTCCGCCCTCCTTTCCAAAATTTGCCGGACACTTGCAAATCGCGATTCGGGGTGCAATGCCCGCCCGTCGCGTTCTAACATTGATCAATCGCCTAACGTCGCTGCGCCGCGCAAGGTTTCGCCTTGCGTGAAATGGACCGACTTACAGGCGGGCCCGCGGCAGGCGCAATGCCGCCTCCAGCGCGGCAAAGCTGTCGGGAATGCCCGGACAGCGGCGGGTGACGAATTCGTCCAGCTGCGGGAACAGGCGCACGGCCTCGTCCAGCTTGGGGTCCGAACCGGGCGCATAGAGGCCCGCGCGGATCATCAGTTCTGATTCGGCATAGGCGCCCAGGGCCGCGCGGGCCCGTGCGATGGCCACGTTCTCGACCGCGCTGGCGGCATCGGGCAAGGACCGCGAGACCGAGCGGACCACATCCACCGCCGGAAAGCGCCCGCGTTCCGCGATGGTGCGGTCCAGCACCACATGCCCGTCCAGCGTGCCGCGCAGGATGTCGGCCACCGGCTCCTCCATGTCGGAACCCGCGACCAGCACACTGAAGATGCCGGTGATGTCGCCCGTGCCCTCGGGGCCCGGCCCCGCGCGTTCCGCCAGCCCCATGATCAGGTTCGACACCGACGGCGGAAAGCCGCGATAGCTGGCCGGTTCGCCCGCCGCCAGGGCGATCTCGCGATGCGCCTCGGCAAAGCGGGTGATCGAATCAGCCAGGAACAGCACGTGGCGGCCCTCGTCGCGGAAATGCTCGGCCACGGCCATCGCGGCCCAGGCACAGCGCCTGCGGATCAAAGGAGAGCGGTCCGAGGTCGCCGCCACGATCACGGTGCGGGCCATGCCCTCGGGGCCCATGGTCTTTTCGACGAATTCGCGCAGCTCGCGGCCGCGTTCGCCGATCATGGCGATGACCACCACATCGGCCTGCACCCCCCGCGCCATCTGCGACAGCAGCGTGGACTTGCCCACCCCCGACCCGGCGAACAGACCGATTCGCTGCCCCGCGACCAGCGGCAGCAGCGTGTCAAAGACCGCCAACCCCGTAGCCAGCCGCGCGCCAAGGCGTTTGCGGGTGACGGCGGGCGGGGCCTCGGCGCGAAAGTTGCGCTCGACCAGGCCCTGCGGCAGGGGGCGGCCGTCCAGCGGCTGACCCAGGGGGTCGATGATGCGCCCGATCCAGGCGTCGCAGGGCGCGATTCGCGGCGCGAAGGCCAGCTGAACCTCGGCGCCGACCGACAGGCCCTCGATCGCGCCTTCGGGCAGGATCTGGGCGGCGCGGGGGGACAGGCCCACGACCTCGCCGCCCAGATCGGCCTGCGGCAGGGCGATTCGCACCCGGTCGCCCACCGAGGCACGCCCGTTCAGCCCCTCGACCGCGATCAGGCCGGCGCGGATCGACTGGACGCGTCCGTAATGGTGCGCCAGCCGCAGCTGCGACAGGCGGCGGGCGATCGATTCAAGTTTATCCATCAGGGCGTCCTCACCGGGGCTGCAATTTCGGGTCCTTGAAACGGTTTCTAAACCAATTGGGGTTAAGACCGGGTTTATCGAGATTGAGGAGAAGCCTCATGTTTGAGAAGATCGAGATGCTGAGAATGGCCCGCGCCATGGGCCTGCACACGCAAAGCCGCCATATCGAGGTGGCGCGCAACATCGCCAATGCCGACACGCCCGGATACCGGGCGCGCGACATGCAGCCCTTTTCGGAGGCCTATCGCAAGGCCGACGGGACGGGGCCGCTGCGGGTGTCGAATGCCCGCCACTTGGACAGCCCCGCCTGGTCGCCCGGCGGCGCGCGGGTGATCGAGACCGCGGGACCGGTCTCGCCCAATGGCAACTCGGTGTCGCTGGAGGATCAGATGGTCCGCGCCGCCGAGGTGAAAAGCCACCATGACCGATCGCTGGCCATCTATCGCTCCGGGTTGGACCTGGTGCGGTCCAGCCTGGGACGCAGGTAAGGAACCACCCCCATGACCGATCCGATTTCGCCGCTGCGCCTGGCAGCGTCGGGGATGCGTGCGCAGACCGAACGCCTGCGCCACACCGCCGAGAACATCGCCAATGCCGACACGCCCGGCTATCGCCGCAAGCTGGTCAGCTTTGAGGAGGCCATCCGCTTCGGCCGCCCGACGGGCGAGGTCGAGGCCGGGCGCATGCGCCTGGACCAGTCGGTGCTGCCGCGCATCCACGACCCCGCGCATCCGATGGCCGACCAGGACGGCTATTACGACGGCTCGAACGTCGATCTGGTGATCGAGCTGGCCGATTCGCGCGAGGCGGGCCGCAGCTACGAGGCCAACCTGCGCATGTTCGAACAGACCCGCCAGATGAGCTCTGCTCTTCTCGATCTTATCCGCCGCTAGAAAGGCCGCCTCCCATGATCACCGGACTGAATGCCGCCAACGCCTATTCCGCCGCCCGCCAGGCCGTGGCCCCGGATGCGCAAAGCGCGTCCCAGACCCTGGCCCGCGTCGGCCAGGCGGCCGAGGATTTCGCCGCCCAGATGGCCCAGGTCGACCAGGTCTCGACCAGCGCGATGATGGGCCAGACCAGCACCCAGCAGCTGGTCCAGACCATCGCCGAGGCCGAACTGACCATGAACACCGTCGTCGCCATCCGCGACAAGGTGGTCGAGGCCTATCAGGAAATCCTGCGGATGCCCGTGTGATGGAAGGGACGCTGTGATGGGAGAGACGGTCCTTTTCGACATGCTGCGCCAGGCACTGCTGATCGCGGTGCGGATCTCGGCGCCGCTGCTGGGGGTGGCGCTCATCGCGGGCGTGGTCATCGGCCTGTTCCAGGCGCTGACCTCGGTCCAGGAGATGACCCTGACCTTCGTGCCCAAGGTCGGGCTGATGCTGGTCGTGTTCTGGGTCTCCATGAGCTTCATGACCACCGCCCTGGCCGATTTCTACCTGGGCGAAATCATTCCCCTGATCGCGGGGCGCTGAGATGGACAACGCCATCTATGCCAGCCTGTCGCGTCAATCCGGCCTGATGGCCGAGATGCGGGTCGTGGCCAACAACATCGCCAACGCCAACACCACCGGATACCGCCGCGAGGGCGTGATCTTTGCCGAACACCTGTCGGCGCTGGACCGTCAGGGCGACACGCTGTCGATGGCGCATGCGCGCGGCCGCCTGCTGGACCTGCAACAGGGGTCGCTGACCCAGACGAACAACAGCATGGATCTGGCCATCGAGGGCGAGGGCTTCTTTCTGGTCGAGGCCCCCGACGGGCTGCGCCTGACCCGTGCCGGCGCCTTCATGCCCTCGCCCGAGGGCGAGCTGATGACCGCCGAGGGCCACCGCCTGCTGGACGAGGGGCAGGCCCCCATCATCCTGCCCGCCGGTGCCAGTTCGGTCGCGGTGGGCCAGGACGGGACGCTGTCGTCGAACGGCCTGCCCTTTGGCCGCATCGGCCTGTTCACCCCGCCCGAGGGCGTGGACCTGTCGCGCCAGAGCGGCACCGCCTTCACCATCGACGGCGCCCCCCAGCCCGTCGAAGAGGGCCGCATCCGCCAAGGCTTTCTGGAGGAATCCAACGTCGATCCGATCATGGAGATCACACGCATGATCGAGGTCCAGCGCGCCTACGAGCTGGGCCAGACCTTCCTGGATCGCGAGGATCAGCGCATCCGCGGCGCGATCACCGCCATGACCCGTTAAGGAGCCGCCATGAGAGCCCTGCAGATCGCCGCCACCGGCATGAGCGCCCAGCAGACCCGCGTCGAGGTCATCTCGAACAACCTCGCGAACATGTCCACCACGGGCTATAACGCCCGGCGGGCCGAATTCGCTGACCTGCATTACCAGCAGGCCGCCCGTCCCGGCAGCGTTACCGCCGCCGACGGCACCGTCATCCCCGCAGGCGTCCAGCTGGGCCTGGGCGTGCGCCCCACCGCCGTCAGCGTTAACCTGCAACAGGGCGCGCTGAACCAGACCGGCGGCGATCTGGACCTGGCCATCGAGGGCGACGGCTATCTGGAGGTGACGCTGCCCGCGGGCATCTCGGGCTATACGCGCGACGGCGGCCTGAAACGGTCTCCCGAGGGGCTGATCGTGACCTCGGACGGCTATCCGCTGGTCCCCAACATCACCATCCCCGACGACGCCCGCGCCATCACCATCAATGCCGGCGGCGAGGTCTATGCCTATTTCACCGACCGGGTCGAACCCGAGCTGCTGGGCCAGTTCACCCTGGCAGGCTTTGCCAACGAGAAGGGCCTGGAGGCGATCGGCTCGAACCTGTTCGTCGAGACGGCGGCCTCGGGCGGGCCGCAGGTGGTGAACCCCGGCCAGGACGGGCTGGGCACGCTGCGCCAGGGCTATCTGGAGGAAAGCTCTGTCGATGCGGTGCGCGAGATCACCGAACTGATCAAGGCGCAGCGCGGCTACGAGCTGAATGCCAAGGTCATCACCGCCGCCGACCAGATGCTCGGCGCGACGACGCAGGTGCGGTGATGCGCGCGCTGGTCCTGATCCTGGCGCTGCTGCCCGGCGCCGTCCATGCGGGCGGCCTGGGCGCGGCGCGCACCCTGCCCGCGGGCAGCGTGATCGGCGCGGGCGACCTGCGCGTGGTCGACACCGACCGCCCCGGCCTGACCGATCCGTCGGCGGCCATCGGCATGCAGACCCGCATCACCATCTACGAGGGCCGCCCGCTGCACGCCAACATGCTGCAGGCCCCCCGCGTGGTCGGCCGCAACCAGATCGTCCGCCTGCGCTTTCAGCGCGGCGGCTTGCGGATCGACACCGAGGGGCGCGCCATGTCGGACGGCGCCGCAGGCGAGCTGATCCGCGTCATGAACATGGGCTCGCGCAGCACCGTCACCGCGCAGGTTCTGCCCGATGGCACGCTGGCCGTGCTGAACTGAAAGGAAAACCTATGAAACCCGCCACCCTGCTGTGCCTGATCCTGGCCGCCTCGGGCTGCGCACGCGCCGTCAATGTCGGCCAGCCGCCGCAGCTGACCTCTCCGCGCGACAGCGAGGAATTCCAGGCGATGACCAACCCGCCCCTGGACCTGACCCTGAATTCGGGCCGCCCCGAGGCCGCGGCCTCGCTCTGGGCCGGGACGCAGTCCTCGCTGATCAGCGACCGGCGCGCGGCCATCCGCGGCGATATCCTGACCGTGGTGATCGAGATCGACGACCGCGCGGAAATCAGCAACAGCAGCGGCCGGACCCGCAGCTCGCGCGAGAACGTGTCCATCCCGCAGATGGTGGGCATCCCGCAGCGCCTGGCCGACAAGCTGCCCGAGGGCGCCAGCTTTGACGAACTGGCCGATGCCTCGGCCTCGTCCTCGTATCGCGGCAACGGCAACATCTCGCGGCGCGACAAGCTGACGTTGCGCGTGGCGGCGACGGTGGTGGACACGCTGCCCAACGGATCGCTGCAGATCGAGGGCACGCAGGAGGTCCGCGTGAACTTCGAGCTGCGCGAGCTGACCGTCAGCGGCTTTGTCCGCCCCGCCGATATCGGCCGCAGCAACGAGATCGCCTATGACCGCATCGCCGGCGCGCGCATCAGCTATGGCGGCCGCGGCCAGATCACCGATGTGCAGCAGCCGCGCTATGGCCAGCAGATCGCCGACATCATCCTGCCTTATTGAGGTGCGACCGTGATACGCAAGATCATTCCCCTGGCCCTGCCCGTCCTGGCCCTCGTGGGGGGGGCGGTCGCCGGCGACATGCTGCGCGCCCCCGCCCCGGACGCCGCCGCATCCGAGCATGCCGGCACCCCCGAGGCCGCGGGGGACGGCCATGGCGCGGCACCGGGCGGCCATGACGCCGCCCCCGCAGGAGAGGCCGCATGGTTCCAGTTCCCGACCCAGTTCTTCGTGCCGCTGGTACGGCAGGGGGACCTGCAGGACGTAATGATCCTGACGCTGACCATGCAAACCGACAGCACCAGCCTGGGCGCCCTGGCGAAAAAGGAACACAGCCTGCGCGACGCGATGCTGCGGGCGCTGATGATCCATGCCAATACCGGCGGGTTCGACGGCAACTTCACCGCCGACCGCAACCTGGCGACGCTGCGCGAAGGACTGCTGCGCGCGGCCCGCGCCGCCACCGACCTGCCGGTCAGCGCCGTCCTGATCGAGGACATCGTCCGACAGCCCGGCTAGGCTTGCCCCGGGCGTCGCAAGACGTCACAACCTGCAGCACCCGGCGCGCGCCCCACGGCCGCGCCGGTTTTCGCATCGGTCGAAAGGGCTGCCATGACCTCTCCTCATGTGGTGATCCTGCTTGCCACCTATCAGGGCGCGGCACATCTGCGCACGCAGCTGGCCAGTATCGCCGGGCAATCCTTCGGGCGCTGGTCGTTGGTGGTGTCGGACGACAACTCGACCGATGGCACCCGCGAGATGGTCGCCGATTTCGCGCAGGATCGCCCGCCGGGGCAGATCCGCCTGATCGACGGGCCGCGCCAGGGGGCCACGGCCAATTTCCTGTCGCTTCTGGATCAGGTTCCCCCAGGCGCGTGGGCGGCGTTCTGCGATCAGGACGACCTGTGGTTCCCCGACAAGCTGGCGCGCGCGGTGGCCGCGATGGCGCATCAGACCTGGGCCGCGCATTACGCCGCGCGCACCATCATCACCGATGCCGACCTGCGCCCGCTGGTCCCCTCACGACAGTTCCACAGGCCCTTGGGGTTCCGCAACGCATTGGTCCAGGCCTGCATGGCGGGCAACACCTCGGTCTTCAATGCCCGGGCGGTGGCCCTGCTGCAGGCGGCGGTCCCGCACGCACGCCGTGCCGGGGTGATTTCGCATGACTGGTGGGCCTATCAGGTGACGGCCGCCCATGGCGCGCAGCTGATCCACGACCCGCAGCCGGCCCTGCTGTATCGCCAGCATGCCCGCAGCGAGGTCGGCCGCAACGATACCGCACCCGCCCTGGCCGCACGGTTCCGCAAGCTGATGGGAGGAGAGTTCGGCACCTGGCTGCGGGCGGGCCATGACAGCCTGGCGCCACTGGACCTGCCCCAAGACAGCCGACTGGCGCTGGCACAGTTGGACCAGATGCTCAGCAGGCCCGGCTTGGCCGCAGTGGCGGCGCTGCGCCGCGGCGGGTTCTACAGACAGACCAGAGCCGCGACGGCGGCTCTGGTCCTGTCGGCCCTGACCGGGGCCCTGCGCGCCTGAGGCGTCATTCGACGATCAGGTCCGCATGCAGCGCCCCGGCCGAGTGGATCGATTTCAGGATGTCGATCATGTCGCGCGGGCGCACCCCAAGGGCGTTCAGCCCGTCGACCAGATCGCTGAGGTTCGTCTCGCCCGCAACCTCGACAAAGCCGATACCGGGTTCCTGCACCATTTCGACGGCAGTGCGGGGGACAGTCACCGTCTCGCCCTGGGCAAAGGGATTGGGCTGGGACACCAACGGCGCCTCGGCCACGCGCAGGGTCAGGTTGCCCTGGGACACCGCGACCCGCGAAATCCGCACCCGCTCTCCGACAACGATCGTGCCGGATTTATGGTCGATCACGACCTTGGCGCGGTCCTCTGGCTCGATCAGCAGGTTCTCGATCCGGCCCACGACACGGGCCGGGTTCACGTCGCCCAGACCACGAAAGTTGACCACGATCGTGCCGCTGTCCAGCGTCACTGCCAGCTGGCGGTTGAAGTCGCGGTTGATCGCATCCTCGACGCGGGTGGCGGTGGTGAAATCGGCGTTGCGCAGCGCGATGCGGATGTCGTTGATCCCCGCAAAGTCGAACTCGACCTCGCGTTCGACGCGGGCCCCGACCGGGATGCTGCCCGTGGTGGGGACACCCTCGACCACGCGGGCGGCATCGCCCTGGGCCGCGGCCCCCCCGGCAATGATCGAACCCTGTGCCACGGCATAGATGTTGCCGTCCGCCGCCTTCAGTGGTGTCATGACCAGCGTGCCGCCCAGCAGGCTCTTCGCATCGCCGATGGCCGCCACCTTCACGTCGATGCGGCTGCCAGAGCGGGCAAAGGGCGGCAGCGTCGCGGTCACGATCACCGCCGCGACGTTCTTGGACCGCAGCGCATCATCGGTGACGTTGACGCCCAACCGCTCCAGCAGGCCGGCCAGCATGTCCTCGGTAAAGGGGGCGTTGCGCATCCCGTCGCCCGATCCGTCCAGGCCGACCACCAGGCCATAGCCCACCAGGTCGTTCCCGCGGACCCCGTCGAAATCGGCCAGATCCTTGATGCGCACCGGAACGGCCAATGCCGACATGCTGAAGGCCAACCACAGGATCAAGGCATGAATGAGTGTCTTCACCGCAAATAATCCACCAGTTTGAGCTTCGACAACCGCGCCGTCACGGCATAGAGCGCTTCCAGCTGGCCCTGCACCTCGGTCAGGGCGGCAGCGGTTTCGAACGGATCGGCGCTGCGGATTTCGCCGCGGGCGCGTTCAAGCGCGTTGAGGCTTGATGTTCCCGTGACCTGGGCGCGTTCGACGACCTGCTGGGCCAGGCCGACGCGGCCCATCTCGCTCAGCATGCTGCTGTCGGCGACTGTCATCTGCAGGCCCGCAGTGGTCATCAGCTGCCGCCGCTCGACCGGATTGCCAGCCAGCGCACCGCGATCCATCACCGCAGCCATCGCCAGCCCTTTCAAGAGGTCGCGCACCGCCGCAGAAGCACCGGTCGTCTCCATCGGAACGGCCACCCCTTCGCCGACCGAGATGCGCTGTGCCGGGCCAAGCGTTCCGTGATAGGCGGTGTCCAGGAACCCGCCGCCACCCTCCGGCGCGTCGAACCAGTCCGACACCGCTTGCGCGACATCGGCGGCCGTGGTCAGGGGCGCGGTGATGCCCTGCAGGATGTCCAGCATCTCGGCCGCGCTGGACAGGGGCACCACGTCGCTGGCCTCTCCCGAGAACAGATAGCGGTTGCTGTTGGTCCCGTTCAGCCGCTGGATGACCGATTCGAAGGCATTGGCGACTTCGGCCGATCGCGTGCCAAGGACAGCAGCATCCCCGAACGGATCAACCGCCAGCGCAAATCCCAGCTCTGTCGTGCTCAGGCGCACCGAAGCAAAGACATCCTGGATCGCCTGCAGGCGGATTGCGGCATCGCTGCCGTTCTGGCGCAGCTGGCTGGTCAGCCGGATGCGGCTCTCGATCTCGTTCAGGGCGCGGGTGTTGCCCTCGAGGCGCTGGCCAACATCGGCCACCTGGCCCGACGCGACCTCCTGGGTCAGCGTGGACAGCGTCGTCTTGATCCGGTTCGAGGCGACCTGCAGGGCGTAGGCTCGGGCTTGGTCGCCGATACTGTTCAGGGTCACTGGCTTATATCCTCAGGATCTGGTTGATCATCTCGTCCACGGCGGACAGCACGCGGGCATTGGCGGCAAAGGACTGTTCGTATTGCAGCAACCGCTGCATCTCGGCGTCGCTGTCCACGCCCTCGGCCATCATGCTGGCCGACAGGGTGGACTGGCGGCTGCTGCGGACCGCCAGATCGGCCTGGGCCTCGACGCGACGCGTGGCGACGCGAGATTCGACGGACCCGAACCGCGATGACAGGCTGCCATTGCCGGTAAAGCCGCTTCCGGGCTGGGCGGGACGCTGCGCATCCAGCGCGTCGACCAGCGCGTTCAGCACCGACGATTGGCCCACCGGCTCGCCATTGGGCGCCTGCAACCCTGATCGAAGACGCCACAGCTGCCCCCCCTGACCCGGATCGACGCTGGCGTTCAGCGCGATCCGCCCGGCCAGCCCGACCAGGGTGGCCGGATCGGCGCGGGCGCCTGCATCGGTGAACAGACCCGCATCTCCGGCACCCAGGGTCGGATCGACCGCAGGGTCGGCCAGGCGCTGGTGCAATTCAAAGGCCATGTCGTCCAGTTCGGACTGCAGTTGGGGGCCCAACTGATCGCGGATCTGGAAATTCGCCGCCAGCGACCCGCCCCCGAACAGCCGCATCTGCGCGGCGCTCAGCGCGGTACCGTTCAGCGTCAGCAGCTCCAGCGGCGCGCCGACCACCTGGCCGGCGGTCACCTGGGCATTGCCTTGGAACCCCAGCCGCGCCGGGACGCTGCCGTCCAGCAGGACCGCGCCCTCGGCCGTGAACAGCGCGACCTTGCCGCCCTCGCGGGTGACCTCCTGCACCGGAACGATCCGGGCGATCCGGTCGATCTGCTGCTGGCGCTCATCCATCAGGGGGGTGGCGTCCTTGCCATCCGCGTCCAGAACCGTAATGCGCGCGTTCAGATAGGCCACACGCTCAAGCGCGGCATTCACCGTGGCCACCTCGCTGGCGATGTCCTGCTGGGCCGTGCTGCGGGCCGCCTGGACCGCGGTCGAGGCCGCGTTCAGTCGACCGGCCAGGGCCGAGGCCGTGCTGACGATCTGGGACAGGCGGATCTCATCGTCGGGGCGGGCGGCGGCGGCGCTCAGCGCGGCCTGGAAATCGGTCAATGCGGTGGACAGGGCCTGCGGCTCTCCGGGCAGGCCCACGATCTTTTCCATCCCCTGGAAGAACGAGGCCCGCGCCGAAACATCGCCGACCGAGGATGCCGCCATCCGCGCCTCGGACAGCAGGCTGGCATTCACGATGCGGGTGATGCCATCGATGCGCACGCCCCCGCCCAGCAACTGGGCGGTCACCACCATCTCGCGCCGGGCATAGCCCGGCGTCATGATGTTGGACAGGTTCGAGGCCACGACCTCGGTCCCGCGCGCGGTGGCGGTCAGTCCCGACATCGCATTCGATATCGCCTTTGCAATGCTCATGTCCGGCCTCCTGCGCGGGCCCCTGCGGGCGGATCAGCGTTTGATATTGGTGGTTTCCTGCAGCATCTCGTCCACCGTCTGGATGATCTTGGCGTTCGACGAATAGGCGCGCTGCGTGGTGATCAGATGGGTCAGTTCCTGGGCGATGTCCGTGGTGGACGCCTCGCGGGCATAGCCGGCGATCGCACCGGTCGGCCCGTCACCCGCATCCCACAGAAAGAAGCCGCCCGAATCGGGCGAGGTCTTGAACGCCTGCCCCTCCATCGCGATCAGCCCGTTCGGGTTCGGCACGTCGACGACGGGAATACGGTACAGCGCCTTGACGAAGCCGGTGTCATAGGTCGCCTTGACGAAGCCCTGAGCATCGACCTCGACACCCACCAGCTGACCGACCGGAGATCCGTTCTTGGTGATATTGGACGGAGAGAAGCTGGCCGCCAGCTGCTTCAGCCCGCTGGCCCCGCCCGGCACGCCGATGACCAGCTCCATATTGCCCCCGCCCACATTCAGCGGAATCGCGCCGGAGGCTTCAACATACGGCCCGAAGGCACCGCCACCGATATCCTCGACAGTCGCCAGCGCGCCGCCGCCCGTCTGACTGTCGTCGAAGGTCACCCGGAAAGTCGAAATCATCGCGTTGTCCGAGGCGCTGTCGCGGATCTCGACCACCCAGCTGTTCGACATGCCGGGCGTTCCGGGCAGATCGGGGGTGAAGGTGATGTCCAGCGATTCGGACGTGCCCAGATTGCCGAAATACTCGACCTTCAGCGGCAGAGGCGCACCCGAACTGCCCGGCAGGGTCTGCGTGGCGGGCAGGTTCGCGCCCAGCATCACCTGGGTGGTGGGGTCGCCCTCGGGGCGGTTCGCCTCGATCCGGATGGGCTGCAGCGCGGCGGCCGTGTCACGCGCGACCAGCGGCATGGTGCCGTCGCCCGCGGTGGGCCAGCCCATCAGCACCAGCCCGCTTTCGTTGCGCAACAGCCCGCTGGCATCGGGACGGAACGCGCCTGTCCGCGTCATCATCAGGGATGGCGCATTGCCGCTGGTCGCGTCGTTCAGCGTGGTCACCGGCAGCATGCCGCGCCCGGTCATCGCCAGATCCAGCGCGTTCGAGGTCGTCACGATGGCCCCGTCCTGCGACACCGACCGGGTGGTCGAGGCGCGCACGCCGCCCGCGGTGTACAGCCCGGCGCCCTGCCCCACGACCAGAGAGTTGAAGGCGGTCTCGACCCGTTTGTAGCCGAAGGTCGAGGCATTCGCGATATTGTCCGAGATCGTGCCGAGACGGGACGAATTCGCCGTCAGGCCGGACACGCCGGCATTCATCGCTGAGGAGATGGACATGGACAGACACCCTTCTGATTTCGGTCTTGTCTGCCACCCTGCCCCGGAACGCTTAAGATAAGGCTAATCGGACCGCCTATCTCAGTAAAATCAGCTCAACCCGGTTGTTCAGCGGGTCCATCGGATTGGGCCGGCGCGGCTTGCGGTCGCCAAAGGCACTGACCCGCTGCACGCGTTTTCCGTTGAATCCCTGCTGTTCCAGCAGGTTGCGCACCGTATGCGCCCGCGCATCCGACAGCGGCCAGACCGGAGAGGCCAGCAGCGTTTCGGGATAGGCCCGCACATGCCCGGTCAGCGCCACGTCGTTGCGCACGTGACCGATCACCCGGGCGATGATTCCCATCAGCTCGCTCAGCGCAGGCTGGGGCTGGGCGGTGTCGTCCACGAACAGCGGCGCATCGGTCAGATCGCCCAGCTCGATCACCAGGCCCTCATCGGTCATGCGGGTGACGACATGCTGCAGCAGGTTGGTCAACTGGGCCGATTCGGCGCCCGTGCCGGTCAGGCTGTCCTGGACCGCTTTGGCGACCTCCTCGAAATCGCCGGCCTTGTCGGTGTCGGGCAGCGGCGCCTCGATCGCGTGGCGCACGCCCTCATCCGTCCCCTCGCCGCCGCCGCTGGTGGTCGAGGAGGGCGTCTGGATCACGGTCGGCGCGAAATAATCGGCCAGGCCCGATTTTTGATCCTCGGTCGTGGCGCTCAGCAGCCACAGAAGCAGGAAGAACGCCATCATCGCGGTCACGAAATCAGCATAGGCCACCTTCCAGGCGCCGCCGTGATGGCCGCCCTCCCCCGAGGCCTCGATCCGCTTGATGATGATGGACGGCCCGTTCAGCCCCTTGCCCGCAGCCATGATGTCACCCTTTGTTCCGGTCAGACTTCCTTGTCGCCGGAGCAAAGGTTTCAAACAAGTTAACGGATCAAATGCGCCCTATTCATAGCTGCGGCGATCCTCGATGACCTTGCCGTCATTGGGCAGGCTGCCGGGCGCCACCAGCTGCACGTCGGCGCGCATCTTCAGCGTCTCCATGACCGAGGCCGCGTAATCGCCGCCCTGCCCCGCCGTCTCCAGCTGGACGGTCATCACGTCCATCTCTCCCTGGCGGTCGGCGATGACGCGGGCGCGCGACACGTCCGCATGGCGCGCGACCAGGGCCGCGACCTGTTCGGGGCGCACGAACATGCCCTTGATCTTGGTGGTCTGATCGGCGCGTCCCATCCATCCCTTGATGCGCATGTTTGTCCGACCACAAGGGCTGGTGCCCGACATCACCGCCGAAAGATCGCCCGTGGCAAAGCGCACCAGCGGATAATCGGGGTTCAGCGTGGTCACCAGGACCTCTCCGACCTCGCCCTCGGGGACGGGATCGCCGGTGCCGGGGCGCACGATCTCGACGATCACGCCCTCATCGACGATCATCCCCTCCAGCGCCTCGCTCTCATAGGCGATGTTGCCCAGATCGGCGGTCGCATAGCATTGCCGCGTCACGATCCCCCGGTCCGCGTACAGCGCGCGCAGCGACGGGAACAGCGCGCCGCCGCCCACCACCGCCTTGGTGAAGGACAGCACCTCGCCCATCTCGTCGGCGCGGTCCAGGATCACCTTGAGGAAATCGGGCGTGCCCGCATAGCAGGTCGTGCCGATATCCACCGCCGCGCGGACCTGCAATTCGGTCTGGCCGGTGCCCGCGGGCAGCACGGCGGCATCGACGGCCCGCGCGCCCGATTCGAACATCATCCCCGCAGGCGTCAGGTGATAGCCGAAACAGTTCTGCACGATATCCCCCCGCCCCACGCCCGAGGCATGCAGGAACCGCCCCAACCGCCACCAGTCGCCCTCGCGGCGCCCCGGCTCATAGATCGGGCCGGGGCTTTGGAACACATGGTCGAATTCGGCGGCCAGCCGGGTGGTGAAGCCGCCGAAGGGCGGCGATTTCTTCTGCGCCTCGGACAGCTCGGCCTTGCGGATCACCGGCAGGCGAGCCAGCGCGGCCCGGTCGGTCACGGATGCCGGGTCCACATCGCGCAAAAGGCGCGCCAGCGCGGGCGCGGTGCGGGCGCGTGACAGCGCCACCGGCAGCGCCGCGGCCAGCGCCTCGGCGCGTTGGCCTTCGTCGCGCGTTTCCAGTTCGTCGTAATATCCCATGATGACCCCCTCAGGCCAGCCAGCGCTTGCGCCGGCGATAGCTGCGCACGTCGCGGAACGATTTGCGTCCCTCGTCCGACATGCCCAGATAGAATTCCTTGACGTCCGGGTTCTCGCGCAGCTGGGCTGCCGGACCCTCCATCACCACGCGGCCATTCTCCAGGATATAGCCCTGATGGGCATAGCGCAGCGCCACGTTGGTGTTCTGCTCGGCCAGAAGGAAGGTCACGCCCTCGCCCTCGTTCACGGCCTTGACGATCTGAAAGATCTGCTCGACCAGCTGCGGGGCCAGGCCCATCGACGGCTCGTCCAGCAGGATCATCTGCGGGCGCGACATCAGCGCGCGGCCCATCGCGGTCATCTGCTGCTCACCGCCCGAGGTGTATCCCGCCTGGCTCTTGCGCCGCTCGCGCAGGCGCGGGAAATACTCATAGACCATCTCCAGGTCGCGCTTGATCGCCGCCGATCCGTCGCGGCGGGTATAGGCGCCGGTCAGCAGGTTCTCCTCGACCGTCAGGTGCTCGAAGCAGTGGCGGCCCTCCATCACCTGGATGACGCCGCGCCGGACCAGCGATGCGGGGTCCTGGGCGGTGATGTTGTCGCCCTGATAGGTGATCGAGCCCTTGGTCACCTCGCCCCGTTCGCTGGCCAGCAGGTTCGAGATCGCCTTGAGCGTCGTCGTCTTGCCCGCCCCGTTGCCCCCCAGCAGCGCGGTGATGCCGCCTTTCGGGACGGTCAGGCTGACACCCTTCAGCACCAGGATGACGTGGTTATAGATGACCTCGATGTTGTTCACATCCAGCAGCGTCTCGCGGTTCTCGGCATCGAACATGGGCGGTCCCCTTGATTGCGGAACCGGCGGCGGGGTAACCGCCGCCGGTCATGGATCAGTTGCAGCGCGCGGTCAGGCCCGCCTCGGCGGCGTAGGCCGCGCTGTCCTCCTGGACCAGCGGGTCCAGGATCTCGGCATCCGGCTCGATGAAGTCGGTGATCAGCGACCAGCTGCCCTCACCGGCGTTCCACTGCTGCACGCGGGCCAGGCCGTCGCCGCCGTGATTCTGGCAGGACAGCGCGATGGGGGCGCCGAAATCGGGCAGGCCAAGCTCTGCCATGCGCTCGGCGGTGATCTCCAGCGCCTCGAAGCCGTCGCGCATCTGCGCGGGCGTGATCTCAGGGGTGCCGGCCAGCTCCTGCGCCTTGGCGATGGCCTCGGCGATCACCAGCGCCGCATAGGCGCCGCGCGAATACAGCACGCTGCCCGCCTGATCCCCCGCACCCGCGGCCTTGCCCGCGTCATAGACGTATTGCTGCAGGTCGTCATACAGCGGATAGTCGCGGCCCACCCCGTGGAAGGTCAGCGCCTTGTAGCCATCCGCCCCGGCACCCGCCGCGCGCACGTCGTTTTCCGATCCCGACCACCAGATGCCGATGAACTTGTCCATCGGAAAGCGGATGTTCACGGCCTCCTGGATCGCGACCTGGTTCATCACGCCCCAGGCATACATGATCACATAGTCGGGCCGGTCGCGGCGGATCTGCAGCCATTGCGACTTCTGCTCCTGACCGGGCGCATCGACCGGCAGCAGGTTCAGCTCGAACCCGTGCTTTTCGGACAGCTCCTCCAGGGTGCGGATCGGCTCCTTGCCATAGGCCGAGTTGTGATAGACCAGCGCGATCTTCTTGCCGGACAGATCGCCGCCCTCCTGCTCCAGGATGTGCTTGACCGCGACCGAGGCCCCGTCCCAGTAGTTCGCAGGCGCGTTGAACACCCATTCAAACACCGAACCATCCTTGGCCGAGGTGCGCCCGTAACCCGGCGTGTACAGCGGGATGCCGTCCTGGCTGATGCGCGGGATCAGCTGATAGGTGATGCCCGTCGACAGCGGGTTCAGCACCAGCGGGTTCTGGGTGCGCAGCGATTCATAGCACTCGACGCCTTTTTCGGTGTTATAGGCCGTCTCGCATTCGGGGACCTGCACCAGCTGGCCGCCGATGCCGCCGTCGCGTTCGTTCAGCAGGGTGAAGTAATCGGCAAAGCCGTCGGCATAGGGGATGCCGTTCGCGGCATAGGGCCCGGTCCGATAGGACATGTTCGGCACGATCAGATCGGCCAGGGCGGGGGTCGCGACCATCATCGTGGTGGCCAGGGCGGCAAGGGTCAGTTTCATTGCGGGTCTCCTCCCAGAGATGCGATGCCGGTTGCCCGGTTCTTCGGTTTAATGCGGAAACGGCCAGAGGCGCAGCTTGTCCTTGGCCAGGCGCCACAGGCGCGCCAGGCCGTGCGGCTCGACGATGAGGAAGGTCACGATCAGCGCGCCCACGATCATCAGCTCGATATGGGCGGCCAGATCGGTGGGCCAGCCAAGCGTACCGACCAGGGTGTTCTTCAGCAGCACCGGCAGCAGGACCAGGAAGGCCGCGCCGGCAAAGCTGCCGAAGATGCTGCCCAGGCCGCCGATGATGATCATGAACAGCACCAGAAAGCTCTTGTTGATGCCGAAGGCCTCGCCGACCTCGGCCGCCCCCAGATAGACCGCGAACAAGAGCGCGCCCGCGATGCCCACGAAGAAGCTGCTGACCGCAAAGGCCGACAGTTTCGCGCGGAGCGGGTTCACGCCGATGATCTCGGCCGCGATGTCCATGTCGCGGATCGCCATCCATTTGCGGCCCAGGCTGCCCCGCGTCAGGTTGCGCGCAAGCCACGCCAGAGCAAAGGCAAAGACCAGGCAGACCAGGTATTTCGCGGGCGCGCTGGCGGCGGGGCCGGTCACGGCCTGGTCGAACACGGTGCGCGTCGGCGCGGTGATCTGGCCCGAGGCCGAGTAGTTGTAGAACCACGGCACCTTGTTGAAGAGCCAGACCAGGAAGAACTGCGCGGCCAGCGTCGCGACCGCCAGGTAGAACCCCTTGATGCGCAGGCTGGGCAGGCCGAAGAGGACGCCGACCGCGGCGGTGATCAGCCCCGCCAGCAGCACGTGGATGGCGATGCTGACATCCGGAAATGCCGTCATCAGCTTGTAGACCGCATAGGCGCCCACCGCCATGAAGCCGCCGGTGCCCAGGCTGACCTGTCCGGCATAGCCGGTCAGGATGTTCAGCCCCATCGCCGCGATCGCGTAGATCAGGAAGGGCACCAGCACCGCATTGGCCCAGTAATCGTTGATGACGAAGGGGATGATGCCGAAAGCCACCGCCAGGATCGCGTAATAGCCCCAGCGGTCCAGCCGGATCGGAAAGGTCTGGCTGTCGTCCCGGTAGCTGGTCTTGAAGTCGCCTGCCTCGCGATAGATCATGCGGTCGTTCCCTGTGCTGCCGTCGCCGCGGGGGCCAGCCCCCGCACCCCCGGGATATTTTTCTGAAGAAGAAGGGGCATGGTCACACCCGTTCGATGATGCGTTCGCCGAACAGGCCCTGGGGTCGGAACACCAGGAAGATCAGCGCCAGCACATAGGCGAACCAGTTCTCGGTCGCGCCGCCGACCATGGGGCCGATGGTGAATTCGAACAGTTTCTCACCCACGCCGATGATCAGGCCGCCCACGATGGCGCCGGGGATCGAGGTGAAGCCGCCCAGCATCAGCACCGGCAGCGCCTTGAGCGCGATCAGCGACAGGCTGAACTGGACCCCCGATTTCGTGCCCCACATGATGCCCGCGACCAGGGCCACGAAGCCCGCGATCGACCAGACCATCACCCAGATGAAGCGCAGCGAGATGCCAACCGACATCGCCGCCTGATGGTCGTCGGCCACGGCCCGCATGGCGCGGCCCTGTTTGGTGTATTGCGCGAAGGCCACCAGTGCTGCGACCAGCATCGCTGCGATCAGCGTGGCCCAGAGGTCCAGCCGGTCGATGAAGAAGCCGTAGCCGAACCAGGTGGCGGTGACCTCCTCGATGCCGTCCGAGATGCCCTGCGGCAGGCCCACGTTCAGCGTCTTGATGTCGGCGCCCCACATCACGTCGCCCAGACCCTCAAGGAAATAGGCAAGCCCGATGGTCGCCATGAACAGGATGATCGGCTCCTGCCCGACCAGGTGCTGGAGGACCAGCTTTTCGATCAGGAAGGCCAGCAGCACCATGACCAGCGCGGTCAGCGCCACGGCCAGCACCGCAGGCACCGTCCAGCCGAAATGGTGCAGCGAGGTCCCGAAGGTCGCGTTGATCAGATGCGCGAAGGGCACCTGGCCGTTCTGGATGCCCACCAGCGTCAGCGCCGCGAACAGCGCCATCACGCCCTGGGCATAGTTGAACACCCCCGACGCCTTGAAGATCAGCACGAAGCCCAGCGCCACCAGCGCATACATGACCCCGGTCATCAGGCCGTTCATCACGACCTCCATGCCGAAAATGAATTGGTCCATCACGCGGTTCCTTTCGGGTCAGTCATGCGGTCAGTCATGGGCCACCCCCAGATAGGCGTCGATCACCGCCTGGTTGCTGCGCACCTCGGAGGGCGTGCCGTCGCCGATCTTCTTGCCGTAATCCATCACGACCACGCGGTCGGACAGGTCCATGACCACGCCCATGTCGTGTTCGATCAGGCAGATCGTGGTGCCGAATTCGTCGTTCACGGACAGGATGAAGCGGGACATGTCCTCCTTTTCCTCGACGTTCATGCCGGCCATCGGCTCGTCCAGAAGCAGCAGGTTCGGCTCGGCCGCCAGTGCACGGGCCAGCTCGACCCGCTTTTTCAGGCCATAGGGCAGACGGCCCACGGGCGTCTTGCGGATATTCTGGATTTCCAGAAAGTCGATGATCCGCTCGACCGCGGCGCGGTTCTCGATCTCCTCGCGCTCAGCGGCCCCCCACCAGAGGGCCTGGGACAGGAACCCCGCCTTCATCTTGTTCAGGCGGCCGGTCATGATGTTGTCCAGGACCGACATGCCTTCGAACAGCGCGATGTTCTGGAAGGTGCGGGCGATGCCCAGACGGGCGACCTGATAGGGCTTCATCGCCGGGCGCACCTGGCCCTTGAAGATCACCTGGCCGTCCTGCGGGTGATAGAACCCCGAAATCACGTTCAGCATCGACGACTTGCCCGCCCCGTTCGGGCCGATGATCGCGCGGATCTCTCCCTGCCTTATGTCAAAGCTGATGTCTTTGATGGCGACCACGCCGCCAAAGCGCAGGGTGATGTTTCGCAGCTCCATCACCACGGGGCCGATCTGGCGCCCGTCGGCGGTGACATAGCCGTCCTGGGTCATCGCGTTCATTGGGCTGCTACCTTCTGGCGGGCCGCGTCGCCGAAGACGCGGGCATCCTCGATGCGCAGGGTCGCGCTGATCGCACCCTTGCGGCCATCCTCATAGGTGACCTCGGTGCGGGTATGGATGCTGGTCGAGCCGTCATAGAGCGCGGTGACCAGGTCGTGGAACTTCTCGGTGATGACGGCGCGGCGGACCTTGCGGGTGCGGGTCATCTCTCCGTCATCGGGGTCCAGCTCCTTGTGCAGCACCAGGAAGCGATGGACCTGGCAGCCCGACAGCATCGGGTCCTGCGCCACGGAGGCGTTCACCGCCTCGACATGCTCGCGGATCTGGGCATAGACCTGCGGGTGGCCCGCCAGCTCCTGATAGCTGCCATAGGCGATGTTGTTCCTTTCCGCCCAGTTGCCCACCGCGGTCAGGTCGATGTTGATCATCGCGGTGCAGAATTCGCGGCCGTTGCCGATGACCACAGCCTCCAGGATGTTGGGATAGAACTTCAGCTTGTTCTCGACATATTTGGGCGCGAACATCGTGCCGTCGGCCATCTTGCCCACGTCCTTGGCGCGGTCGATGATGCGCAGATGGCCGGTCGCCTCCTCGAAGAACCCGGCATCGCCCGTTGCCACCCAACCCTCGGCATCCTTGGTCGATGCGGTGCTGTCGGCGTTCTTGTAATATTCGACGAAGGTGCCGGGGCTGCGGTAATAGACCTCTCCGTTATCGCCGATGCGGACCTCGACGCCGGGGCTGGGCACGCCGACCGTATCGGAGCGCACCTGCCCGTCGGGCTGCTGGGTGATAAAGACCGACGCCTCGGTCTGGCCATAAAGCTGCTTCAGGTTGATGCCCAGGCTGCGGTAGAAATCAAAGATCTCGGGGCCGATCGCCTCTCCGGCGGTATAACCCACGCGCACGCGGCTGAGGCCCAAGGTGTTTTTCAGCGGCCCGAACACGAACAGCTTGCCAAGCGCATAGGCCAGCTTGTCGCCAAAGCTGACCGTCTTGCCGTCCAACAGCGCGGGGCCGGCGCGATGCGCCACTGCCATGCCGCGCTTGAACAGCCAACGCTTCATGCGGCTGGCATCCTCCATGCGGATCATGACCGATGTCAGCTGCGTCTCGAACACGCGCGGCGGGGCAAAGAAATAGGTCGGGCCGATCTCGCGCATGTCGGTCATCATCGTGTGCGCCCCTTCGGGGCAGTTCACGGTAAAGCCGGACCACATCGCCTGACCCATCGAAAAGATGAAATCGCCGACCCAGGCCATCGGCAGATAGGCCACGATCTCCTCGATCTCGGTCAGGTTGTCGAATTCGGCGGTGTTGCGGGCGGTCTCGATGATGTTGCGGTTGGACAGGACCACGCCCTTGGGCTTGCCGGTCGTGCCGCTGGTATACAGCATCACGCAGGTGCTATCGTAATCCAGCCCCGCAATGATCGCGTCCAGCCGCGGCCCCAGCGTCGCCGCCCCGGCGCGGCCCTGCGCCTGTACGTCTGCCAGCGACGCCATGTTGTCATGGTCGTATTTCCGCAGGCCCCGCGCGTCGGTGTAGATGATGCGGGCGCTGGCGCCGGTGGTCTGCTCGACCTCCAGCACCTTGTCGACCTGCTCCTGATCGCCGCACAGCACGAAACGCGCGCCGCAATGGTCCAGCACATAGGCCATCTCGGCCGCGACCGCGTCCTGATAGAGCGGCACCGGCACCGCGCCGCACATCTGCGCCGCGATCATGCCCCAGTAATGCGCCGGGCGGTTGCGCCCGATGATCGCCATGTGATCGCCGGGCTTCAGCCCCTGCGCCATCAGGCCCATCGCCAGGGCGCGGATCTGATCGGCGGCCTGGGACCAGGTCCAGCTCTGCCAGATCCCGTATTCCTTTTCGCGATAGGCCGGCCTGTCGCCGAACCGGGCGACGTTGCGCGCCAGTAGGGCGGGCACGGATTGCAGGTCGCCCGGGGGCGTTGTGTGAACGGTCATCTGTCCTCCCTCAAGGCGCTGTTGCACCCGGCCGCGCGGCACCTCCCCGTGCTGTTGCGGCCCGGTCAGCTTTGGCCCCAATCCTTGCGCCAGTTTTGCCCGATTCCAACAAAATGTTACGCCGCTTTCGCAAAGGCCCCGCCGGTGCTAACGCTTTGCCCCGGAGGAGACCCCATGACCCAGCCCGCCGCACCGATCACCCCGGAGGCGATCCGCGACGACCTGACCCTGTCGGGGCTGAACCTGATCGGGCAGGCGCTGTCGATCTTTGACGCCGATCTGCGGCTGGCGGTGGCCAACCGGCAGTATCAGGCGATGTTCGATCTGCCCGACGCGCTGACCCGCCCCGGCACGCATTTTGAGGACACGATCCGCTATCTGGCCCGGCGCGGCGAATATGGCCGGGTCCAGGACCCCGAATCGGCGGTGGCGCTGCGCGTGGCGCAGGCCCGGACCTTCCAGCCGCATTACTTCGAACGCGAACGCGCCGATGGCCGGTGGGTCGCGGTCGAGGGGGCACCCCTGACCCAGGGGGGCTGGGTCACCGTCTATACCGACATCACCGACATCAAGCGCCAGGAACAGCTGCTGCGGGCGCGCTCAGACGCGCTGTCCGAACAGGTGCTGCTGAATGCCGAACGGCTGGCGGCGGCGAACCGCAAGCTGGCCGCGACCAACGCCGCCCTGTCCGAGGCGCAGCGCATCCTGACCCGGACCGAGGCCCGCACCCGCCAGGTGACCGAGATGGTCCCCGCCCATATCGCCCATATGGACGCGCAGCTGCGCTATACCTTTTCCAACCGGCGGCTGCCGGTGGTCTTTCCCGGCGCCGCGGGCAACATCGTCGGCCTGACGCTGGAGGAGGCTCTGGGGGCCGCCACGGCCCGCACCCTGCGCCCCTACATGGAGCGCGCGCTGGCCGGCGATCCGCAGGTGTTCGAGATCACGCACCCCACCTCGGGGCGGCGCATCCGCATCGCGCTGACGCCGGACCGCGACGGCCAGGGGGTCTATATCCTCTCCACCGATGTCAGCGCCGAGGTCCAGTCGCGCGAGGCGCTGGCCCATGCCGCGCGGCGCAACTTGGCGGCGCGGCTGACCAGCGGCATGGCGCATGATTTCGGCAACCTGCTGACGATCATCCTGGGCCTTCAGGCGCGTCTGGCCGCCCGCGATCTGCCCTCTGATGCGGCCGAGGACGTCCAGGCGACGCTGGCCGCCGCCCGGCGCGGGGCGTCCCTGCTGGACCGGCTGGCGCAGATCACCGGCGCGCGCGAACCCGCGCTGGAGCCCACCGACCTGCCCGCGCTGCTGGACGATCTGGCGGTTCTGGCACGCCCGTCGCTGGCCGAGGGCACGCGGCTGGACCTGGCCGTGGCCCTGCCGCCGGGACAGCTGCTGCTGGACCCCGGCGCGCTGCAGGATTCGCTGCTGAACCTGGTGCTGAACGCGAATGCGGCGATGACCGCGCCGGGGGTCATCACGCTCAAGGCGCGGCGCAGCGGCGATTGGCTGGAGCTGTCGGTCGGCGATACCGGCCCCGGCTTCACCCCCGAGGCGCTGACGCGCGCGACCGAGCCGTTCTTCACCACGAAAAAGGGTCAGGGGTCGGGCCTGGGCCTGTCGATGGTCTATGACCAGACCAAGATGGTCGGCGGCACGATGCGCCTGTCCAACGGGCCACGCGGCGCGCAGGTGATGCTGCGCCTGCCCTGGCGCCCGGTGACGCGGCGGATGGTGCTGCTGGTCGAGGATGACGACCTGATCCGCGCGCAGGTCCGCGACCAGCTGACCGGTCTAGGTCATGCGGTGATCGAGGCCGCGTCTCTGTCCGAGGCGCGGGCGCTGACCGACCTGCCCGATCTGGGGGTGATCCTGTCGGACATCCAGCTGGGCGACGGGTTGGGCGTCGAGATGGCCCGCGTCGCGCCGGGCGGGGTGCCGCTGATCCTGATGACCTCGCTGCCGCCGGGGGACCCGTTGCGCGATCTGGCGCCGGGGCCGGTGCTGACCAAACCCTTTTCGCAGGCCCGGCTGGCGGCGGCGCTTTCCGCGCTCCGGCCCTCAGCTGAGGATACCCCATGACCGAAGTCCCCCTGATCGCCATCCTGGACGACGAGCCCGAGATCCGCCGCCTGCTGTCCGCCGCGCTGGAACAGGCGGGGTTTCGCACCCAGTGCTTTGCCCGCGCGACCGAGTTCGAGGCGGCACTGCGCCGCATCACGCCCGATGCCTGCCTGATCGACCTGGGCCTGCCCGACCGGGACGGGCTGGCGCTGGTGCACAGGCTGGCCTCCGATTCGGGGGCGGTGATCATCATCGTGTCGGGGCGCGCCCAGGTGCAGGACCGGGTGACGGGGCTGGAGCTGGGGGCCGACGACTACATCACCAAGCCGTTCGAGCCGGCCGAGGTCGTGGCCCGCATCCGCGCCCGCCTGCGCAAGCCCGCCCAAGGCACGGCGCACCGCCCCCAAACCCTGCGCTTTGCGGGATGGACCGCGGATTTCGACCGCTATCTGCTGGCCGCGCCCGACGGCACGGAAACGCCCCTGTCCCACGCCGAGGCCGAGGTCCTGCGCCTGTTCACCGACAACCCCCGCCGCCTGATCACCCGGGCGCAGATGCTGGAGACCCTGGGCGGCTCGGCCGGCGACAGCTTTGACCGCGCGATGGACGTGCGCATCTCGCGGCTGCGCACGAAGCTGGGCGAGGACCCCAAGAACCCCCGCCTGATCAAGACGATCTACGGCGCGGGCTACATCTTCCTGGCCGAGATCGCCTGATCCCCGCATCTCGGCCACAGGCCTGAACCGACGTCGCCCTCTGCCCTCCGGGCGGTGGCGGCGAAAGCCGGCCCCCATCGAGGGGGCCATCTTTCGCGGCGGGGGCGATGCCCCCGCGGGCACCCCCCGCATGCGCCTTACCCTGCCGTGCCTCGGCTGGCGGGATATCCCCGCAGGGGGGTCCGGGGGGACGGGAAGTCCCCCCGGCGCGGGGCGGGGCGCCTACCCCCCCCCCGGGTAAGGCGGCGCGGGACCCACCGCGGATGGGCGT
>NZ_SUNH01000002.1 GCF_005048265.1 Paracoccus hibiscisoli
CCCGCGCGCCCCCCCCCCCCCCCGCCCCCCCCCGCCCCCCCCCCCCCCCCCCCCCCCCCCCCCCCCCCCCCCCCCCCCCCCCCCCCCCCCCCCCGCGGCGCGGGACGCATACCCGCGCCAAGGGTCAGGCGTCGCGGTCCCATCCGCTGATGGCCTTGCTGTCCATGAACTCCTCCAGCCCCATCACCCCGCCTTCGCGGGCGCGGCCCGATTTCTTGACGCCGCCAAAGGCCGACCCGGCCCCGCGCGATTCGCCGTTCATCTCGACCATGCCCGACCGCAGCTGCCGCGCCACGCGGTTGCGGCGCGCGCCGTCCTGGCTCTGGACATAGTTCGTCAGGCCGTAGGGCGTGTCATTGGCGATGGCCACGGCCTCCTCCTCGGTATCGAAGGGGATGATCGACAGCACCGGGCCAAAGATCTCCTGCTGCGCCACGGTCATGTCGTTGGACACATCCGCGAAGACCGTCGGCCGCACGAAATAGCCGCGGTTCACCCCCTCGGGCAGGCCGGTGCCGCCCGCGACCAGGCGCGCGCCTTCGTCGATGCCCGCCTGGATCAGGCCCTGGATCTTGTCCCATTGCTGGCGGCTGACCACCGGGCCGATATGCTTGCCCGGCTGATGGGCGGTCGCCACGGCGGTCTCCTCGGCCACCCGGGCGGCGACCTCGACGGCGCGATCATAGACCGACCGCTCGACCAGCATCCGCGTCGGCGCGTTGCAGGACTGGCCGGTATTGTAGAAGCAATGCCGCGCGCCCCGCACCACCGCCTTGTCGTCGGCATCGGCAAAGACGATGTTGGCGCCCTTGCCGCCCAGCTCCAGCACGACCTTCTTCAGGCTGTCCGCCGCCGCCTTGCTGATCGCGATGCCTGCGCGGGTCGACCCGGTAAAGCTGATCATCTCGACGTCGGGATGCACCGACAGCTGGCTGCCCACGCCCGCCCCGTCGCCGTTCACCAGGTTGAAAACGCCCGCGGGCACGCCCGCCTCGTGCAGCACCTCGGCAAAGACCATCGACGACAGGGGCGCGATCTCGGACGGTTTCAGCACGCAGGTATCGCCCGCCAGCAGCGCCGGGATCACCTTCAGCGTCACCTGGTTCATCGGCCAGTTCCAGGGCGTGATCAGCCCGACCACGCCCACCGGCTCCCATGCGACCATGCTGGTCGGCGCATGCGGGCCCAGGGGACGCACGAACTGGAACTCCTTGAAGGCGGTGATGAAATTGCGCGTGTGCCAGGCCCCGGCCTCGGCCTGATCGGCCAGCGACATGTCCTGGGGCGCGCCCATCTCCAGGCTGATCGCGCGGGCGATATCGGGCATGCGGCGCTCGTACACCTCCAGGATACGCTCGACCACGGCCAGACGCTCGGCGGGCGGCGTCGCGGCCCAGGCCGGAAAGGCGCGCTTGGCCGCGGCCACCGCGGCATCCGTATCCGCCTGCCCGCCGAGAGAGATCACCGCCACCGCCTCCTCGGTCGAGGGGTCGATCACCTCCAGGTCGCGCGCCTGTGCCGGGGCCACCCAGGCCCCGGCGATATAGAATTTCCGCTGGTCCAAAATCTGGGACATCTCGCACTCCTCATGCATCATGCGCAAAGCCTGTCACCGCGCCGCGCCCGCCGCAACCCCGCAGCCGGACGCATGCAGGAACGCGAATATGTCGCGCCGCCACGGCCTTCCATTTGCCGCCGCAGCGCTTATCTATGGGCGAACCGCAACCGGCTGAAAGGACATCCCCATGGGACTGCGCATCAATGACATCGCCCCCGACTTCACCACCGATTCGACCGAGGGCCAGATCCGCTTTCACGACTGGCTGGGCGACAGCTACGCGATCCTGTTCAGCCACCCCAAGGACTTCACCCCCGTCTGCACCACCGAATTCGGCGCCGTGGCCCAGCTGGCCGGAGAGTTCGAAAAGCGCAACACCAAGGTCCTGGGCGTGTCCGTCGACACGGTCGAGGAGCACGTGAAATGGAAACGCGACATCGCGCAGTTCGCCGGCACCCCGGCCAATTTCGCGATCATCGACGACACCTCGCTGACGGTCGCCAAGGCCTATGACATGCTGCCCGCCGAGGCCTATCTGCCCGACGGCCGCACCCCCGCCGACAGCGCCACCGTGCGCACGGTGTTCATCGTAGGCCCCGACAAGAAGATCAAGCTGATGATGATCTATCCCATGACCATCGGCCGCAACTTCGCCGAGATCCTGCGCGCGCTGGACGCGATCATCAAGACCGACGGCCAGCCCATCGCCACCCCCGCGAACTGGGTGCCCGGCCAGGACGTGATCGTGGCCCTGTCGCTGGACGACAAGGCGGCCGAGGCGAAATACGGCCCCCTGGACATCAAGCTGCCCTATCTGCGCTTTGCCAAGGACCCGGCCTGATCACGGCCAGCCGTAATTGCCCATCAGGGCGGCGATGGCCCGGTCATTGCCGCCCTGCCCGGCCGCGGGGCGGTTCACCGACCGCAGGCTGACGGCCTGGCTGCCTTGCCATTCCAGAATGCGTGCCCGTCCGCCGGTCTTGGCGGGCCGCGATCCGGCCAGCCGGTGCATCCAGTAAAGCCAGATGTCATCCGCCCCCGGCGCCAGGCGCATGAACAGATCGTCCCGGGTCACATCCGCATGAAACACGCCGGGCGCATAGATCACACCCGACACGCCGGTCGGAAAGACCAGCGGTCCCGCTTCGGGCACTGCGATGTTGTGATCCCAATCCTCGTATCCGGCAGGGGCCGTGCCGGCCATCACCACCCGATGCGCGCGCAGGCAGGCGATGCCCGCGCCCCCGGCCACCACCGCCACCAGCCGCTCCAGCCAATCGGCGGGATAGAACAGATCGTCATCCGCGGTGGCGACAAAGGCATCGGGATGCGCCATCAGCGTCGGGATGATCTTCTTGTAGGACCGCCAGTCGGGACAGATGCGGATCTCCAGCCCCGGCATCGCCGCGACCTCCGGCGGCAGGCGGTGCTGATCGCCCTCGTCCAGCCATAGGATCAGACGGTCGGGCTGCACAGTCTGGCGGGTCAGCGCGCGCAATGTCGGCGCCAGCGTGGCGAAACGCGCGGCATGGCTGGTCAGCGACACGATCAGCGGGCCGGACAAACCGTGCGGGCGGCCTGGCCGGTCGGGCCGCGCGGCGATTTCGGCCAGGGCGCGGGCCTGGCGGCGGCGCCGCTTGAACCGGCGGAACGCGTCAGAGATCACGGGTTTTCCCAGGCCTTGCGCAGCCAGCCGATATCACCGATGCGCCGGTACCATTTGTGCCCGCGCCCGGAAAAGACGTCCTCCATCTTGGGCGCGCCTGCGAACAGCACGATCTTCGCGCCTTCGGGCAACGACGGGTCGCGCAGATAGCTGACCAGATTGCGCGGCACACAGTCGTTCTTGAAGCTGACGCACCAGCCCTTGGGCCAATAGTGCAGATGCCCGTGCGCGGCCAGCTGCGCCGACTGGAACTGCTGGCTGATCTCGTAGTCCCGCGTGGCCGCCGCCGGATCGGCCAGATAGGCGTCCAGCACATAGCCATGCGCACCCACCTGATAACGGAACACGCTGGAATTGCCGACGCTGTGCAGGAACCGGTCGCGGGCCGGATTGACGCGGCGCAGGGGCTTGGCGCGGAACAGGTCGTCGTCGCGGATGATGAAGAAATCGCCCGGCAAATCGAAGAACGGCCCCAGATCGTCCACCACCACCAGGTCGATGTCCAGAAACAGCGCCGTCCCGGACAGGGCGGCCTCCGGCCCCCCCAGATCGCGCCGGAACAGCGCCAGCTTGCGCCAGCGCGTGTCGCCATGCCCCTCAGGCAGGCCCAGTTCGGGCAGGGGCAGCGCCTCGATGCGCGGGTCCAGCCCCGAGGCATCGTCGGTAAAGCAGATGAAGCGGTGCTGCCGGTCCAGATGCCGGCGCACCTGTTCCGCCAGCCGGTTCACGTCATCGCTGGAATAGAGCGTGCCCCATTTCATCGTCAGGATCAAAAGCGGCAAAGTCATCATCGCTGTCCCTTTTCGCGGCCGACCCGGACGGAAATCCTGCGTCGGACCCATTCCGACACGGCGCCAGACCCAGCAGGCCGACCCGGTCGAACCCGATTGGACGCCACCGCATCACGTCCCGCATCCAGATGCGACACCCGGCCATCACCGGGGGGCTGGTGCCCGACCAGACGCGGCGACAGCATCCAGGCCTTCACGCCATACAGACAGCACGGCCAATCGGCGCATCGCGTCACCGGTGTGCTGGCACGCAGCAGGGCCGCCGCACCCGTGGCGCTGATGAAATAGGCATTGGCCATGGTGCAGGACAGTGCCACCCGATGCGCCGTGACGCTGCCGACTGGACGGCCCGTCAGGGGCAGGGCGCGGCCATAGGCGTAATCCATCAGGACCAACGGCATTTCGGCCAGGCGCGGTTCGCGAACCACGGTGTCAAAGCCGGGCTGCAGGATCGCGTCGTCTTCAAGGATGATCGCGCCGGGCAGCCCCTCGTCCAGGACACGCCGGTAGATCGCACGATGGGACAGGGCGCAGGCAAACTCCCCGTCGGTCATGTTTCGACCCATGTGAATGCGGGCCGCATCGCGGTCGATCTCCGCCTCGCATCCGGCGGGCAGTCCGCGGCGCCCGTCCACGCCGAAGATCAGCTGGGCCCTCACCCCCGACGCGTCCAGTTGCGCCATGAGCGGTGCGCGTCGCGCATCGTCGCCCGGCAGGGTCAGCACGAAAACGGGCCAGTCAACCATCAAGCATCCTCGCATGAAAAAGCCGGCCCCGGACGCACCGGGGCCGGCTTGGGATCAGTCGATCACTCGGCCGATTCCTGCATCGTCTCGTCGATCTCGGCACCGGTCTCCTGGTCGACCATCTTCATGCCCAGACGGACCTTGCCGCGATCGTCAAAGCCTAGCAGCTTGACGCGGACCTCCTGGCCCTCCTTCAGGATCTCGTTGGGGTGACCCAGACGGCGGTTGGCGATCTGGCTGACATGCACCAGCCCGTCCCGCTTGCCGAAGAAGTTCACGAAGGCGCCGAAATCGACCAGCTTGACGACCTTGCCGACATAGACCTTGCCCTCTTCGGGCTCGGCCACGATCGAATAGATCATGTCGTAGGCCTTCTTGATCGAATCGGCATTGGCCGAGGCGATCTTGATCACGCCGTCGTCGTTGATGTCGACCTTGGCGCCCGAAACCTCGACGATCTCGCGGATGACCTTGCCGCCCGAACCGATCACTTCACGGATCTTGTCGGTCGGGATCTGCATCGTCTCGATGCGCGGCGCGTGCTCGCTGAATTCGCGACGGCCTTCGGTCAGGGCGTTGCCCATCTCGCGCAGGATGTGCAGACGGCCGTCCTTGGCCTGTGCCAAAGCCTGCTCCATGATCTCGGGGGTGATGCCCGCGACCTTGATGTCCATCTGCAGCGACGTGATCCCGTTCTCGGTCCCCGCCACCTTGAAGTCCATGTCGCCCAGGTGATCCTCATCGCCCAGAATGTCGGTCAGCACCGCGAAGCGGCCGTCATCCTCCAGGATCAGGCCCATCGCCACGCCGGCGACCGGCGCCTTGAGCGGCACGCCCGCATCCATCATCGACAGCGAACCGCCGCAGACCGACGCCATCGAGGACGACCCGTTCGATTCGGTGATCTCGGACACGACGCGGATGGTGTAGGGGAAGTCCGTCGCCGCGGGCAGAACCGCCTGCAGCGCGCGCCATGCCAGCTTGCCATGGCCGATCTCGCGGCGGCCGGGGCTGCCCACACGACCCACTTCGCCGACCGAATAGGGCGGGAAGTTGTAATGCAGCAGGAAGTTCGAGCGCGAGTTGCCGTGCAGCGCGTCGATGATCTGCTCATCGTCGCCGGTGCCCAGCGTGGTCACGACCAGCGCCTGCGTCTCGCCGCGGGTGAACAGCGACGATCCGTGGGTGCGCGGCAGGATGCCGACCTCGGACACGATCGGACGGACGGTCTTGGTGTCGCGGCCGTCGATGCGGGCGCCGCCGCTGATGATGTCACCGCGCAGGATGCCCGATTCCAGCTTCTTCAGCGCCGAACCCAGGTTGGCATCGGCCAGCTCTTCCTCGGTCAGGGCGTCCTTGACCGATGCCTTGGCGGCGGTGATCGCCTCCTGACGCTCGGACTTGTCGCGGATCGCATAGGCGGCGCGCATGTCGGCCTCGCCCAGCGACTTCACGCGGTTGTACAGCGCGCTGTAATCCGGCGACTGGAAATCGAACGGCTCCTTGGCGGCATCCTCGGCCAGGTCGATGATCAGGTCGATCACCGGCTTGATCGCGTCATGGCCGAACTTGACCGCGCCCAGCATCTCTTCCTCGGTCAGCTCATAGGCTTCCGATTCGACCATCATCACCGCGTCGGCGGTGCCGGCGATGACCAGGTCCAGGCGCTGTTCGGGGTTGTTGCGCAGCTGGTCCATGTCCTGGACCTCGGGGTTCAGCACGTATTCGCCGTTCGAGAACCCGACGCGGGCACCCGCGATCGGCCCCATGAAGGGCACGCCCGAGATGGTCAGCGCGGCGCTGGCGGCGATCATCGCGACGATGTCGGGATCGTTGACCAGGTCGTGCGACAGCACGGTGCACATCACCAGCACTTCATGCTTGAAGCCGGGGGCGAACAGCGGGCGGATCGGACGGTCGATCAGGCGCGCGGTCAGCGTCTCCTTCTCCGACGGACGCGCCTCGCGCTTGAAGAAGCCGCCCGGGACCTTGCCGGCGGCATAGTATTTTTCCTGGTAATGCACCGTCAGCGGGAAGAAGTCCTGACCGGGCTTCGGCGCTTTTGCAAAGGTGACGTTGGCCATGACGCTGGTCTCGCCCAGGGTGGCGATGACGCTGCCGTCTGCCTGGCGGGCAACCTTGCCCGTTTCCAGCGTCAGGGTTTCCTGACCCCACTGGATCGTTTTCTTCACTTCGTCAAACATCTGATGTCCTCAAGGGGTGCACCGGCCCTCCGGCCACCCATGTCATATGGCGGCCCCATTGCCGCCGCCCCTATCCTTTGCATGTGCCCCGGGGCCGGGCCTCACGTCGCAGATGTTCGGCGTTTACAGGAAATTCCCCTGTTTGGAAAGTGGCGTGACCGACCCCGCCCGATCCGGGCGGGGTCCTGCCGGGGCGACGGCGCGGCCGTCAGCCCCGCCGCGTCATGCGGCCTTCAGGTTCAGGGCCGGGGCGGCGGTGCGGCCCCCGTCCGGTGCCGCCACGCGGTCGGCGGTGCGGGTATCCTCGGCCCGGAACAGGTCGCGGATCGCGGCATAGTTGCGTGCCGCCAGGCTGGTCAGACGCTCCTGCTGCAGCTTGCCTTCGGCAAAGCTGCGGGCCTGCGCCTCCTCCGAGGCCTGGTCCACGGCGCTGCGCGACGCGGGGGCCGGGGCGCCGGTGGTCACCGACACCGAGGCCGGGGCCGCCTCACGCTCGGCCCGCTCGACCGCGCGGGCCATCCGCTCGGGGTCGCTGGCGGCGGGTTGCGCCTGGCCCTGCTGGGCGGTCTGGGCGGCGGGCGCCTCGTCCGCAGGGGCGGGGGCCGCGGCCCAGCTGTCCTCGGCCGGGGCGACCTGCTGGGCGGGGGCGGTCTCTCCCTGCGCGGCGGGCGCCGTCTGGGTCGGCGTGGGTTCGGTGGTCTTGGTCTCGGTTGGGGCTGCGGTGCGTGTGCCGCCCCAGCCGCCGGTCAATCCGCTGATCAACATGATGGTCTCCGGGGGTTGTGATCCCGCAGCCTTAACCTTTGATTAAACAGAGACCAAATCCACATTGCCTCTAATTTTAACGGCCCGGCCCGGCGCAACACCCGGTTAACGGGGCGCGCGCAAGCGGTGTACGCGCTGTGCACGCCCTGTGCCTTGGCGGTGCATGCCCGGTGCGGCCCAAATCCCAGCCCCCGCTGGCCCCGACGGCACCCCGCCCGATCCTGGCACCATCCCGCGCAACAGGCAACGCGCGCCGTTGCGTTAACGCAAAACGCCCGCGACCTGGGTCGCGGGCGTTCCGGCATCGGTTCGGGTGGGGCGTCGCCTCAGCGACGCAGGCCCAGCTTGCCGATCAGGGCGGTATAGCGCGCCTCTTCCTTCTTCTTCAGATAGTCCAGCAGCTTGCGGCGCTGTGCGACCATCATCAGCAGACCACGACGCGAGTGGTTGTCTTTCTTGTGCGACTTGAAGTGCTCGGTCAGGGTGGCGATGCGCGAGGTCAGGATCGCGACCTGGACCTCGGGCGAACCGGTGTCGCCTTCCTTGGTGCCGAATTCTGCGATGACGCGGGCTTTTTCTTCGACGGTGATCGACATCGGGATCTCCTTTCGGATGAAGGGTGAGGGCGCAGGCCGGGATGTCGTCCAGCAAGGTCCATGAAACACCGCAGGGCCGGATGCCCGGCGGATGGGCGCGTCTAACCGAAACCGCCCCGAAAGGAAAGCCCCATCAGGCCCGAACCGCCACGATCTGCACGTCCTCGGCGCGCAGCCCGCCCGACTGCAGCAACCGCCCGACCGGATCGCCATTGACCTCCAGCAGGAAGGTCCCGTCCTGGTCCTCGCGCAGGGTCACCTGCGCATCGGCGGCGATCCCGGCATCCAGATGCAGCACCAGCCGATCCTCGGTGCTGTCGAAATCGGCAATGGTGGCAAGGCCTTGCCCCGTATGGCGCAGCACGAACAGATCCGACCCGGCATTCCCCGAGGCAAAGTCGTTCGCCCCCGGCATCAGCGTGTCGTCGCCCTCTCCGCCGTTCATCCAGACGGTTTCGGGACCGTCATGGCCGATCAGCACGTCGTTGCCCCGCCCCCCGTCCAGGTCGTCCGACCCGGCAGTCGAGACCAGCAGATCGTCGCCGTCATGGCCCGACAGGATGTCGTCGCCCGCCCCCCCGAACAAGGTGTCGTCGCCCTCCCCGCCCATCAGCGTGTCGTCGCCGTCATCGCCGAACAGCAGGTCGTCACCGCCCTGCCCGGCCAGCAGATCGTCGCCATCCCCGCCGTGGAGCACGTCATTCCCGCCCGGCCCATAGGCGGCGTCGCCCTGAATCCAGTCGTCGCCATCCCCGCAGTGGATCGTATCGTGGCTCAGACCACCGCGAAGGTCGTCGCCGCCACCCCCGCCGCGTATCAGGTCGTGACCCGTCGTGCCCATCAGGATGTCCAGATCGTCCAACCCCTCGATGATCGAATCGACATCCCCCTCATCCGGCGCCTCGGGCTCGGGTGCGGGCTCGGGGGTCAGCGGCGACAGGGCCTCGGAGTCGTCGTCGCGGCCGTCCAGGTCGTCCTGGTCCTCATCGTGCTCTCGCTGCGACGAAGACATGCCGCCGACATCGATCATCAGGCCGGCCAGCATCATTCCCAGAATTCCGCCCAGAATCACCATCGTCCCAGATCCCGCCTTTGACCGGCCCCATGCCGCAGACCCGACAATACCGCAGTCGGAACTGCCCCCGAACGGAAAAGTTGATACAACCTTAACACGGCCCGCCCCTCAGGACCTCAAATGGACCGGCGGCAAAAGGGCCTGCGCGAAGATGAAAAAACCCGCCTTGCGGGGCGGGTTGTCTCGTCGTTTCGATCGTGACCTGCCGGATGCCCGGCCAGGACGCGCGCCGATCAGCCCTGGCGGGCCTTGAAGCGGCGGTTGGTCTTGTTGATCACGTAGATGCGGCCCTTGCGGCGCACCACCTGACAGTCGCGGTGCCGGCTCTTGAGCGAGCGGAGCGAATTGCGAACCTTCATCGGTCTTCTCCATCATCGCGGCGCAGCGCTGCCGCCAGGAAAACGAAATGCCCCCGGTTGTGGCCGGGGGCGGCGAAATAATGGTGGGCGGTACTGGGATCGAACCAGTGGCCACTACGATGTCAACGTAGTGCTCTACCGCTGAGCTAACCGCCCGTCCTTGGGTGCGGCCCCGTCTTCTTGCGAAAATCCGGTGCAACCCCCTCGGTCGGAATGCCTATACCGGGGGTCTTCGGGGTATTCAAGGCCTATCCGACCGGTATTTTTCGGGTTTATATGGCACCGTTGCGCCGGATGCCGGGGTCTGCCCTTGTCACAGTCTGACCTGCCCTATGTGCTGCACCGCCCCGACACCTGGCTGTCGGGCGTGATCTTCGCATCGCCCCATTCGGGCTGCGACTATCCGGACTGGTTCCTGGAGGGCACGCGCCTGCCCGTGCCCGTCCTGCGCTCGTCCGAGGATGCCTTTGTCGACCGCCTGATCGCCCCGGCGCAGGCCCTGGGCGCGGTGACGCTGGCCGCCCGCGTGCCGCGCTGCATCGTGGACCTCAACCGTGGCCCCGACGAGATCGACCCCCTGGTCGTGCGCGGCGTGCCCCGCCATCCGCTGAACCAGCGCACCCTGGCCGGGCTGGGGGTGATTCCCCGCGTCGTCAGCCAGGGCCGGGTGATTCACGACCGCCAGATCGACCGGGCCGAGGCCGACCGCCGAATCGCCGCCTGCTGGCGGCCCTATCATATCGCGTTGGCCGGGCTGATCGCCCAGGCCCGCGCCCGATTCGGGCAGGCCGTCCTGATCGACATGCATTCCATGCCCCATGACGCGCTGTCGCATCTGCAGGGCGCGCGGCCCGACATGGTGCTGGGCAACCGGCACGGGCTGTCCGCCGCCGCCCGCGTGTCCGATGCCGTCTGCGCCGCAGTCGAGGCCGAAGGCTGGACCATCCGCCGCAACACGCCCTTTTCCGGCGCCTATATCTGCGCGGCCTATGGCCGCCCGGCCCAGAACGTCCATGTCGTCCAGCTGGAGATCGACCGCTCGCTCTATATGGACGAACCGACCATCACCCCACGCCCCGATTTCGACGATTTCGCCGCCCGGATGACCCGCGTGATCGCGGGGCTGGCCACGCTTGGCGCGGACCGCGCGGGCGGCCGGATCGCCGCGGAATAGGCATGGAGGCGTTTCACGGCGCCAAGCTGTGGCTGACGCAGGCCGACCGGATGCTGGTCTATTTGCGCGACGACCGGCCCGGCCTGCCCTTTGCGGCGCATTGGGACCTGCCCGGGGGCGGCCGCGAGGGGGACGAATCGCCCCTGTCCTGCGCCCTGCGCGAGATGGCCGAGGAATTCGGCCTGCAGCTGGACCCGGGCGGCCTGACCGGGCGCCCCTTCGTGTCGCATGCCGACCCGCGGATGGTGTCCTGGCTGTTCACAGGGCCGATCAGCGCCGACCAGATCGCCGCGATCCGATTCGGCGACGAGGGGCAGTGCTGGCGGATGATGCCCGTGGCTGAATACCTGGGCCATCCGCGGGCGATCCCGCATTTCTGCCGCTGGATCGCCGCGATGGGCGCGGGTTAGGCCAGCTCGGCCAGGATGGCCTGCGCGGCGGCGCGGGGGTCCGTGGCCTGCCAGATCGGGCGACCGACGACGATGTGGTCCGCGCCGGCGGCGATGGCCGATGCCGGGGTCTCGACCCGCTTCTGATCGCCCAGGGCGGCCCCTGCGGGCCGAACGCCCGGCGTCACGATCAGGCGCGATCCGGGCAGGGCGCGGATGTCGGCGGCCTCGCGCGGGGAACAGATGATGCCGTCGGCCCCGGCCTCAAAGGCCCGGGCGGCGCGCTCCACGGTGATCTGGTGCAGGTCGCCCGGCCGCATCATCCCCGCATCCAGATCGGCCCGGTCCAGCGAGGTCAGGATGGTGACCGCCAGGATCTTCATGTCGGACCCCGCAGCCCCCTGTTTCGCCGCCGCCACCACATGCGGGTCGCCATGCACGGTCAGGAAATCCAGGTCGAACTGCGCCAGACCCCGCACCGCGGCCTCGACCGTGGCGCCGATGTCGAACAGCTTCATGTCCAGAAAGATGCGCTTGCCGTGGTCCTGCTTCAGCTCACTGGCCAGCGCCAGGCCGCCGCCGGTCAGCATGCCCAGACCGATCTTGTAGAACCCCACAGCGTCGCCCAGCGTCTCTGCCAGGGCCAGCCCGTCCAGCACGTTCGGCACATCCAGCGCCACGATCAGCCGGTCATCCATCGCCCAGTCCCCTTCTTTGTTCCGGCCTGCTTATGGCACGCTTGAAACCACCCCGCGACCCCCCCAAATCTGATCCACCAGACCCGGACCGGGGCGTGCCGCAACAGGGCGCCACCAGCACGGGGGCTTTGCAAAAGGAGTACTGCCGATGAACATGGACAAGTTCACGGAACGGTCGCGCGGCTTTCTGCAATCCGCCCAGACCATCGCGATCCGAGAGAATCAGCAGCGCGTGATGCCCGAGCATCTGCTCAAGGCGCTGATGGATGACGATCAGGGCCTGGCCTCGAACCTGATCACCCGCGCGGGCGGCGACGCCAAGCGCGTGCGCGAGGCGGTGGATGCCGCCGTGGCGAAACAGCCCAAGGTCAGCGGTTCGGGCAGCGGGCAGGTCTATGTCGACCCGTCGCTGGTCCGCGTGCTGGACGAGGCGGAATCCGTGGCCAAGAAGGCCGGCGACAGCTTTGTCCCCGCCGAACGGGTGCTGATGGCGCTGGCGATGGTCAACACCAACGCCCGCGACGCGCTGACCGCCGGCAAGGTCAACGCGCAGGCGCTGAACACCGCCATCACGGACATCCGCAAGGGCCGCACCGCCGACACGGCATCCGCCGAGGACAGCTATGAGGCGCTGGAGAAATACGCCCGCGACCTGACCCAGGCCGCCCGCGATGGCAAGATCGACCCGATCATCGGCCGCGACGAGGAGATCCGCCGCGCCATGCAGGTCCTGTCGCGACGCACCAAGAACAACCCCGTCCTGATCGGCGAACCCGGCGTCGGCAAGACCGCCATCGCCGAAGGGCTGGCCCTACGCATCATCGACGGCGACGTGCCGGAATCTCTGCGCAACAAGCGGCTGATGGCGCTGGACATGGGCGCGCTGATCGCGGGCGCGAAGTATCGCGGCGATTTCGAGGAGCGGCTGAAGGCCATTCTGAAGGAGATCGAGACCGCCGCCGGGGAAATCATCCTCTTCATCGACGAGCTGCACACGCTGGTCGGCGCGGGCAAGGGCGATGGTGCGATGGATGCCGCCAACCTGATCAAGCCTGCGCTTGCGCGCGGAGAGCTGCATTGCGTCGGCGCCACCACGCTGGACGAATACCGCAAGTATATCGAAAAGGACGCGGCCCTGGCCCGGCGCTTCCAGCCCGTGCTGGTCGAGGAGCCCACCGTCGAGGACACGATCAGCATCCTGCGCGGCATCAAGGAAAAGTATGAACTGCACCACGGCGTGCGGATCAGCGACGCGGCCCTGGTCGCGGCGGCGACGCTATCGCATCGCTACATCACCGACCGCTTCCTGCCCGACAAGGCCATCGACCTGATGGACGAGGCCGCATCCCGCCTGCGCATGGAGGTCGACAGCAAGCCCGAGGAGCTGGACCAGCTGGATCGCCAGATCCTGCAGCTGCAGATCGAGGCCGAGGCGCTGAAGAAGGAGGACGACGCGGCCTCCAAGGACCGGCTGGAGCGACTGGAGAAGGACCTGTCCGCCCTGCAGGAGCGCAGCGCCGAGATGACCGCCCGCTGGCAGGCGGAACGCGACAAGCTGCAGGGGTCGCGCAACCTCAAGGAACAGCTGGACCGCGCCCGCGCCGACCTGGACCAGGCCAAGCGCGAGGGCAACCTGGCCCGCGCCGGAGAGCTGTCCTATGGCGTCATTCCCGGCCTTGAAAAGCAGCTGGCCGAGGCCGAGAACGGCGGCGCCGACGGGTTGATGGTCGAGGAAGCCGTCCGCCCCGAACAGATCGCCGAGGTCGTCGAACGCTGGACCGGCATCCCCACCGCCAAAATGCTGGAGGGCCAGCGCGACAAGCTGCTGAAGATGGAGGAGCAGCTGGGCCGCCGCGTCATCGGCCAGCAGGAGGCCGTGACCGCGGTTTCGAACGCCGTTCGCCGCGCCCGCGCCGGTTTGAATGACGAAAACCGGCCGCTTGGCAGCTTCCTGTTCCTGGGGCCCACGGGCGTCGGCAAGACCGAGCTGACCAAGGCGCTTGCCGAATACATGTTCGACGATGACAGCGCGATGGTCCGCATCGACATGTCCGAGTTCATGGAAAAACATTCCGTGGCCCGGCTGATCGGCGCGCCTCCGGGCTATGTCGGCTATGACGAGGGCGGCGTGCTGACCGAGGCCGTGCGGCGGCGTCCCTATCAGGTGATCCTGTTCGACGAGGTCGAAAAGGCGCATCCGGACGTCTTCAACGTGCTGCTGCAGGTGCTGGATGACGGGGTGCTGACCGACGGTCAGGGCCGGACGGTGGACTTCAAGCAGACGCTGATCATCCTGACCTCGAACCTCGGCTCTCAGGCGCTGTCGCACCTGCCCGAGGAGGCCGATGCGTCGGACGCCCGCCATCAGGTCATGGATGCGGTGCGCGGTCATTTCCGCCCCGAATTCCTGAACCGCCTGGACGAGATCATCATCTTCCGCCGCCTGTCGCGGACGAACATGGACGGGATCGTCAAAGTGCAGATGGCCCGGCTGGAGAAACGTCTGGCGGGTCGCAAGATCACGCTGGACGTGGACGACGCCGCGCGGATGTGGCTGGCCGACCAGGGTTATGACCCGGTCTTCGGGGCGCGCCCGCTGAAGCGGGTGATCCAGCGCGCGCTGCAGGATCCGCTGGCGGAACTGCTGCTGTCCGGAGAGGTCATGGACGGCGCGACGGTCACGGTCAGCGCCAGCCCCGAAGGCCTGCTGGTGGGCGACCGCGTGGGCCATGCCGGGCCGCGGCTTGGCGCGATCGGCGAAGGCCCGCGCCCAAAGGTCCACTGAAACAACGGCCCCCGGAGCGATCCGGGGGCCGTTTTCCGTTCAGGGCATCTCGGCCAGGAAGGCCTTGACCAGCGCCGCCGAATTCTCGGAGGCTAGCGACATGAAGACGCCCATCTCGTTCTCGCCCTCGCCGCCGCCTGCCAGGTCGGACAGCGACCGGAAGGCGATGAACGGCACCTGGTTCGCCCAGGCCACCTGCGCCACGGCGGCCGATTCCATGTCCACCACCTGCGCCTCGAAGGTCGTGGACAGCCAGTCGCGCAGGCCCGCATTGTCCATGAAGGACGACCCCGACACGCCGTTCCCGCCGACGCGGATCTGCGGCGGTTCGGTCAGGCAATCGTTGTCGGCATTGCAATCGGCCAGGTCGGTCGCCTCGGCCACGCGGGCTGCGACCTCCAGCAGGGCCGGATCGGCGGGGAACCAGAACCGCGTTTCGGGTTCGCCCCGGTCGGAGGCCACGGTCGTTTCGCGGGTAAAGATCATGCCTTCGTTCGGAAAGGGCGATGCCAGAAAGCCGGGCAGTTCGAACCCGTCGCCGACCTGCCGCGCCATGACTGTTTCCAGCCACTGGCCCCACTGATCGGCCACGACCACGTCGCCGATGTTCAGCGCCGGATCGATGCCGCCCGCGATACCCGAGAACACGATCGCCTCGATGTCGAACCGCTCCAGCGCCATCTGGGTGGTCATGGCCGCGTTCACCATCGACACGCCCGACAGGAACAACACGACCTCCTGCCCCGACAGGGTGCCCGTGATGAACTCGGTGCCGTTGATGGTCTGCGTCTCCGCGCCCTCAAGGTCGGCCTGCAGGCTGATCCATTCCGGCTGAAAGGCCGACATGACGGCGATGCGGGGCGTGTCGTCCGCGGTCTGGGCGGCCAGGGGCGCGGCAGACAGCATCAAGGCAAGGGCGGGACGGATCATGGGACGGGCCTTTCACGATATGCAATTCCGCCCCGGCTTAGGCCGCCCCGCCCGCGATGGCCAGAGGCTGCGCCCTGTCGCCGCGTCACGGCTTGCCCACTGCCCAACAGGCGGGCATCGTGGCACAAATCCTAGGGAGGTTATCCATGCTGCCACCGATCCTGCAGGGCCTGCGCATTCCGGTCGTCGCCTCGCCCATGTTCATCGTCTCGGGGCCCGATCTGGTGATCGCGCAATGCAAGGCGGGCATCGTCGGCAGCTTTCCGGCGCTGAACGCGCGCGAGGGTGAGGGCGAGCCGTCGATGCTGGACGCCTGGCTGACCCGGATCGAGGAGGAACTGGACCGCCACAACCAGGCGAACCCGGACCGCCCCGCCGCCCCCTTCGCCGTCAACCAGATCGTGCATCGCAGCAATGCGCGGCTGGAACGCGACATCGAGATCTGCCACCGCCACAAGGTGCCGATCTGGATCACCTCGCTTGGCGCGCGGGTCGAGGTCAACCAGGCCGCCCATGATTGCGGCGGCATCGCGCTGCATGACGTGATCAACAACATGTTCGCGAAGAAGGCCGTGGAAAAGGGCGCAGACGGGCTGATCGCGGTGGCGGCGGGCGCAGGCGGGCATGCCGGTCCGCAATCGCCCTTTGCCCTGATCCAGGAGATCCGCGAATGGTTCGACGGGCCGCTGCTGCTATCGGGGTCCATCGCCACAGGGCGCGCGGTGCTGGCGGCGCAGGTGATGGGGGCGGATCTGGCCTATATCGGCAGCCCCTTCATCGCGACCGAGGAGGCGAATGCCCAACCCGATTACAAGCAGATGATCGTGGACAGCACGGCGGCCGACATCGTGACCTCGTCGCTGTTCACGGGGGTGTCGGGCAACTATCTGGCGCCGTCGATCCGCAAGGCGGGGCTGGACCCGGACAATCTGGCGGCGGCGGATGCAAGCGCGATGAATTTCAGCGATGGGTCAAGCAAACCCAAGGCGTGGAGCACGATCTGGGGCGCGGGCCAGGGCATCGGCGCGGTGCGCGCGGTGGAACCGGCAGGCGTGCGCATCGACCGGCTTGCGACGGAATATCACGCCGCGAAAGAGGCCGTTTCGCGCCTGTGACCTTTGCGGATGGGCGGTCCGGTCCCCATATAAAGGGACGAACTGCCCATCCGTGGAGGACCCGATGGCCTATGAGAAAACCCCCGACGCGATCGCCCGACTGACCCCCGAGCAGTATCGCGTGACCCAGGAGAACGGCACCGAGCGCGCCTTTACCGGCGAATACGACCACCATTTCGACGCCGGCCTCTATGTCGATGTGGTGTCCGGAGAGCCGCTGTTCGTCAGCAGCGCCAAATACAATTCCGGCTGCGGCTGGCCCGCCTTCACCAAGCCTGTCGAGGGCAACGTGACCGAGCATCGCGACGTCAGCCACGGCATGGTCCGCATCGAGGTGCGCTCCAAGCACGGCGACAGCCATCTGGGCCATGTGTTCCCGGACGGGCCGCAGGATCAGGGCGGGCTGCGCTACTGCATCAATTCGGCATCGCTGCGGTTCGTGCCCAAGGACCGGATGGAGGCCGAGGGCTATGGCGACTATCTGGCCCAGGTCGAGGAGGCGCATCATGACTGAGCGCGCGGTTCTGGCGGGGGGCTGTTTCTGGGGCATGCAGGACCTGATCCGGCGCATGCCGGGGGTGGTGTCCACGCGGGTCGGCTATAGCGGCGGCGACGTGCCGAACGCCACCTATCGCAACCACGGTACCCATGCCGAGGCGATCGAGATCATCTTTGACCCGGACCTGATCAGCTATCGTCGGCTGCTGGAGTTCTTTTTCCAGATCCACGATCCGTCCACGCCGAACCGGCAGGGCAATGATATCGGGCCGGGCTATCGGTCGGCGATCTATTACGCCGATGATGCACAAAGGCAGGTCGCGCTGGACACGATCGCGGATGTGGATGCCTCGGGGATCTGGCCGGGGCCGGTGGTGACCGAGGTCGAGCCGGTGGGCGATTTCTGGGAGGCGGAGCCCGAGCATCAGGATTACCTGGAGCGGTTCCCCAACGGCTATACCTGCCATTTCCCGCGCCCCGATTGGGTCCTGCCCAAACGCGACGCCGCCGAGTGACGACCGCGCGCCCCGGACAGATGTCCGGGGCGTTCCGTTGCGTCCCGCGACGGCCGGGGGGCTGCCGCCCCCCGGACCCCCCGCCCACCGCGGTCACGCCCCGACAAGCCTAGCGCCGGGGCGGCCTGACCCGGAACACCGCGCAATAGAGCGCCGGCACGAAGACCAGCGTGACCAGCGTGCCCGCGATGATGCCGCCCATCATCGCATAGGCCATCGGCCCCCAGAACACCTGCCGCGAGATCGGTATCAGCGCCAGCGACGCTGCCGCCGCGGTCAGCAGGATCGGGCGGGCGCGGCTGTCCGAGGCCTCAAACACGGCGTCCCACTGGCTGCGGCCCTTGTGCAGCAGTTCCTGGATCTCGTGGACCAGGATGACCGAGTTGCGGATCAGGATGCCGATCAGCGCCAGGATCCCCAGGATCGCCACGAAGCCCATCGGCACACCGAAGGGGACCAGCACGGCCACCACGCCGATCAGCCCCAGGGGTGCTGCGGCAATGACCACCAGCGAGGCGCGGAACCCCTGCATCTGCGCCATGACCAGCACCGCCATGATCAGCAGCATCACCGGCACCACCGCCGCGATCGGAGCCTGGCTGTCGGCAGAGCTTTCGACGCTTCCGCCCACCGCGATGCGGACATCGGGGGGCAGGGTCGCCTGGTATTCGGCCACCTGCCCGGCCAGCGCGGTCACCAGAGTCGCGGGCTGGTCGGCGGTGGCGATGGCGGCCTTGACCGTCACCGTCGGCAGACCGTTGCGCTGCATGATCAGCGGCTGTTCCGACCCGTATTCCAGCGTCACCAGTGCGGCCAGCGGCACCGTGCGGCCATCCGACAGGTTCAGCTGCACGCTGCGGATCGAATCCAGCGACTGGCGGTCATCGGCCATGCCACGGACCACCACGTCGATCAGGAAGATGTCGTCGCGCAGCTGCGTGACCCCCGCCCCGCTGAACAGCGCGGTCAGCGCCTGCGCGATATCCGCGCTGGTCACGCCCAGCTGGCGGGCCTGGTCCTGATCGACCACCAGGCGGACCATGCGCGCGGGCTCGTTCCAGTCCAGGGCGATGTCGCGCAGCCGCGGCTCGGACGCGATCAGCGTGGCCAGGCCTTGGGCCGCGTCGCGGGCGGCATCGGCATCGGGGGCGGTCACGCGATACTGCACCGGCTTGCCCACGGGCGGGCCGATCTCGAGGTTCTTGACATAGATGTCGACGCCGGGAAATTCCGCCGCCGCCAGCGCGTTCAGCCGCGCCTTGACCCGGTCGCGGGCGGCCAGGTCGGGGGTCTGGATCACGATCTGGCCCATATGCGGCCCCGCCGTCGGCACGTCCATCGACAGCACGAAGCGCGGCGCCCCCTGCCCCACATAGGAGGTCCAGAACAGCACGTCGTCATCGCCCGCAAGGCTGGCCTCCAGCCGGTCCATGTCGGCGCGGGTGCGCGCGATGGATGCGTTCTGGCGTTCGGTGATGTCGACCAGAACCTCGGTCCGGTCCGAGGTCGGGAAGAACTGCTGTTCGACGAACCGCATCCCCCAGACCGATGTCGCAAAGATCGCCAGCGTCACCGCGATGGTCAGCCATTTCAGCCGCATCGCCACGCGCAGCAGGCGGCGAAAGCCCCGCCGCAGGCGCCCCGGCCCGGCATGGCCATGCCCCATGTCGGCCCTCAGGAAGGTCACGCCCAAGAGCGGCGCGAACAGCACCGCCACGACCCAGGACACGACCAGCGACACCGCGATGACCACGAACAGCGAGAACGTGAACTCGCCCGCAGCAGAGCTGTTCAGCCCGATCGGGATGAAGCCCGCGACCGTCACCAGCGTCCCGGTCAGCATCGGGAACGCGATCGAGGTCCAGGCATAGCTGGCCGCATCGGTCAGCGATTCCCCGATCTCCAGCCGTGAGATCATCGTCTCGATGGCGATCATCGCGTCATCGACCAGAAGGCCCAGGGCGATGATCAGCGCGCCCAGAGAGATCCGCTGCAGCGTGATGCCGTACAGGTCCAGGATCACGAAGGTGATCGCCAGGCACAGCGGAATGGTCAGCGTCACCACCAGCCCCGCGCGCAGGCCCAGGCTGATGAAGCTGACGACCAGCACGATGGCCACGGCCTCGGCCAGGGCGGTGACGAAATGGCCCACGGCCTCCTCGACGACATGGGGCTGGTCGGCGATCTTGGCCATCTCGATGCCGATGGGCAGGTCGGCGGCGATGCCCGCCATCAGGGCGTCCAGCTCTGCGCCGAACTCCAGGATGTTGCCGCCCTGACGCATCCCGATCTGCAGCCCGATGGCGGGCTGGCCGTCGTAACGGAACAGCGATTGCGGCGGGTCGCGATAGCCGCGCGTGACACTCGCCACGTCGCCCAGGTTGAAGAACCGCTCTCCGACGCGCAGGTTCACGGCCTCGATCGAGGCGGCACCGTCGAACTGGCCGCCGATGCGCAGCAGGATGCGTTCGGGGCCCGCCTCGATCACGCCCGAGGGCGCGATGGCGTTCTGCTGGGCCAGGGTAGCGATCACCTGCGCCTGGTTCAGGCCCAAGGCCGCCAGCCGCGCGGCCGAGAACTCCAGGAACACCTGTTCGTCCTGCACGCCCAGCAATTCGGTCTTGCCCGCCGCATCCAGCGCCGCGACCTGACGGCGGATCGCCTCGACCCGGTCGCGCAGCTCGCGCGGGGTGAAGCCGTCTGCGGTGAAGGCATAGATGTTGCCATAGACGTCGCCAAAGCTGTCGTTGAACTGAAAGCCTGCGAATTCCTGCGGGAAATCGGGGCGGATGTCGCCCATCATCTGGCGGACGCGCTTCCACACCTCGGGGACGGCGGGACCGCGGATGGTGGGGTCCAGCTCGACATAGACGACCGCCTGGCCGGGCGCGGTGACCGAGCGGGTAAAGTCCAGCTCGTCCAGCTCCTCCAGCTTGGTCTCGATGCGGGTGGTGACCTGGGTCAGCGTCTCGTCGATGGTGGCGCCGGGCAGGGCGGCTGCGATGATCATCGTCTTGATGGTGAAATCCGGGTCTTCCTCGCGGCCCAGGTTCAGATAGCTGATGGTGCCCGCGATCATCGACACGATCAGCAGGAACCACACAAAGCTGCGATGCCGCAGCGCCCAGTCCGACAGGTTGAATCTCACGGCTGCAGCCTCCGGCCGACGGGCTGGCCGGGGGCCAGGGATTTCACGCCGCGAATGACGACCTCGTCGCCCGCGTTCAGGCCCCGCGTGATCGACACGCGCCCGCGGAACGGGGCCGCGGCCTCGACCGGGGCGGGGTCGACGCGCGCCGCCCCGCCCTCGCGGGTGACGCGCCAGACAAAGGGTCCGTCATCACCCGCAACCAGCGCCTCGGCGGGCAGCGACAGCGACGGCGCGTCGGCGGTGCCAAAGCGCGCGCGGACCAGCGCCCCAAGGCGAAAGGGCGCCTCGGGCGGCAGGGTCAGATACAGCCGCCGCGTGCGCGTGGCGCTGTCGGCAACGGGGTCGATGCGGTCCAGCCGCGCGGTCACCCCGGCCTGCGGATCGCTGCGGTGCCAGACGGTAAAGCCCGCGCCGGGCTCCAGCCCGATCAGGGCCTGTTCGGGCAGGTCGATCACCACCTCGGGACTGTCCTGCGCGGACAGCTGGATGACGGGCGCGCCCGCCCCCACCACCGCGCCTGGCGCCTCGAAGACGGCGCTGATCACGCCGGCAAAGGGCGCGGTCATGCGGGCGAACCCCTCGGCATCCTCGGCGCGCAGCAGTTCGGACCGGGCCTGCTCGACCGCGGCGCGGGCGGCGCTGGCGGCCTGGCGGGCCTGCTCCAGCTGGGCGCCGGGGGCGACGTTGCGCGCGGCCAGGGCCTGGGTCCGCTCCAGCGTGGCCTGGGCGGTGCGGTCCTGCACCTCGGCCGCGTCCAGGGCTGCACGGGCAGCGCGGGTGGTGGCGGCCAGATCGTCGGTGGACAGCCGCGCCAGCAGATCGCCCGCCGCCACCCGGTCGCCCAGATCGACGGGCCGCTCGACCATCCGCCCCAGGGTCTGAAAGCCCAGCTGGACCTGCGTGCGGGCCACGACGACGCCGGGGATCCAGCGCGCATCCGGGCCGCGATCGGCGACGATATCGGTGACCACCGGACGCGGCGGGCCCGCAGGCTCCTGCGCCTGCCCGCCGAAACTCAGCCAATCGGGCAGCGACAGGGCCGCCACCGGTCCGCAGGCCAGCACCAGCGCAAGGGCCAGGACCGCGCGCCTCATGGCCGGACCTCGGCGGGCTGCACGCGGCGGCCGGGATACAGCAGCTGCGCCCCGTCGCCGACCACCTGCTGACCATCCGCCAGCCCGTCCGAGACATAGATCGTCCCGTCCCCGAAATGGCTGATCGTGACCGGGGTCAGCGCCACGCGCTCGTCATCGCCCACGATCCAGACCGCCGGGTCGTCGCCCGACCGCATCAGCGCGGTCCAGGGGACCACCACCCCCTCCTCCAGCGCCAGGTCCAGATGCCCGCGCACCGATGCGCCCAGCAGGGCGGTGCCGTCCTGGGCCATGTCGATGCGGGCGCGCACCGCGACGGTGCCGGTGCGCGGATCGACCAAGGGGGCGACCTCGGACACGGTGGCGGTCATGTCGGGGCGGTCGATATCCAGGGTCTCCAGCCGGACCTGACGGCCCAGGATGTCGCGCAGGACCGGGTCGTCGGGGGCCTGGAACACCGCCTCCAGGCCCGACAGCGCGGCCAGCGTCAGCACCGGCTGCGCGGCGGCGACCACCTGGCCGGGGGCCAGCGTCTTGGCGGTCACGACCGCATCGGCGGGCGCGCGCAGGACGGTATCGTCCAGCGCCCGGCGCGCCTGATCGGTTGCCGACTCGGCCCGTTCCAGCGCGCCCTGGGCCTGGGACAGCGCCTGTTCGGCCTGATCGGCGGCCGCCCGCGTGCCCACGCCGCGTGCCAGCAGGGCCGCGGCACGGTCCTGGGCCTGGCGGGCCTGCTCGACACCCGCGCGGGCGGCCGACAGCCCGGCCTCGGCCACGTTCAGCGCCTGATCCTGCTGGACCGCGTTCAGCCGCGCCAGGGGCTGGCCCTGCGTGACCCGGTCGCCCTCGGCCACCAGCAGCGCGGTCACGCGGCCACCCTGGCGAAAGCCCAGCTCCAGCGTGTCGATGGCCTCGATCTGGCCGGTCAGCTGCATGTCCAGATCCAGCGGCTGCATCCGCGCGGTCACGATGGTGACGCGGATGTCGGGCGGGGCGGTCTGCGCATGGGCGGGCAGCCCGGACAGCAACAGGACAAGGGGGAACGATCTGAACATGGGGGGCGGAGTCCACGACTGGTGTCGCCACAGCTTTCGGCGCTTTCCCGCGACTTGGAAAGCCCCCTTTCCCTAGGTCACGTCGGCCTTTCGATGAAATTCCTCCTGATCCCAGCTGGCATCGCGCAGGATGCGGGCCAAAACCTCGACGGCCCGCGACACATCGTCCAGATCGTTATACAGCGGCGCGAACCCGAACCGCAGCACGTCGGGCGCGCGGAAATCGCCCACCACCCCTGCCGCGATCAGCGCCTGCATCACCGCATAGCCCTGCGGATGGCAGAACCCCACCTGCGATCCGCGCATGGCCGGGTCGCGCGGGCTGTTCAGGACCAGATCGGGGCACTGGGCCTCGACCCCTGCGATGAAGGCCTCGGTCAGCGCGATGGACCGCGCGCGCAGGGCCCCCATGTCGACGTGGTCCCAGATGTCCAGCGACGCCTCCAGCGCGCTCAGCGCGATGACGGGGGGCGTGCCCACGCGCATCCGCTCGATCCCCGGCGCGGGGCGATATTCCTGGTCAAAGGCAAAGGGCGCGGCATGGCCCATCCAGCCTTGCAGGATCGGTTCCGCCACCTCGGCATGGCGCGGATGGGTCCAGATGAAGGCCGGCGCCCCGGGCCCGCCGTTCAGGTATTTATAGGTGCAGCCCACCGCGAAATCGGCATCCGCCCCCAGCAGGTCCACATCCACCGCCCCCGCCGAATGGGCCAGGTCCCAGATGGCCAGCGCGCCGGCCTCATGCGCGCGGGCGGTCAGGGCGGGCATGTCGTGGCGGCGCCCGGTGCGGTAATCGACCTCGGTCAGCATCAGGACGGCCAGATCGGGGCCGATGGCGGCCTCGACCGCCTCGGGGGCCACCACGCGCAGGGTCGCGCCCAAGGCGCGCGCGATCCCCTCGGCCACGTACAGGTCCGACGGAAAGTTGCCGCTGTCCGACAGGATCACCCGGCGGTCGGGCCGCAGGGCCAGCGCCGCGCTCAGCGCCTGGAACACCTTGATGGACAGCGTGTCGCCCATGACGACCTGACCGTCACCCGCGCCGATCAGCCGCGCGATGCGGTCTCCGACCTTGCGCGGCTGGACATACCATCCGGCCTTGTTCCAGCCGGTGATCAGCATCTGGGACCATTCATCCGCCATCATCGCGGCCACCCGGTCGGCGGCGGCACGGGGCATCGGCCCCAGGGAATTGCCGTCCAGATAGGTCATGCCGTCCGGCAGGTGGAATGCGGCGCGGGTCTTGGTGAAATCGGTCATCGTGGGCTCCCTCTTGACGCGACGATAGCGCCGCGATTGGCTGCCCGAAAGAGGGGGAACCGATGCTGTACCAGATCACCGATTGGGACGAAGCCTATGCCAATGGCGCGCATATCCCGAATGCCGATGCCTATGTCCCCCGCTGGACCGACGCGGCGGCGGCCTTTCGCGCCGCCCATCCGCCGCAGGATCTGGGCCGCGGGCATCTGTTCCTGCCCGAGGGCGCGCCGCGTGGGTTGATGGTGTTCATCCATGGCGGCTACTGGATGCGGTTCGACCCGACGCTGTGGTCGCATCTGGCGGCGGGGGCGCTGGCGGCGGGCTGGGCCTGCGCCATGCCCGGCTATCCGCTGGCACCCGATGCGCGCATCGCTGACATGACCCGCATCGTGGCCGACCAGATCGCGCAGGCGGCGGGCCGCGTGGCGGGGCCGGTGGCGCTGACCGGCCATTCGGCGGGCGGCCATCTGGCCGCGCGGATGATCTGTCCGGGCGTCCTGCCCGATGCGGTGGCGGCGCGCGTGACCGCCTGCGTGCCGATCTCTCCGCTAAGCGACCTGCGCCTGCTGATGCGCACGGCGATGAACGACACGCTGCGCCTGGATGCGGCGGAATCCGTCGCGGAAAGCCCTGCCCTGCTGGAACCCCGCGCGGGCATCCCGGTCACCTCTTGGGTCGGCGGGGCCGAGCGTCCGGAATTCATCCGCCAGGCGCGGCTTCTGGCGGATGTCTGGGCGGGGCTGGGGGCGGCGACCGAATGCGTCATCGACCCCGGCCGCCACCATTTCGACGTGATCGAGGCGCTGGCGGACCCCGCCAGCCCCCTGATGCGCCGCCTGCTGGATCAGAGCGGCTTGCGATAGTCGAACTCGTCGGGGTCCGGCCCGGTGCGGTGCCCCCGGTCCAGCGCGTCGATGGCCGCCATCTCCTCGGGCGTCAGGGTGAAATCCAGCACGTCGAAATTCTCGGCCAGACGCTCGGGCCGCTCGGATTTCGGAATGACCGACAGGCCGTGCTGGATGTGCCAGCGCAGGATCACCTGCGCCACCGTCCGCCCCGTGCGCGCAGCGGCATCGCGGATCGCGGGCGCATCAAAGCTGTCGCCGCGACCAAGGGGGGTCCAGCTTTGCGTGACGATGCCCAGCTGCTTGTTCACCGCCCGCAGCGGCGCCTGCACCAGTGAGGGGTGCAGCTCGATCTGGTTCAGCACGGGCGCGACGCCCGTCTCGTCGATCAGGCGGCGCAGATGCGGCTCGTGGAAGTTGGCGACGCCGATGGACCGGACCCGGCCTTCGTCCCGCAGGCGGATCAGCGCCTTCCAGGTCTCGACATAGGCGTCCATCGCGGGCAGCGGCCAGTGGATCAGATACAGGTCCAGATAATCCAGCCCACAGCGATCCATCGTCGCGTCAAAGGCCCGCAGCGCCGCGTCATGACCCTGCGCATCGTTCCACAGCTTGGAGGTGACAAAGATCTCGTCGCGCGCCACGCCGCTGTCGCGGATGCCCTGCCCCATCCCGGCCTCGTTCTTGTAGGCGGCCGCACCGTCGATCAGCCGGTATCCGATGCGCAGCGCCTCGGCCACGACGGCGGGGGTCGCGGCATCCTCCACCTGCCAGATTCCGGTGCCCAGCTGGGGCATCGTCCGTCCGTCGTTCAATGTCATCATCGGTTGGGTCATCGCGTCATCCTTTGGCTCATGCCCGCCCCAACGCCCGGACCTGCCTGCGGTTCATCCATCCGGAACCCCGCGCCCCCGGCGGCGGTTGTGCCGCGCGCCATACCCGTCGCGAAAGGCCCCCCAATGGACCCCCAGGTCATTCCCTTCGACCTCTCCCGGATGTTTCTGGGCGACCACCCGCCCCTGTTCTATGCCGAGATCCTGTTCCGCACCCTGCTGATCTATGTCTATGCCCTGCTGATGATCCGATGGATCGGCGGGCGCGGCGTGGCGCAGCTGTCGATGGTCGAGTTCCTGCTGGTCATCGCGCTCGGCTCGGCGGTGGGGGACGCGATGTTCTATCCCGACGTGCCGCTGCTGGCGGCCATCGCGGTCATCACCATCGTCGTGGGGCTGAACAAGATCCTCGACCGGCTGATCGTACGCTTTGACCGGGCCAAGCGCATCATCGACGGCCGCCCCGTGGCGCTGGTGCTGGACGGGCGCATCCTGCCAGGCGCGCTGTCCCATCGCGACCTGGGCGTCTCCGAGATCAAGGCCATGCTGCGCCTGGCGGGCATCGCCAACCTGGGCGAATTGCGCGCCGCGTATCTGGAGGCGGGGGGCGGGCTGTCGGTCTTTCGCCGCGCCAGCGCGCAGCCCGGCCTGTCGCTGCTGCCGCCCGATCACCTGGTGAACGCCGACCCGCTGCCGGACAAGCCGCTTGCGATGGACGGGCAGACATGCTGTTGCCTCTGCGGCGCCCTCAGCGGGGCGCAGATCATCGCCACCCGCGCGCCCTGCCCCGAATGCGGTGGGCGGGCGTGGCTGGCCCCCGAATGGCCCGAAGGGGCCGCGCCCGCCCCCGGCGGCGCCAAACCGATGGAGTGACCGATGAAGGTCTTTACGCTGGTCGTCGAACTGGGCCGCCGCGCGGGCGACGGCCTGCCCAAGGGCGCCACCGGCGCGGGCCTTGTCTGCTATGCCGCCGGCCATGACGAACCCGAGGCCGTGCGCGAGACCGTGGCCATCCTGAAACAGGCCGACATGGCGCCGCTGGACGTCACCGGATACGGCACGCTGGAGGAACGCCTGGCCGACGGCCACGAGATCGACGAGGCCGAACGCGCGCTGATGGACCGCGCCCTGGCCGAAAATTCGGTGATCATCGCGCAGATGACCCCCTGGTTCGGCGATGCGCCCGACCCGGAATCGCTGCTGCACTGAGGGGCGGGAAAAGCCGGCACCACGCCCTACCCAAGGGGGAATCCTTCGGCTAGACTGACCGGAATGAACCAAATCCGGGCCACAGATCCGGGTCAAGAAAACTTCGGCAGTCCAGAACAGGCGATTCCTTCATGTCCATTTCCCGCATCTTCCTGTCCACCACCCTGATCGGCGCGCTGGCGGCCTGCGCGTCGCCCGTGTCGCGCATGCCCAGCACGGGCGGCCCCTCGATCCCGGCCAATGTCACCGTCACGCCCATCCCGCCCGCCGCCCCCGGCGACGAGGCCGGGCTGCAGCGCTTCGTCCAGCAGTTCCGCGCCCGTGCCGTCTCCTCGGGCGTGTCGCCCGCGACCTATGACCGCGCCATGGCGCTGGCCCGCTACAACCCCGACGTGATCCGTCTGGACCGCCGCCAGGCCGAATTCTCGCGGCCCGTCTGGCTGTATCTGGACAGTGCGGTGTCGGACGTGCGCATCACCACCGGCCGCCAGAAGCTGGCGCAGCTGGCCCCGACCCTGGCCCGGATCGAGGCGCAATACGGCGTCCCGCGCGAGGTCGTCCTGTCCGTCTGGGGGATGGAATCGAATTTCGGCGCGAACCGGGGCCGGATGCAGATCATCCCCTCGCTGGCCACGCTGGCCTATGACGGCCGCCGCGGAGAGATGTTCCAGAACCAGCTGATCGCCGCCCTGCGCATCATCCAGGCGGGCGATGTCGACCCGGCCGGCATGCTGGGCAGCTGGGCGGGCGCGATGGGCCATACCCAGTTCATGCCGACCTCGTATCTGGAATACGCGGTCGATTTCACCGGCGACGGCCGCCGCGACATCTGGTCCGAGGACCCGACCGACGCGCTGGCATCGACCGCCGCCTATCTGGCCCGCAACGGCTGGCAGCGCGGTCAGGCCTGGGGCGCCGAGGTCCAGCTGCCCGCCAACTTCAACATGAGCCTGATCGGCAAGGGCACCCGGCGCGCCGACTGGTCCGGGATGGGCGTGCGCCGCATCGGCGGCGGCGCGATGCCGTCGGGCAGCGGCTCGATCATCATGCCGGCGGGGGCGCGGGGTCCGGCCTTCTTCATCGGCGACAACTTCCGCTCGATCCTGCGCTACAACAACTCGGACAACTATGCTCTGGGCGTGGCCTTCCTGGCCGAACGCATCGCGGGCCGTCCGGGCATCCAGGGCGCCTGGCCGCGCAGCGACCGCGCCCTGTCCACCAGCGAACGCGAAGAGATCCAGCGTCGCCTGGCCCAACGCGGCTTCTATCAGGGAGAGATCGACGGGCTGTTCGGCTCGGCCACGATGGAATCGGTCTCGGCCTTCCAGCGCTCGATCGGGGTGACGCCGGATGGCTATCCGACCTCGATCCTGCTGGACCAGCTGCGCCGGTGACGGAGGACACCGACGGCCTCGCCCCCGCGGGGCCGTTCACGCCAGAGGAACGCGCGGCCGTCTATCGCGCGATCCGCCAGCGCCGCGACGTGCGCGGCCAGTTCCGCCCCGACCCGGTGGACCCGGCCACCCTGCGCCGCCTGCTGCAGGCCGCGCATGACGCGCCCTCGGTCGGGCTGTCGCAGCCCTGGAACTTCATCCTGATCCGCGACCCGGGCACCCGCCAGCGCCTGCACGACGCGTTCCAGACCGCCAATGCCCAGGCCGCCACCCGCTTTCCCGACCGCAAGGCGCTTTACTCCTCGCTGAAGCTGCAGGGCATCCTGGAGGCGCCGGTGAACCTGTGCATCACCTGCGATCGCACGCGCGGCGGGCCGCATGTGCTGGGCCGCACCCATGACGCGGCCACCGACCTCTATTCCACGGCCTGCGCGGTCCAGAACCTGTGGCTGGCCGCGCGGGCCGAAGGCATCGGCGTGGGCTGGGTCAGCATCTTCGATCTGGACGATCTCAGCCGCATCCTGGCCCTGCCAGACCATGTCGTGCCGGTGGCCTATCTGTGCATCGGCCATGTCACCGAACTGTATCAGCAGCCGGAATTGCAGGCGCGGGGCTGGGCCGACCGCCTGCCGCTGGACGATCTGATCTTTCAGGACGCATGGGGCACGCCGCCCTCCTGACCGTCAGGCCAGATGCGGGCGGAACGCCTCCAGCACCTCGGCATAGACGGCACGCTTGAAGGGCACGATCCCCTCCAGCAGGGCGTCCGCCTGCATCCATTGCCACTGGTCGAACTCGGGGTGATCGGTGTCGATCCGGATCTCGGCATCCTCGCCCAGAAACCGCAGCAGCAGCCATTTCTGCCGCTGCCCGCCGAATCGGCCCTTCCAGATCCGGCCCACCATGTCCGGCGGCAGGTCATAGAACACCCAGTCCAGGCTCTCGGCCAGAACTTCGACCCGGTCGGCGGGCACGCCGGTCTCCTCGGTCAGCTCGCGCAGGGCGGCCTCGCGCGGGGTCTCGCCCGCGTCGATCCCGCCCTGCGGCATCTGCCAGGCGCCCGGCATGTCGATGCGCGCGCCCGCAAAGATCAGCCCCGCGCGGTTGATCAGCACGACCCCCGCGCAGGGGCGATAGGGCAAGCCGCCCGGCCCGGTCCGCTCGCTCATCCCTGATCGGGCGCATCGGTGCCGCCCGCACCCTCGCCGGTGACGGCGGGGGTGGCGGTGGCAGGCACCTGATCGGCGCGGAAATTCACCGCCGCCAGGCCCTTCAGCACATCGACCGCATAGGCCAGCTGGTAATCCTCGTCGCGCAGCGCTGCGGTGGCCTCCAGCTCGGCGGCCTCGCGGTCCATCTGCTCGCGCTCCTCGTCGCTGACCTCATTGCCCAAGGCACCGCGCAGACCGGCCTCCGAGCGGCTGAAGTTGCTGGAGCTGCGCGCCTCGTCCTCCTCCGAGGTCGGCGCGGGCCGGGGCTGGGCCACCAGGATGTCGGGCTGCACGCCCAAGGCCTGGATCGACCGCCCCGACGGCGTGAAATAGCGCGCCGTGGTCAGTCGGATGGCACTGTCGGCGGTGACCGGCATCACGGTCTGGACCGATCCCTTGCCGAAGGACTTCTCGCCAACAACGATGGCGCGGCGGTGGTCCTGCAACGCGCCCGCGACGATTTCCGACGCGCTGGCCGAACCGCCGTTGATCAGCACGACCATCGGCTTGCCCTGGGCCAGATCGCCGGTCTCGGCGTTCCAGCGCTCGCTCTCTTCGGGGTTGCGGCCCCGGGTGCTGACGATCTCTCCGGCGTCCAGGAACGCGTCCGAGACGCTGATCGCCTGGTTCAGCAACCCGCCCGGATTGTTGCGCAGATCCAGAACGAAACCGGTCACCCGGTCGATTCCACCCGCCTCCTCGACGGCCTTGTCCAGCTCGGCGCGCAGCGTGTCATAGGTCTCGTCGTTGAAGGTCGACACGCGCAGCACGACCGCATGCCCCTCCACGCGCGACCGCACCACGGTCAGCTTGATCGTGTCGCGCGCCATGGTCAGGTCGAACGGCTCGCTCTCGCCCTCGCGCAGGATGGTGATGGTGATCTCGGACCCGATGGGGCCGCGCATCATGTCGACCGCGCTGTCCAGCGGCAGGCCCAGCAGCGATTCGCCGTTCACATGGGTGATGAAATCGCCCGGCTCTACGCCCGCATTGGCGGCGGGCGTGTCGTCGATGGGGGCCACGACCTTGACCAGCCCGTCCTCCTGGCTGACCTCGATGCCCAGGCCGCCGAAACTGCCGCGGGTCTGGGTCTGCATGTCGGAATAATCGTCCGCCGACAGGAAACCCGAATGCGGGTCCAGCGATGTCAGCATGCCGTTGATGGCCGCCTCGATCAGCTCCTTGTCGTCGGGCGCCTCGACATAATCGGTGCGGATACGCTCGAAGATGTTCCCGAACAGCTCCAGCTGCTGATAGATCGAGGTGTTGCTGCGGTCGGCCTCCTGCGCCAGCAGCGGGCCCGCGATCTGGGTTGTGGCCAGCGCCCCGGCCAGAACGCCCCCCAGGCCTGCGATCAGATAATGTTTCATGGCGGTCTTTCCTGCCTCAGTCCTGTTGCGGGTCGACGACGGGATTCAGCACGAACCAGTCGGCGGGGTCCAGCGTTTCATTGCCGCGGCGCAATTCCAGATACAGCGATTCGCTGCGCCCGGCCTCGGCCCCGCGGGCGGCATCCAGGACGAACTGCGCGCCGAATTCCTGCGCGGGGGCCTCTGCGCCCCCCATCAGGCCCACCGGATCGCCCGCCTTCAGCACGTCGCCCACCTCTCCGAAGACCTGGCTGAGGCCTGCGAAAATCATAAGATAACCGCGCGCGGGCTCGGTGATCATCACATTGCCGTAATCCAGGAAGGGCCCGCGATAGCGGATCGTCGCAGGCCAGGGCGTCTGGACCAGGGCGGCGGGCGCGGTGGCGATCACCCATCCAGGCCGGCTGACCCCGGCGGCGTCGGGTTCGGCATAGGGGCGCAGCACGGTGCCCACCACCGGCAGCGGCAGGCTGCCCTGCGCGCCCTCGAAATCGTCCATGGGCGCGCCCACGTCCTTTTCCATCCGCGCGATGCCGGTGGCAAAGGCCTCCAGGCTGTCGGCCGCGTCGCGCAGCGCCTGCAGCTCGGCCGGGTCCTCGTCATAGCGCAGCGGCATCGAGCTGCGGTCGGTGACCGCGCTGGCCAGCAGGCGCCGCGCCTCCTGCACGCTGTCCAGCCCACTGCCCAGCATGCCGGCGGCATTGGCCTGCAGCTGGCGCACGGTGGCGATCTCGTCCAGATCCTCCTGCAGGGCCTCGGCTTGGGCGCGCAGGCCCGGCGTGACGCCCGACAGGATCATGCCGGACCGCGCATTGGCCAGCCCCCCCGCCGGATGCAGCAGCATGGTCGATTCGGGGCTTTGCTGCAGGGCGGTCATCGCGCCCAGCACGCGCGACAGCTGGCCGCGCTGCGCCTCGAACCGGGTGCGCAGCTCGGCCTCGCGGGCGGTGGCCTGGCGCAGACCGTCGCGCAGCGCCGACAGGCCCAGCTCATAGCCGCGGATCACCTCGGTCAGGGCGGTGACCTGATCGTCGGCCGCCACCGCATCGGCCAGCTGGCCGATGGCCGCGCGCAGCAGGGCGGCGGCGGCCTCGGCCTCGGCAACGGCCTGGTTGGCGGGGCTGGGCTGCGACCAGGCGGGCGCCGCCAGCGCGGCACACAGCATCAGGGCAAGGCGCATTTTCATCGTGCGATCAGGCTTTCCCCGGTCATCTCGGCGGGCTGCGGCAGCCCCATCAGGTCCAGCACGGTCGGCGCCAGATCGGCCAGCCGCCCGTCGCGCAAGGCGGTGACGCCGGGGGCGCCATAGACGATCACCGGCACCGGGTTCAGCGTATGGGCGGTATGCGGCCCGCCGGTCACCGGGTCGATCATCTGTTCGCAATTGCCGTGATCGGCGCAGATCACCGCCGCCCCGCCCACGGCATCCAGCGCCTCCAGCATGCGGCCCAGGCCGCGGTCCACCGCCTCGCAGGCGCGGGCGGCGGCGGCGATGTCGCCGGTATGGCCCACCATGTCGGGATTGGCATAGTTCACGACGATCAGGTCATACCCCTCGCCGATGACCCGGACCAGCGTGTCGGTCACCTCGGCCGAGGCCATCTCGGGGGCCAGGTCATAGGTCGCGACCTTGGGGCTTTGAGGCATGTGGCGGTCCTCGCCCGGTTCGGGGGTCTCCTTGCCACCGTTCAGGAAGAAGGTCACATGCGGATATTTCTCGGTCTCGGCCAGGCGGAACTGGCGCAGGCCGTGGGCCGCGACCCAGGCCCCCAGGGTGTTCTCGACCTGGCGCTTGGGATAGGCCGCCTGCATGAAGCGGTCATGCCGCGTCGAATAATCGACCATGCCCAACATCGCCGCCCAATCGGGGCGCGCGCCGGCGTCAAAGCCGTTGAACTCCGGATCGCCCAGGGCCGACAGGATCTCGCGCGCGCGGTCGGCGCGGAAATTGAGGCAGAACACCCCGTCCCCGTCCCGCGCGCCCGCATAGCCGTCGATGACGAAGGGGCTGACGAATTCGTCCATCTCGCCCCGCGCATGGGCGGTGGCGATGGCCTGGGCCACGTCCGGCGCGGCCTCTCCCTGAGCTGCGACGATGGCGGCAAAGGCACGCTGGACCCGCTCCCACCGGGTGTCGCGATCCATCGCGTAATAGCGCCCGATCAGCGTGCCGATGCGCGCGCCCTCGGGCAGGCCGGCCTGCAGCGTCCCGAGGAAGGCGGGTGCCGAATCGGGGGCCACGTCGCGGCCGTCGGTGATCGCGTGGATCACCACCGGCACGCCCGCGCCCGCCACGGCCCGCGCGGCGGCCAGCACATGCACCAGATGCCCATGCACGCCGCCATCCGAGATGACCCCTAGCAGATGCGCCGTCCCGCCCGTGGCCTTCAGCCGGTCGATGAAGGCCAAGAGCGCCGGGTTCCGGCCAAAGCTGCCCTCCTCGATCGCCAGGTCGATCGCGCCCAGATCCATGGCGACCACGCGGCCCGCGCCGATATTGGTGTGGCCGACCTCGGAATTGCCCATCTGGCCGCGCGGCAGGCCGACATCGGGGCCGTGCGTGACCAGCGTGGCATGCGGATGCTGGCGCATCAGCCGGTCGAAATGCGGGGTGGCGGCGCGGTCGGGCGCGCTTTGGTCCGGGCGGTCGGACAGGCCCCAGCCGTCAAGGATGCACAGGATCACGGGTTTGGTCATCGGAGCCTCGCGGTTTTGACCCTGTCTATCGCCGCCGGGCGCGCGCGGCAACCACGCGACCGGGGGCCAGCCCCCGGACCCCCGGGATATTTGCGTGAAGAAGAAGGGGCGGCCCGGATCAGGCGCGGTGGTAGGGGGAGCCCGCGAGGATCGTGGCGGCGCGATAGAGCTGTTCGGCCAGCATGACGCGGACCAGCAGATGCGGCCAGACCATCCGGCCCAGGCTGATCTGCCAATCGGCGCGCGTCCGCAGGTCGGGGTCCAGCCCGTCCGCGCCGCCGATCACGAAGCACACATCACGCGCCTGGTCCCGCCAGCCCGCAAGCCGCGCCGCGAATTCGGGCGAGGTCGGCTGATCGCCGCGTTCGTCCATCATCACCACCGCCGCGCCGGGCGGGATGGCGCGAGACAGCAGGGCGGCCTCGGCGGCCATGGTGCCGGCGCGGCGGTCCTCGACCTCATGGACCGACACGGCCGGCAGCCCCAGGCTGCGGCCGGTCTTGGCGAAACGGTCAAGGTAGTCTGCGACCAGCGCCGCCTCGGGGCCGGTCTTCAGCCGCCCCACGGCGGCGATGTCGATGCGCATCGGCGCGGATCAGACCAGCGGCTGATAGGTCGACGGCTCGGCCGGTTCGCGGCTGCGGGCCAGCGCATCGGCGGGCAGCCACATCTTTTCCAGCTGATAGAAATCGCGGACCTCCGGGCGGAAGACATGCACGATCACGTCATCGGTGTCGATCAGCACCCAATCGCCGGCATCCTTGCCCTCGATCCGGGGGCTGCGGCCGGTGACCTGCTTCACGCGCTCGGCCAGCTTTTCCGCGATGGCGCCCACCTGGCGCGAGCTGCGCCCCGAGGCGATGACCATGTGGTCGGCAATGGCCGTGCGGCCGCGCAGGTCGATGGTGATGACCTCCTCGGCCTTGTCGTCATCAAGGGAATTCAGCACCAAAGCCAGCATGTCATCGCTGCTGTGCTGGCTGGAATGCTGGGTCGAAGTCGGCCGACCGGCCGACGGGGCGTCTTGTGACAGGGTGTAGTCCTCCGGTCCGCGCGCCGATGACCCCCGGCGCAGGGGTTCCCCCAACATAGCATCTTTTCGGCCCGTCTCAATCTCTCGCGGCATTTTCCTTAAGGCGGACGCGCTTGCCAGCGGGCGGATGCTGGCCTAATCTGGCCGAATGATGCGTTATTTCGACATTCATGACCGCGCGCGCCTGCCGGGCCGCTTCTACGGCGAGATGCTGGGCGTGACCGCGCAGGGCTGACGGCTGTCCGTCCCTGCCCCCCTGCATCACAGCCGAAAGACCTCAGCCATGACCTCTGCACGCACGCTTTACGACAAGATCTGGAACGCCCATGTGGTGGATCGTCAGGACGACGGCACCTGCCTTCTGTATATCGACCGCCATCTGGTCCATGAGGTGACCAGCCCGCAGGCCTTCGAGGGGCTGCGCATGACCGGCCGCACGGTCCGCGCCCCCGAACGCACCATCGCCGTGCCCGATCACAACGTGCCCACCACGCTGGACCGCCAGCAGGGCATCGACAACGAGGAATCGCGCATCCAGGTCGATGCGCTGGACCGCAACGCCCGCGAATTCGGGGTGCATTACTATCCGGTGACCGACATCCGCCAGGGCATCGTGCATATCGTCGGCCCCGAGCAGGGCTGGACCCTGCCCGGCATGACCGTCGTCTGCGGCGACAGCCACACGGCGACCCACGGCGCCTTCGGCGCGCTGGCCCACGGCATCGGCACCAGTGAGGTCGAACATGTCCTGGCCACCCAGACCCTGATCCAGGGCAAGTCCAAGAACATGAAGGTCGAGATCACCGGCCGCCTGGCCCCCGGCGTAACCGCCAAGGACATCGTGTTGCGCATCATCGCCGAGACCGGCACCGCGGGCGGCACCGGCCATGTCATCGAATATTGCGGCGAGGCGATCCGCAACCTGTCGATGGAAGGCCGCATGACCATCTGCAACATGGCGATCGAGGGCGGCGCCCGCGCCGGTCTGATCGCCCCGGACGAGGTCACGTTCAATTACGTCAAGGGCCGCCCCCATGCGCCCAAAGGTGCGCAGTGGGAGGCCGCCGTCGCCTGGTGGAGGACGCTGTTTTCCGACCCCGACGCGCATTTCGACAAGGTCCTGACAATCCGCGCCGAGGACATCGCCCCCACCGTCACCTGGGGCACATCCCCCGAGGACGCCCTGCCCATCACGGCATCCGTCCCCGCGCCAGAGAGCTTTACCGGCGGCAAGGTCGATGCCGCGCGCCGGTCGCTGGACTACATGGGCCTGACCGCCGGCACGCCGCTGACCGAGATCACCATCGACGCCGTCTTCATCGGATCGTGCACCAATGGCCGGATCGAGGATCTGCGCGCCGCCGCCGACGTGCTGCGCGGCCGCAAACTGGCGCCTGGCGTGCGCGGCATGGTCGTGCCCGGATCGGGCCTGGTGCGCGCCATGGCCGAGGAGGAGGGGCTGGACGTCATCTTCACCAATGCCGGTTTCGAATGGCGTCTGGCGGGGTGTTCGATGTGCCTCGGCATGAACCCCGACCAGCTGAAGCCGGGCGAGCGTTGCGCCGCGACCTCGAACCGCAACTTCGAGGGGCGTCAGGGCTACAAGGGCCGCACCCATCTGATGAGCCCCGCGATGGCGGCGGCGGCGGGCGTCACCGGCCGCCTGACGGACATCCGCGAATTCGCGGCTCAGCCGGCATGAAGCAGATGGCCCATGCCGGAGGGGGCTCAGGGCCTGTTGGCGCCCGGGCCCGATCCGCGGTAACGGCGCAGCAGCAGGACCGCGTTCAGGGCGATAAGCAGCAGACCGGCATTCTCGAACAGGAAATTGTTCGAGACGCCAAGGCTCTGCGCCCCGATCAGATAGTCGAAACGATGGATGCTGACCGCCCGGACCATGACGAAGGCCAGCACGATGCCCAGTCCCAGCAGCGCCAGCAGGTCGCGGCCCAGGCTGTTCCGCAGCATCAGCATCGTGGCGACCAGCCCCAACACCACGGTGGCCAAAAGCGTCGCGATGAAACCCGCCTGGATGGCTCTGCGCTCGGCATACCAGCCTTGCGCGGTGGCCAGGCATTTTCCCGCGGCGGTCAGCGCGCTTTGCAGATCCAACTGCTTGTTGACGGCCAGAAAGGCCAGCACGACGACCAGAACGGCCCAGAAGACCCGACCGGCGCGCCCGGCCAGCCTGCGCCAGACCGCAATCGACAGGATGGCCGTGAGCACATAAGCCAATACGGTCAACCAGCCCGTCACATCCGGATCACCGATTTGGGGCGACCAGCGGCCGGCCACGCATTCTTGCAGTTCCATCAGCCTCAAAACATCACTCCGCGCAAAGGTCAGGTCGCATCCTAGACCGCCCGGCGCCAGACCTGAAGGCATCGACACCTATGGACAAGTTCACAACTCTGACCGGCATCGCAGCCCCCATGCCCTTGGTCAATATCGACACCGACATGATCATCCCCAAGCAGTTCCTGAAGACCATCAAACGGTCCGGCCTGGGCGTGAACCTGTTCGACGAGATGCGCTATGACCGCGACGGAAACGAGATCCCCGATTTCGTCCTGAACCGGCCCGCCTATCGCGACGCCCAGATCCTGATCGCGGGCGACAATTTCGGCTGCGGCAGCTCGCGCGAACACGCGCCCTGGGCGCTGCTGGATTTCGGCATCCGCTGCGTGATCTCGACCAGCTTTGCCGACATCTTCTTCAACAACTGCTTCAAGAACGGCATCCTGCCCGTGGTCCTGCCCCAGGACGCGGTCGACGCGCTGATGCGCGACGCCGAAAAGGGCGCCAATGCCCGCATCACCGTCGATCTGGACAGCCAGACCGTCACCGGCGCGGACGGCACGGCCTATGCCTTCGACATGGACCCGTTCCGCAAGCACTGCCTGATGAACGGGTTGGACGATATCGGCCTGACGATGGAAAAGGCCCCCGCCATCGACACGTTCGAACAGCACATGGCCCAGGCCCGCCCTTGGATCTGAGGGCACTTGCCCTGATCGCCCTCGCCACACCGGCGGGGGCCGACACCCTGCGCCTGGCCACCTGGGATTCCGGCCTGTCGCGAAACGGGCCGGGGCTTTTGCTGCACGACATCGCGCGGGACGATCCGCAAGTGCTGGCCGCGGCCCGCGTCATCGCCCATGCGGCGCCTGACGCGATCCTGCTGACCGGCTTTGACTGGGACCTGGATCACCGCGCCCTGACCGCCTTCGCCGACCTGCTGGAGGCGCAAGGCCACCCCATGCCCCACCACCACGCCAGCCAGCCCAATCGCGGCTTGCAGACCGGCCTGGACCTGGACGGAGACGGCCGTCCGGGCCGCCCCCGCGACGCGCAGGGCTATGGCGATTTCACCGGGCAGAAGGGCCTGGCGCTGTTGTCGCGCCTGCCCATCGCGGGGGTGACCGACCACACGGCGACGCTCTGGCGCGACCTGCCCGGCAACCGCATGCCCGAAAGCCCCCATGCCGACATCCAGCGCCTGTCCAGCAGCGCCCATTGGGACGTCGCCCTGACCACGCCCGACGGCCCCCTGCACCTGCTGGCCTTCGCCGCGACGCCCCCCGCCTTTGAGCCCCGCAACGCCGCCCGCAACCGTGACGAGGCGACCTTCTGGCTGCAGAACCTGCCCGACGCCCCCTTCGCGATCATCGGGAACCTGAACATCGACCCCCAGGACGGCGACGGCGACCCCGCCACGCTGCAGGCGCTGCTGACCGTCACCCAGGACCCGCAGCCGCGCGGCGCGTTCCAGCCGCCCCAGACCGGCCCCAATGCGAACCAAAACGGAGACCCGGCGCTGGACACCGCCGAATACGACCGCGCGCCGGGGAACCTGCGGCTGGACTATATCCTGCCCGCGACCGCGCTGCGCGTCACCGATGCGGGCGTGCTGTGGCCCGCGACCGACGATCCGTTGGCGGACTCCGTGGCGCTGGCGTCGCATCGCAAGCTGGTCTGGGTCGATCTAGACCTCGAATGAGGTGACCGCCCCCCAGGCCGCGTCCAGATCCTCGGCCCCCACGCAATAGGGCGGCAGGACATAGACGGTGTTCCCCAAAGGCCGCAGCAGCACGCCCTGATCCAGGCAATGCGCCCGCATCCGCGGCCCGACCTCTGACAGATAGCCGCCCTCGGGCACGACCAGATCCGCCGCCGCAATCGTCCCACATTGCCGGATATTGGTGAAGCGCCCGTCCAGCCGCGCCAGCCGGTCCGCCTGCATCGCGGCCAGCGCATCCAGCCGCGCCTGCATGGGGCTGGCCTGCCACAGCCGCACCTGCGCCAGCGCCGCCGCGCAGGCGATCGGGTTCGCGGTATAGCTGCTGGAGTGATAGAACGTTCGCCGCCGGTCCGTCGACCGGTGCGCCTCAAAGATCCGCCCGCTGGCCAGCGTCGCCGCCAGAGGCACCACCCCCCCGGTCAACCCCTTGGAGGTGCACAGGATATCCGGCGCGACGCCTGCATGATCGCAGGCCCACAGCCGACCCGTCCGCCCCCAACCGGTCATCACCTCATCCGCGATCATCAGCACGTCATGCCGGTCGCAGATCGCCCGCAGCCCGGCCAGAACCTCGGGCGGATACATCCGCATCCCCCCCGCGCCCAGCACCAGCGGCTCCAGGATGATCGCCGCCATGCGGCCTGACGCGGCCAGCGCCTCGAACGCCGCCAGCGTCGCCGCCCCGCCCCCCTCGGGAAAGGGCAGCCGGTCCACCCCGAACATCAGCGGGTCATAGGCGGCGTTGAACACGCCGCGCTCGCCCACGCTCATCGTGCCGATGGTGTCGCCGTGATAGCTGTCCTCGATCACCGCGATCCGGTGGCGGCCGTCGCCCTCGTGGCGCCAATAGCCCAGGGCCATCTTCAGCGCGACCTCGACCGCCGTGGACCCGCTGTCGCTGAAGAACACATGGTCCAGCCCCTTGGGCGTCATCGTGACCAGCGCCTCGGCCAGTTCCTCGGCGGGCGCATGGGTCAGGCCCGCAAAGATCACCTGGTCCAGCCGCCCGGCGGTCTCGCGGATCGCCTCGACGATCTCGGGCTGGTTGTGGCCATGCGTGACCACCCACCAACTGCTGATCCCGTCCAGAAGCGGCCCGCGATCCGTCTGGACATACGCCCCCGCGCTGGAGATCGCGCGCGGCGGCGCAGGCTCGGTCCCGTGCTGAAAGAAGGGATGCCACACTGCACTCATGTGAAATCCTCCACCCGGAACGCGGCCTGCATGGCGGCGGCCAGACTGTCCCGGTCCAGCCGCTCCAGCATCGGCAGCCGCCCCAGCACCCTGACCCCACCGATCTGCCCGATGGTCGCCATGTTGTCGTCATTGGCGGGACCGACAAAGGCCACCCCATGCACCGGCACGCCCCGCGCGCGCAGGCTCTCCAACGCGGTCAGGCTGTGACTGATCGTGCCCAGCCCGGTGGCGCAGACCACGATCACCGGCACCTGCCAGCGCGCAAAGACATCCGCGAACAGCACCTGCCGCGTGACCGGCACCAGCGCCCCGCCCGCCCCCTCGATCACCAGATCGCGGGCCTCGGGAATCGCCCAGGACGCCGGGTCCAGCGTGACGCCCTGCAGCTCGGCCGCCCGATGCGGCGATAGAGGGTCGCGCAGCAGAACCGCCTCGGGATGGGTGCGCGCGACCGACAGCCGCTCGACCTCGGCGCGGTCGGTGCCGGGCTGCGCAACAGTACCGTGCGTTGTCGGTGTACGCCCTGTGCACGGGCTGTGCCCCCCCGGTGCATCGGTGGTGAGGGCCTCATTCGCGACATTCCCCGCCAGCCCGGACTGCACCGGCTTCCAATAGTCGGCCCCGATCAGCCCGCACAGCCCGGCCGCAAAGACCGTCTTGCCGACATCGGTTCCGGTGCTTGTGATCACAAATCGGGCCATAGCTCCTCCAGCGTCTCGGCCAGGCGGATCACCTCCGCCCGCGTGGCATTCAGCGTCAGCGACACCCGCAGCCGCGCCGTCCCCTCGGGCACCGTCGGCGGCCTGATCCCGCGCACATCGAACCCCCGCGCCTGCACCGCGGCGGCCAGATCCATCGTCCCGGCATTCGGCCCGACGATCAGCGGGACGATCTGACTGCCGCTCAGCGAAACCTGCGGCAGCCGCCGCCTCATCTCGGCCCCGAAGGCCGCGACATGCCCCGCCAGAACCGCCTGCCGCCACGGCTCATCGCGCAGAATCGCCAGCGATTCCAATCCCACAGCCGCCATCAGCGGCGAAGGCGCCGTGGCAAAGATGAACGGCCGGCACCGATTGATCAGGAAATCCACCAGCACCCGCGCCCCGCAAATCAGCGCCCCCGACCCGCCCAGGGCCTTGCCCAAGGTATGCAGAGTCACGACATTCTCGCGCCCCTCCAGATGATGCGTCAGACCCCGCCCCTGCGGCCCATAGACCCCCGTCGCATGCGCCTCGTCCACCAACAGGAACCCATGTGCATCCGCCAGCACCATCAGATCCTCCAGCGGCGCGCGGTCCCCGTCCATGCTGTACAGGCTCTCGACCGCGATCCACACGGCGCCGCGCCCACCCCGCGCCCGCCATCCTGTGATCACGTCCTCGGCGTGCCCCACATCGCCATGCCGAAATGTCGCGACCTCCGCCCGCCCGGCCCGTGCCCCCTCATGCGTGCTGGCATGCGCCAGCGCATCCATCAGCAGCAGGTCCCCCCGCTGCGGCAGCGTTGTGATCACAGCGAAATTCGCTACATAACCGCCGCCGAACCCCAGACAGGCTTCGGCCCCAAAAAAGCGCGCGGCCTCGGCCTCGAACCGCGCCTGCATCTCAGTCTCGCCGCGCAACAGCCGCGACCCCGCCGCCCCCACGGGAACCCCGTGCTCCAGCGCCCGTCGCATCGCCGACACCATCCGCGGCGCCTGCGCCAAGCCAATGTAGTCATTCGACGAAAAATCAATCCCGCGACGCCCCGACAGCGACCGCAACCGCGCGTCCCCCTCCAGAACCGCCAGATCCCGCCGATACACCGCCAGCCGATCCAAGCCGTGCCCCTTCTTCTTCATGCAAATATCCTGGGGGTCCGGGGGTGAAACCCCCGGCCGTCAGCGCAGGATCGGAATCGCCGGATCATCCGCCAGCAACGCGGCACGACGGGCCTCGTCCGGGGCGTGCTCATGCGCGACCATCGGCTGCAGGCCCAGCTTGGCGAACAGACGCATGTCGCTCTCCTCTTCGGGGTTGTCCTTGGTCAGCAGCGTGTCGCCCACAAAGATCGAATTGGCCCCGGCGAAAAAGCACATCGCCTGCATCTCGTCCGACATGGCGGTGCGTCCTGCGGACAGGCGGACATGGCTCTGCGGCATCATGATCCGCGCGGTAGCGATCATGCGGACGAATTCGATCGGATCGACCGGCGCGGCATTTTCCAGCGGCGTGCCCTCGACCGGGATCAGCATGTTGATCGGCACGCTGTCGGGCGGCGAGGGCAGGTTCGCCAGCGTCACCAGCATGTCCACGCGGTCCTGCCGCCCCTCGCCCAGCCCCAGGATGCCCCCGGAACAGACCTTGATCCCGGCCTGGCGCACCGCCTCCAGCGTGTCGATGCGCTCGGCAAAGGTCCGGGTCGTGATCACATTGGAATAATGCGCTTCGGACGTGTCGATGTTGTGGTTGTAGTAATCCAGCCCCGCCTCCGCCAGCTGCGCGGACTGGTCAGCATCCAGCATGCCAAGCGTCATGCAGGTCTCCATCCCCAAGGCCTTCACCCCCTCGATCATGGCGACGATCTGCGGCATGTCGCGCGCCTTGGGACTGCGCCAGGCGGCCCCCATACAATAGCGCGTGGCCCCCGCGTCGCGGGCGCGGCGGGCCTCGGCCAGGACGCGCTGAACCTCCATCAGCTTGGATGCGGACAGGCCGGAATCATGGCGCGCGGACTGGCTGCAATAGCTGCAATCCTCGGGGCAGCCGCCGGTCTTGATCGACAGCAGGCGGCTCAGCTGCACGCGGTTGGGGTCGAAATGCTGGCGATGCACGGTCTGGGCCTGAAACAGCAGGTCCATCAACGGCTGATCGAACAGCGCGCGTGCCGCCTCGGCGGTCCAGATCTGGCGGTGGCCGTCGATGTTCGGATCGCTGTGCAGCATGGCTTCCCCCTTGGCTTGAGGGTTGCCTAGCATCCCGGCTGCGGGCTGTCCAATCCCGCGCGACGGTCAGAACCGGTCCTTGCGACGGCGCGCGTCCTCCTGCTGACCCAGCCCCAGCAGAGCCTCGGCGCGTCCGAACTCGCGCGCGGCCTTCTGGCGGGCAATCTCGAACCGGGGGGTCATGCGCTGCAATTCGTCACCGGCATGGCGCAGCTCCCGCGCGGCGCGGCCGGCCTGGGCGTTGGCGACCCGCGCCTCGGGCAGCGACAGCGGCGCCGTGCTGTCATAGCTCTGCGCCAGCGCCGCCTGCAGCGAATCGACTCGCTGGCGCGCCACCGTCATATGCGCGTTGAAGGCCGCAAAGGTCTTGAGCTGGCGTTCGGCCTTCAACCGCGCGATCTGTTCCAGCTGCTGCAACTGCTTGATCCGGTCTACCATCCTGCCTTGGCCTTCTGTCGCATCTTTTCGGCAAAGCGGATGGCGGCGGCCACCGCGGCGAAATGGGTTCGGTCGATTTCCTCACCAATCTTGACCTGGGCATGGATCGCGCGGGCACAGGGCGGATCGGACCAGATCGGCACGCCCGCCTCGGTCGCCTTGGCGCGGATGCGGGCGGCGACCTCGTCGGTGCCCTTGGCCACGCAGACCGGCGCCCGCCCCGACCCCCGCGACCATTGCAGCGCGACGGCGTAATGCGTGGGGTTCACGATGATCACATCCGCCTTGGGGACATCGGTCAGCATCTGCTTCATCGCGATATCGACCGCCCGCTGGCGCCGCGCCGCCTTGAGATGCGGATCGCCCTCGGAATCCTTGAACTCGTCCTGCATCTCCTTGCGGCTCATGCGGTTCTTGCGGCGGTGGCTGAACCATTTCCACAGCATGTCGGGCACCGTGAACAGGACCGACACCGCAAGGCCAAGCATCAGCACCTGCCCCAGAATCACGACCAGCGCGGTGATCCACTGCCCGTCCGCCATGGCCGAGGCCGCGATCCGGTCCAGCAGAGAGACATAGAGAAACCACCCCCCCAGACAGACCAGCGTCGCCTTGCCCACGGAAAAGGCGAAGGTGACCAGGCCATCCGACCCGAATTTCTGCCCGGCATTCTTGACCGGGTTGATGCGCTTGAAATCGAAGGCCAGCTTCTGTGGGGAAAAGATCAGGCTGCGCGTGGCGATCAGGCCCACCAGAATCGCCACGACCAAAATCGCCGCCAGCCCGACCGTCATGAACCCGGCAAATGCGCCCATGGCGCGGGCCACTGGGGCGATCCCCTCCGGACTCCACCCCTCGGAGCCCAGGGCGCGGGTGGCCATGGCCATCCAGTGGCGCGCCGCATAGCCCGACAGCACCACGAAGGCCAGGAAGGCCGCCAGATACATCATCGTCACGTTCAGCTCGGTCGAGCGGGGAATATCCCCCTTTTCCCGCGCCCGCTGAAGCTTTTGGTCGGTGGCCTCGAATTGCTTGTCGGTGCTGTCCTCGCTCATCTGCCTGACCTACGGAATCGCGGGCAGCATGAAGGACAGGACGGCATTCGCCCAGATCCCGACCAGCAGCGGCGCCAGGATCGCCAGCCCCATCAGCGCCAGAAGGATCGAGGCGGGCGCCCCGATGAAGATGACCGGCAGCGCCGGCATCACCCGGTTGATGACCCCGGACAGCGCCTGATACAGAAACCCGCCAAGCGTGAAGGGCGCCGCCAGCATCATCGCCAGCCAGAAGCTGTCGGCCACGATGCGCACGACGGCCATCGCCAACCCCTCGACCTGAGGCAGTGCCGCGGGCGGCCACAGGCGCAGGCTGTCGGCCATCAGCTCGACCAGCATGATCGGCAGGCCCATCGCCATCAGGATTGCCAGTCCCGCAAGATGCAGCATGTTGCCGATCGGATGGGGCGACATCTCGTTCTGGATGCCCATGATCTGCGACAGGGACGCTGTCGCGGCGATCGCGGTGGTCGCGATGTCGATGGCCAGGGTCAGCAGACGCAGCATGATCCCGGTGGTGAAACCCAGCACCATCTCGACCGCCACCTGACCGGCCATGGCCAGGCTGTCCGTCGGCATGTCCGGGCCGGGCGCGACCCCCGCCAGCAGCGGCGTCAGCGCCAGCGCCAGTGAGACCTTGACCCGCGCCGAGATCACCCGCTCACCCAGTCCGGGCAGGGCCAGGACGCAGGCCTGGATGCGGATATAGACCAGCACCAGCGCCCAGTCGGCACCCGGATAGATGGCCTGAAGCTGGTCCCACATCATGCGGCCTCGACGGTGCCCAGCAGGCGCAGCTCAGCCGCGGGGTCGATCTCCTCCAGGCCCAGGACGGGAACGGCCATGCCGTTTGCGCCCAGAACCGCCCGCACCATGCGCCGGCGGTGATCGGGGGCGACCAGCACCGTCCGGGCCACCGGTTCGGCCAGCGCAAGCGCGCTGCGGACGGCATCGATCAGTTTCTTGGACAGGGCGGGCGTCATGGCGCCGCCGCCTGCGCGACCGGTCTCCGCGTCGGCGCGCACGAACTCTGCCTCCCATGCGGGGTGCAGCTGCAGGGCGGCGATGCGACCGGCCTCGTCGGAATATTGCTGGGTGATCTGGCCGCGCAGGCGCTTGCGCACCAGTTCATAGATCATCTCGGGCTGCTCGATGCTGCGGAACTCGCAGATCGCATCGACGATCAGCGGCAGGTTGCGGATCGAGATCCGCTCCTCCAACAGGGCGCGCAGGATCGCCAGCAGCGTCTCTGGCGTGACCTTGTCGGGCATCATCGCGTCGAAATATTTGCGATAGCGTTCGGCGCGGCCGGTATCCGACAGCGTCTTCAGCTCCTCGATCTGGCGCTGCATGGCGCCCAGGGTCAGCAGCGAGGGCAGGTTGGCCTTGACCACCTCCATCAGGTGGGTGGACAGGACTTCCATCGGGGTGACGACGGTGGCCCCCATGGTGGCCGCATCCTCCTGATCGGCGGGCAGAATCCACCGTGCCGGGCTGGAATAGACCGGTTCGCGGACCGCGATGCCGCGCAGCTCGGCCAGCATCCCCTCGGGCCCCAGGGCAAGGATCTCGGAGGGGCGCAGGGTTCCGCGACCGCGGATCACGCCGTGGATGCGGATCTGATAGTCGCCCGGCGGCAGATCGTCGGTATCGGTGATGCGCACATCGGGCAGGATCAGGCCAAAGCTGCGCGCGATATGGATGCGCAGGTTGCTGATGCGGCTGCCCAGACCGCGCGCCTGATCCAGCGCCGTGACGATCAGATCCGACCCGATCTCGACGCTGATGTCATCGGTGTCCAGAACATCGCCGATGCGCGCGGCGGGCTTGGTTCCGGCCTCGGCTGCGGGCAGATCGGGCAGAGCCTCCTCGGCGCGGCGCTGTCGTCGGGCGATGCTCCAGGACAACAGGGCCATGGACCCGGCGATTGCAAAGAACAGCATCCGGGGCATCCCCGGTACCAGCGAGATCATGACCATGGCCGCGGCAACCATCGCGGCGGGCTGCCAGCTGCGGGTGAATTCGCTGGACATCAGGCTGGCGGTGGTCTCGGTCGCGCCGCCCCGCGACAGCAGCAGCGCGGCCGCCATCGACGTGATCAGCGAGGGGATCTGGCTGACCAGCCCGTCGCCGATGGTCAGGTGCGAATAGGTCGACACGGCCTCGCTCATCGGCATGCCGTGGACGGTGATGCCTACCGCCAGACCGATGCACAGGTTGATCAGCGTGATCACGATGCCCGCGACCGCGTCGCCCTTGACGAACTTGGAGGCGCCGTCCAGCGAGCCGAAAAAGCTTATCTCGCGTTGTTCCTGGATGCGGCGGCGCTTGGCCTCCTGATGGTCGATGGCGCCCGCGTTCAGATCGCCGTCGATGGCCAGCTGCTTGCCCGGCAGCGAATCCAGGGCAAAGCGTGCGGCGACCTCGGCCATCCGGCCCGAGCCCTTGGTGATGACCATGAAGTTCACGACCGAGATCACCGCAAAGATGGTGATGCCGACCAGGATCGACCCCCCCGCGACGAAATCGGCAAAGCCGTTGATGACCTTGCCCGCCGCCTCCTTGCCGCTCTGGCCTTCGGTCAGGATCAGCCGGGTGGAGGACACGTTCAGCGACAGGCGGATCACCAGGCTGATCAGCAGCAGGACGGGAAAGGCCTGAAAATCGGTCGGTTTCTCGACCAGAGAGGCCATGACCAGCACCAGCACCGCCGACGCGATCGAGATGGCGATGCCGAAATCCAGCACCCCCGCGGGCAGAGGAATCACCAGAGAGATGACCACAAGCACAAGACCGCCCGTGACAAGCAGGGGCGCATCCAGATATTTGTTGGACTTGCCCGACAGGCCGGCGATGGGTGTCATTCGCGGATCTCCGTTCTGGTGGCCGCGGGGCGCAGAAGGTCGTCAAGCGACCAGGGTCGTTCAGTCAGCAGGCCAAGGCGGCGCAGATAGGCGATGGCGTGCAGCCGGTCGGCACTGTCCATCTGCATCAGCATCACACGGTAATCGCGGGGCAGACCCTGCCCCGACAGCAGCCAGTCCGAGGCCGTCTGCCTGAACCTGTCCAGATCAGAGCCCGCCGCGTCCTGGGCCGCGACTGGCCCCGCCATCACCGCCATCGCGATCACAAGGCCAAGCCGGGTCATCAGGCGGCCTTCTTCAGCTCGCGCAGCGCGCCTTCCAGCGTGTCAAAGCTGGGGCGCACATGTTCCGGCACCGTCTGGCGGCCCACCTCGACGCAAAGCGTCGTCGCGTGCTGATGCAACCCGGCGACCAGGACCGATTTCACCACTTCGTAAAAGCCCAGGTCCTGCTTGACCACCGCGCCCAGCCTGTTGGCCAGCGGCGCGACGAAGCCATAGGACAGGAACACGCCCAGAAAGGTCCCGACCAGCGCGCCGCCGATCATCTTGCCCAGGATGACCGGCGGCTGATCGATTGAGCTCATGGTCTTGATGATCCCCAGCACGGCGGCGACGATGCCCAGGGCCGGCAGCGCGTCGGCCATGGTCTGGAGCGCGTGGGGGACGTGCATCTCCTCCTCGCGCATCACGGCGATGCGGCGCGAGAGCATGTCCTCGACCTGATAGGGATCGTCATAGTTCAGACTGGCCGAGCGCAGCGTATCCGAGATCAGCGAGACCACGTTGTGATCGGCCGCCAGCCGGGGATAGGCCGTGAAGATCGGCGATTCCGACGGGTTCTCGATATGCTGTTCCAGCGCGACGGGGTTCTCGCGCGCGATCTTCAGCAGCTGGAACATCAGGCACAGGACGTCCTGGTGATCCTGGGCCGTCCATTTCGGGCCCTTGAAGGCGCGGACCAGCCCGCCCACCGTGGCCTTGAGGACATGGGTGTCATTGCCCAGCAGATAGGCACCGACAGCGGCGCCCATGATCATCATCATCTCGAACGGCAGGGCGTGCAGGATGACACCCATCTTGCCCCCGGCCAGAAGATAGCCGCCGAAGACCATGACCAGCGTAAGAATAATTCCGACGAATCCGAACATTGCGTTGGGTCCTTATGGGTTGCGGACACTGCGCGCGCCCATCTGGGCGGTCAGCAATGCGGCCTGGCGGGGTTCGACTGCGGCGATGATCTTGGCGCCGGTCTCGGGTTTGACGCGCATCAGGATCTCGGCCGCGAAATCGGCGGGAAGGTTGGTCAGGATGGCGGCGGCCTCGGCCGGCTTCATCTGGTCGTAAAGCGCGATCAGGCGTTCGATGTCGGTGCGCACGGCCTCGGTCGACCCGTTCTGGCGGGCGGTGATGCTGCCCTGACGGGCGCGCAGCTCGGCCAGGCGTTCGCGCAGCGTGCTTTCGGCCTGCTCCAGCGCCACCTTGCGGGCGTCGATCGATTCCATGTAGCGCTCGATCCGCAGGGCGCGGTCGCGCAGCTCCTCTGCCAGGGCGACGGCCTCGGGGACGTCGCCGCACCCGTCCAGCAGATCGGCGGGCGCCGCCACGGCGGCAAAGATGCGCGACAGGTCCTGGCCCTGCCACAGCATCGCCCCCGCCGGCAGGGCGAAAAGCAGCGTCAGCGCGGGCAACAGGTGCTTAGCCATGATTGACCTCGCGCTTGCGCAGACGGCGCGACACGCCGGAGGGTTGCGGGGCCTCGGCGGCGGCGGCCCCGATCCGCTGGCGCAGATCCCAGATGGCGCGCTCGCGGCGGGCGGTCTCGATCTCGTCGGCCAGACGTTCGCTGGCAGCCGTCGCCTCGTCGCGGGCGGCGCGGATGGCGCGCTCCAGGCGGTCGACCTCGGCGGCCATCACGGCAATCGCGCCGCCCAGACCGCTTTCGAGGTTGTTCATCTTGCGCAGGCGGCGCGCCAGGGTCAGGCAGAAGACGCCCAGCCCGACGCAGGCCACCAGCAGCAGGATCTGCATCAGTTGTTCCAGGGTCATTTGAATCGAAACTCCGTGATCAGAAGGTCCTTGACCGGCTCCTCGCCCAGGACGAAGCGGGTGCGCGTGACCAGTTCGGCGCGGATCACCTCAAGGACGCCGCGCTTGTCATAGGCCGCCGGATCGACGCCCGAGAGGAAGGTCGTGAAGGCATCCGACACCCGCGGCATCAGGTGAGTCACCTCGCCCTTGTGCGCGGTGTCGGTCTCGATCGTGGCGGACAGGACCAGAGAGCGGGATCGTCCTCCGGGAATCACGATCTCGATCGTGGGGATGTCGATGAACTCGACGCTCATATGCTCGGTCGAGACGGGGGCCTTCTCGCCACCGGCGAACAGCCCCGAGGGCGACCAGAACCCAAGATAGCTGGACGCGAAACCGCCCCCGCCCAGCACAAGCGTCGCCACCAGTGGCACCAGCAGGCCCTTCTTGCGGGATGCCTTTTCGGGGGCTGCTGCAACTATGTCGGTCATCGTGATTCTCCGTCCTGACCAGACCGAAATATCAGCTTGCGACTAACCAAATCTTAACATCGCCCATGTCATTTCAGGGTTAGACGACCATGACGCGATGATTCGAAGGGGAACGGTTTTGCAAAAACTGCAGGACTACTGGAACGAGCGAAGCTCTCAACAGCGGATGATCCTGGGGGCGGCTTTCCTTGGGACCTTCCTGGTGATCGCGGGGTTCGGCTGGCTGGCCAGCCGGCCCAGCATGGCCCTGATCTATGGCGGACTGGACAGCGCGCAGGCCGGCGAGGTCATCGCCGGGATTGAGCGCGCGGGCATTCCCTACGAGGTGCGGGGCGACGCCATCTGGGTCGCCTCCGATCAGCGCGACCGGCTGCGGATGGACCTGGCGGCGCAGGGGCTGCCTGCCGCCACCAGCACCGGCTATGAACTGCTGGACGGGATGTCGGGCTTCGGCACGACATCGCAGATGTTCGACGCCGCCTATTGGCGCGCCAAGGAGGGCGAGCTGGCCCGCACCATCCTGGCGCTGCCCAATGTCCAGACCGCCCGCGTCCACCTGGCGATCGAGACGGGGCGCGGCTATCGGCGCGATCAGAACGGCACCGCCTCGGTGACGTTGACCACGAATGGCGGGGTGATCACCCGGGATCAGGCGGCGGCGCTGAAATACCTGGTCTCCTCCGGCGTGCCCGGCATGCAGCCGGAGCGGGTCACCGTCATCGACACGCAGCGCGGCATCATCGCGGCAACCGAGGATCAGACCGGCGCCGATCGCGCCGCAGAGATGAAGCGCAACGTCGAACGCATCCTGGAGCCGCATGTCGGCGTGGGCAACGCCATCGTCGAGCTGAACCTGGACCTGCTGACCGAAACAGAGCTGTTTACCGAACAGCGGTTCGACCCCGAGCAGAGGGCGCTGATTTCGACCGTCACCGAGGAGACCACCGATCAGAGCAACTCGACCGGGACGGGTGCGGTGACTGCCGCCTCGAACCTGCCCGACGCGCAGGAGCAGCCCGGCGACACCAGCCAGAGCAACCGCGCCGAGAACCGCAGCCAGTCCAACTACGAGGTCAGCCGCGTGACCCGCGAGGTCCAGCGCCAGCCGGGCGCCACCCGCCGCCTGACCGTGGCCGTGCTGGTCAACGGCGTGCCGCAGGCAGGCGCCGACGGCACCACCACCCTGGCCCCCCGGTCCGAAGCCGAATTGCAGACGCTGCGCGAGCTGGTCGCCTCGGCCGTGGGCTTTGACGAGGCGCGGGGCGACCAGCTGACGGTCAAATCCCTGCCCTTCGCCCTGCTGGGTGAGAACGGGACGCTGGCGACCCCCGGCTTCATGGACAGGCTGGCGCTGAACGATCTGGCGCGGATCGCCCTGATCGGGCTGTTCGCGATCGCCGTGATCCTGATGGTGCTGCGCCCGATGATGCGCAACCGTGCCGCCGCCCCCGCGGTCCCGGCCCTGGATACCAGCCTGCCGCCGATGCCGCCGATGATGTCGGGCCTGAACGGCTTTATCGACGACGAACCGTCTCCCGACAGCCCGCGCATCGTCCCGATCGAGTTCCCGGGCCTGGAGCAGCTGTCGCTGCCGCCCGCAGACCCCGTGGAGCGCCTGAAGGCCATGATGAAGGAGCGGCATGAGGAAAGCGTCAAGATCCTGTCCGGCTGGATCGACAACAAGGAGAAGGTGAATTGAGCCTAGCCATGTTCAAACTGGAATCTTTCTCTAATGCGGTGGCCGCCCGCCCGGTCGAGGCGACCTTCACCCAGGCGGATCTTGACCAGGCCCATGCGGACGGGAGGGCGCAGGCCCGCGCCGAACTGGAGGATCAGCAGCTGGGCCAGCTGCAATCCAGCCTGGAGGAGATCGCCGCCAGCCTGGCGGCGGACGAGGCCCGGCGCAAGCAGTTGCGGCAGGAGGCGGTGGATGCCCTCTCACCGATCCTGCATCAGATCCTGGACCTGATGGCGCCCCCGCTAACCTCGCGCCGCCTTGAGGAGGCGCTGCGCTCCGAGCTGACCCATCTGGCCCAACGCGCCAGCCCCGTGGGGGTCCAGATCGCATGCAGCGCGCGTCTGCGCGATATGGTTGCGCGCTGCCTGGCCGAGGCGGGCCTGCAGGGGATCGACCTGTCCGACCGCGCCGAGGACATCATCACCGTGACGCTGCAAGGCGGCCGGATCGACTTCACACCCGACAGCATCGCCGGCGACATCCGCGCGCTGATCGCGGAAATCACCCAGGAGGACAGCACATGGACGCATTGAAGCATCTGATCGACACCGACACCATCCAGGTCGAGGTGACCATCCGCCTTGGCCGGACGCGCCAGACCGTGGCCCAGCTGTCGTCGCTGCGCCCCGACGACGTGCTGATGCTGGACCAGTCGATCGAGGACGGGGTCGAGATCTGCGTCGGCGACAAGGTCATCGCCCGCGGCGAGCTGACCGGCGACGGCACCGCCGAGGACCGGCTGTGCGTCCGCGTCCTGGGGGCGACAGAGGCATCGTGACGCGCATCCTGACATCGGCCCTGGTCCTGACCCTGCTGCCATCTGCGGTGATGGCGCAGGGTCTGGGCGACGCGCTTGGCGCGGGCCTGGGCGAAAACGCGGTCATGCTGGTGCTGCTGCTGACGGCGCTGTCCCTGGCGCCGGGTATCGCGATCATGGTCACCGCTTTTCCGTTCATCGTGACGGTACTGTCCATCCTGCGCCAGTCCATCGGCCTGCAGCAATCGCCGCCCAACATGCTGATCGTCAGCTTGGCGATCTTTCTGACCTGGTTCATCATGGACCCGGTCCTGCGCGAGGCATGGACGGTCGCAGGCCTGCCCCTGCAGCAAGGTCAGATCGGCATCGCCGAGGCGTTCCAGCGCGGCATCGTACCCTTCCAGGGTTTCATGGAGGCGCGCACCGACCCCGACACCCTGGCCAACCTGTCCGACATCGCCCCCGGCACCGGCCCCGAAAACCGGTTGTCGGTCCAGATCCCGTCCTTCATGCTATCCGAGATTCAGCGCGCCTTCGAGATCGGGTTCCTGATCGCCCTGCCTTTCCTGATCATCGACCTGGTGGTGGCGGCGGTGCTGATGTCGATGGGCATGATGATGCTGCCCCCGGTGGTGGTGTCGCTGCCGTTCAAGCTGGCGTTTTTCGTCGTGGTCGACGGATGGGGCATGATCGCCGGCGCGCTGGTGCGTAACTATACCGGGGGGTGACCTCCGACCGCGCCCTCAGGCCCGGTCGGAGCGGCGCGCGGCCAGATCGTCGATGCCCATGACGGACAGGACCTTTTCCTCGATATGCTGAGCGTTCAGGGCCGAGCTGTCATACATCGCCCGCGGCGCGTCATGGTCCACGAAGGCGTCCGGCAGCACCATGGACCGGAACCGCAGCCCGGTGTCAAAGGCGCCCTCCTCGGCCAGCAGATGGGCGACATGGCTGCCGAACCCGCCGACCGCGCCCTCCTCGATGGTGATCAGCGCATCGTGGTCGCGCGCCAGCGCCAGGATCAGGTCGCGGTCCAGCGGCTTGGCAAAGCGGGCATCGGCGACCGTGGGCGTGATGCCACGCGCCATCAGCGCCTCGCGGGCGGTCATGACCTCGGACAGGCGGGTGCCGAAGGACAGGATCGCGACGCCCTTGCCCTCGGCGATCATGCGGCCCTTGCCGATGGGCAGGACCTGGCCACGCTCGGGCATCTCGACCCCGGTGCCCTCGCCGCGCGGAAAGCGGAAGGCGATGGGGCCGCTGTCATGGGCCGCGGCGGTGGCGACCATATGGACCAGCTCGGCCTCGTCAGCGGCGGCCATGACCACGAAGCCGGGGAGGTTCGCCAGAAAGCCGATGTCATAGGCGCCCGAATGGGTCGGCCCGTCCTGGCCCACCAGCCCGGCGCGGTCGATGGCAAAGCGCACGGGCAACCCCTGCACCGCCACATCATGGACGATCTGGTCGTAGCCGCGCTGAAGGAAGGTCGAATAGATCGCGACGAACGGCTTCATGCCCCCCGCCGCCAGACCGGCCGCAAAGGTCACGGCATGCTGTTCGGCGATGCCCACGTCGAAGCAGCGGCGCGGGAACCGCTGCGCGAACTGCTTCAGGCCGGTCCCATCCGGCATGGCGGCCGTAACCCCCAGAATGCGGTCGTCGCGCCCGGCCTGATCGATCAGCGCCTGCGCGAACACCGCCGTATAGCTGGGCGCGTTGGACTTCGCCTTGGCCTGCACGCCGGTGATGACGTCGAACTTGCCCGTGGCATGGCCCTTGTCGGCGGCGGTTTCGGCGGGGGCATAGCCCTTGCCCTTTTTTGTCACCACATGGATCAGCACCGGCCCGTCGGCCCGCGCCCGCACCGTGCGCAGCAAGGGCAGCAGCTGTTCCATGTCATGGCCGTCGACCGGACCGATATAGGAAAACCCCAGCTCCTCGAACAGGGTGCCTCCGACGGTCATGCCCTTGAGCATCTCCTTGGCCCGGCGCGCGCCCTCCTGCAGGGCGTCGGGCAGCATGCCGACCGCGCCCTTTGCGACCGCCTTCAGCTCCTGAAAGGGACCGCCCGCATAAAGCCGCGTCAGATACGAGGACATCGCGCCGACCGGGGGCGCGATCGACATCTCGTTGTCGTTCAGGATCACGAACAGGCGCTTGCCCTCGTGGCCCGCATTGTTCAGCGCCTCATAGGCCATGCCCGCGCTCATGGCGCCGTCGCCGATGACCGCGATCGCGTCGCCCGGATCGCCGCCCAGCTCTCGCGCCATCGCGAACCCCAGGGCCGCGCTGATCGAGGTCGAGGAATGTCCCGCCCCGAACGGGTCATAGGGGCTCTCGGCGCGCTTGGTAAAGCCCGCCAGACCGCCGCCCATGCGCAGGGTGCGGATGCGGTCGCGCCGCCCGGTCAGGATCTTGTGCGGATAGCACTGATGGCCCACGTCCCAGATCAGCTTGTCGCGCGGCGTGTCGAACACCGCATGCAGCGCCACGGTCAGCTCGACCACACCCAGGCCCGCGCCCAGATGGCCGCCGGTCACGCTGACGGCGCTGATCGTCTCGGCCCGCACATCATCGGCCAGCTGGCGCAGCTCGGCATCGGTGAGGGATTTCAGGTCGGACGGCAGGGTCACGCGGTCCAGTATCGGCGTCTTGGGTCGATCGGTCATGGCTGGCCCTCCTCCGGGGCGGGCGTTCAGGTGTCGCGCTCGATAACGAAACGCGCAAGGTCGTGCAAGTTCCCGGCCCGGTCACCATATTGCGACAGCGCCTTGGTGCCGACGGTGACAAGACGCCGCGCCTCGGCCTGCGCGGGGGCCAGGCCCAGCAGCGACACGAAGGTGGCCTTGCCGGCGCCCGCATCCTTGCCGACGCGCTTGCCGGTCACGGCCTCGTCGCCGGTCACGTCCAGGATGTCGTCGGCGATCTGAAAGGCCAGTCCCAGGGCCACGGCATAGCGGTCCAGCGCCGCGGGGTCGTCGCCCGCGATCAGCGGCCCCGCGGTCGCGGCAAATCGGATCAGCGCGCCGGTCTTGCCGCCCTGCAGTTCGGTGATCGCGGCCAGATCCAGCGGAGTGCCGGCGGTCTCGGCGGCGATGTCCAGCGCCTGCCCCCAGACCATGCCCGCCGCCCCCGACGCCTGCGCCAGCGCCGCGACCAGCCGCACCCGCCCCTCGGCCGCGCCGATGCGCGGATCGGCCAGCAGGCCAAAGGCCAGCGTCTGCAGCGCGTCGCCCGCCAGAATCGCGGTCGCCTCGGTCCAGCGCACATGAACCGTGGGCTGCCCGCGCCTGAGGTCGTCGTCATCCATCGCGGGCAGGTCGTCATGGACCAGGCTGTAGGCATGCAGCGCCTCGACCGCCGCCGCCACGGGCAGGGCCGCGTCGTCGGCAACCCCGTGCAGCCGGGCCGATTCCATCACCAGAAAGGCGCGCAGCCGCTTGCCGCCCTGAACGGCATAGCGCATCGCATCGCGCAGATCGCCACCGGGCAGCGCGTCGATGGCGCGGTCCAGCTCTGCCTGGACCTGCGCCCGGACGGCGTCCAGACGATCCTGCATCACAGCCCCTCGGCCGGGGTCAGTCCGGCGGGCTGGCCATTGGCGGCCAGGGTGATCTTCTCGACCCGCTCCTCGGCCTCGCGCAGGCGGGCCTCGCAATGGGCACGCAGCGCGGCGCCGCGCTCGTACAGCGCGATGGCTTCCTCCAGCGTGGCCTCTCCGGTCTCCAGCTTGCCGACCGTGGCCTCCAGCTCGCGCATGGCCTCCTCGAACGAGAGGGTGGTGATATCGCTCATTTCGCGGCCTCCATCAGCACGTCAACATGGGCCCGCACGCTGCGGCCCAGGGCCTGGAGGTCATAGCCACCTTCCAGGCAGGATACCACCGGGGCGCCGCCCGCCGCGTCAAGGATCTCGCGCGTCAGGGCGGCGTAATCCTCGTCATCCCAGTCCAACTGCGCCAGCGGATCATCGCGATGCGCGTCGAACCCGGCCGAGATCAGCACCAGCTGCGGCGCAAGGTCGCGCATCCGCGCCAGCGCGCCGCGCCATTCCGACAGGGCCAGCGCGCCATCCGTTCCCGGCGGCAAGGGCAGGTTCACCACCTGGCCATGCGCGCCCCGTTCGGACGCGCCCCCGGTCCCGGGCCACAGCGGCGACTGCTGGCTGGTGATGAACAGCACCCGCGCCTCGTCCCACAGCAGATCCTGAGTGCCGTTGCCGTGATGCACATCGAAATCCAGCACCGCCACCCGATCCAGCCCGTGATGATCCAGCGCTCGTTTCGCCGCGATGGCCACGGTGCCGAACAGGCAGAACCCCATCGACGTGGCGGTTTCGGCATGATGCCCCGGCGGGCGCATGGCGACGAACGCGGCCCGCGCCTCACCGGCCAGCACCGCATCGACGGCCGCACAGGCCCCGCCCACGGCCCGCAGCGCCGGTTCCAGGCTGCCGGGCGACAGATGCGTGTCGGCGTCGATCTGCCGCGTGCCCGCCTGCGGCACCGCATCGCGCAGCCCCTGCAGATAGGCGGCAGGGTGACAGCGCAGGATCTCGGCGTCGGGCGTCACGGGCGCCTCGCGCCGGTCCAGCGGCAGGCCCTCCAGCGCGGCCATTACCGCGTCAAAGCGGGCCACCTGCTCGGGGTGGCCATCGGGCGTCACATGGCGGCGCGCGCTGTCATGGGAATACAGGATCACGGTCATTCATCTCCTCCGAAGCGGCAGGCTAGAAGCCCCACCCCGGATCGACAAGGCCGCAGCCTCTTCTTCACGAAAATATCCCGGGGGAGTCCGCAGGACGGGGGCAGAGCCCCCAGCAACGCCGGTCAGGCGATCAGCCGCTGACCGTCATGCGCCGACGGGGTCAGCACCATCAGCGCCCCCTCCGGCTGATCCTCGGCAAAGGCCACTTCGGTGAACTGCTCGGTCCGGCCAAGACGCGAACCCTCGGTCAGCACCCGATGGGCCCGCCCGACCTGCGCCTCTAGATGCGCGCGCAGCGCCGCGTCGCCCGCCGCCCGCAGCCGTGCGGCGCGCTCGCGGATGGCAGGGCCTGCCACGGCCGGCATGCGCGCCGCGGGGGTTCCCTTGCGCGCCGAATAGGGGAACACATGCAGGAAGGTCAGGCCGCAATCGGCGACCAGCTTCAGGCTGTTGTCGAACATAGCCTCGGTCTCGGTCGGGAAGCCGGCAATGATGTCGGCGCCAAAGACCATGTCGGGGCGCAGCCGCCGCGCCTCCTCGCAAAAGGCGATGGCGTCGTCGCGCAGGTGGCGGCGCTTCATCCGCTTCAGGATCATGTCGTCGCCCGCCTGCAGCGACAGGTGCAGATGCGGCATCAGGCGCGGCTCGGTCGCGATGGCCAGCATCAGGTTCTCATCCGCCTCGATCGAATCGATCGAGCTGATGCGCAGGCGCGGCAGGTCGGGCACCAGCCGCAGGATGCGCATCACCAGATCGCCAAGCCGCGGCGTACCCGGCAGATCGGCGCCCCAGCTGGTCAGATCGACACCGGTCAGCACGACCTCGTTGAAGCCGCGGCCGACCAGCCGCTTGATCTGCTCGATCACGACGCCCGCGGGCACCGACCGGGAATTGCCGCGCCCGAAGGGGATGATGCAGAAGGTGCAGCGGTGATCGCAGCCGTTCTGGACCTGCACATAGGCGCGGTGCCGCCCGAACCCGTCGATCAGATGGCCGGCGGTTTCGCGCACCGACATGATGTCGTCCACGACGACCTTTTCGGTGTCGCCGATAAGGTCAGGCGCGCGCAGGGACGCCCAGGTGGCGGGCTGCATCTTCTCGTGATTGCCGATCACCTTGGTGACCTCGGGCATGGCGGCAAAGGTCTCGGGCTCGGTCTGGGCGGCGCAGCCGGTGACGATGACCGGCACGCCCGGGTTCTCGCGCGACAGGCGGCGGATCTCCTGGCGGGCCTTGCGCACGGCCTCGGCGGTGACGGCGCAGGTGTTGACCACGACCGCGCCGGACAGGCCCGCGGCCTCGGCCATCTCTCGCATGGCCTCGGTCTCATAGGCGTTCAGACGACAGCCCAGGGTCGAGAAGACGGGCGCGCTCATGCCAGCCACGCGGGCGTCAGGGTGCCGTGAAAGACGATGGCGGTCGGCCCCTCCATCCAGACGCCGTCCGCGCGCCAGTCGATCAGCAGCTGCCCCCCCGGCACATGCACCGTCACGCGCCGATCCGTCAGCCCGCGCCGCGCCGCAGCCACCACCGCCGCGCAGGAACACGACCCCGATGCCAGCGTCGGCCCCGTCCCGCGTTCCCAGATGCGCAGCCGGATCGCGTCGCGCGACAGGACCTGCACGACCTCGACATTGGTGCGTTGGGGATACAGCGGGTGATGCTCATGCTCCGGCCCGAAGCGGTCCAGATCAACCGCATCGGCGTCATCCACGAAGAAGGTCACATGCGGATTGCCCATGCCGGTCGCGACCGGATCACCCGCAATGGGCAGGTGGTCGATGTCCACGTCGCGCGCCAGCGGGATCGCCTGCCAATCCAGCACCGGCGGCCCCATGTTCACCCGCGTCAGGCCCGCGCCCGCATCCTCGGCCAGCAGCACGCCGTGATCGGTGCGCAGGCGCAGCGCGCCCGTCCCAGTCTGGTCCATCAACCAGCGCGCGACGCAGCGCGTGGCATTGCCACAGGCCGCCGACAGCGACCCGTCCGCGTTCCAGAACACCAGCCGCGCATCCGCATCATCGCAATCTTCGACCCCCGCCAGCTGGTCGAACCCCACGCCCCGGTGCCGATCCGCGATGCGCGCGACAAGGCCCGCGTCCGGCCGGGCCAGCCCGCCGCGCAGATCCAGAACCACAAAGTCGTTGCCCAGCCCGTGCATCTTGAGGAAAGGCAGTCCGGTCGAATGAGAATGCGTCATGGCCGCGATATAGTCCCGGCAGTAGGATTCCGCCAGATGGTTCATTTTTCCGCTTGACGCCACCGGCCACCCCCCCTAGGAACCGCCTCGTGATGGGCCCATAGCTCAGTTGGTAGAGCAACTGACTTTTAATCAGTGGGTCACAGGTTCGAATCCTGTTGGGCTCACCACTGTATTTCCTGCTTTTATTTTTGTGGCACGCAGCACCGCCTTGGCGGTTGCGCGCTCACGCATTTGTCGCCCCAAGGCAGATTGCGGTCCGCCGCCGCGATGGCGACACTGGCCCCCTTCCACGCCCCAGGCCAGGACGGCAGATGCCCCAGACCCCCTCTGCCCTGCACCGCACAAGCTATGGCCGCAGGCTGGTGCAGGCCTTTGCCGCGCTGGCCTCGCTGGCGCTGCTGCTGGCATGGCTTGGCTGGCATGTGCTGCAGCAGGCCGAACAGCGGGCGCTGGACCTGGAACGCCAGCGCGCCGATGACAGCCTGCGCGACGCGCGGCGGCTGTTCGTGGGCGCCTCGGCAAACGGGGTGGCGCTGAGCCTGATGCTGGCGCTGTGGCTGGCCGCGCGGCTGGATGCGGGCCTGGGCGCCTATGCGCGCGGCGATTTCGGGCACCGCTTTGATGGCTTCCGTGACCGCGAGTTCGTGGCATTGGGTCATCAGCTGAACGCCATGTCCGCCGAGGTCGTCCAGAACCGCCAGCGCGAGGCGCAGTTCCGCAACCAGCTGGAGGCCGCCGTGCGCGACCGCACCCGCGACCTGACGCAGGCGCCGGATCACCTGGCCGCCTCGGAGGGCGCGCGCCAGCAGCTGATGGCCGATATCGGGCACGAATTGCGCACCCCCGTCACCGTCATCCGCGGAGAGGCGCAGGTGGCGCTGCGCGACCCCGGTCGTGGTCTGGACAGCCACCGCCAGGCCCTGACCCGCATCGTCAACGTGACCCGCCAGATGGGCCGCCTGATCGAGGATCTGCTGGTTTTCGTGCGCAACCCTGCGGGAACGCCCGCCGTCCGGCCGCGCGCCATCGCGCTTGGCACCGCGCTGAGCCCGGCGCTGGAGAATGCCGCCCGGCTGGCCGCGCCGCGCGGGATCGGGCTGCTGCCCGATGACGCCGTGGCGGCCACGCGCGTGCTGGCCGACCCCGACCGGCTGTCGCAGGCCATCGCCGCGCTGCTGGACAACGCGCTGCGCTATTCCCACGACGGATCGCGCATCACCCTGCAGGTTCTGCCAGACGAGGACGAGGTCGCGCTGCAGATCCGCGACTACGGCATCGGCATCGACAACCGCGACCTGCCGCATCTGTTCACGCGGGGCTGGCGCGGGGCGCAGGCGCGGATGCATCGGGCCGACGGGCTGGGTCTGGGGCTGGCCATCGCCCGCGATCTGATCGAGATGCAGGGCGGCAGGCTGTCGCTGGCTGCGGTGCCGGGGGGCGCCACCGTCAGCCGAGAGCGCATCCTGGCCCGCGTCTGGCAGGCCGATCGCGACCCGCTGACCAATGTGGTCGACGTCTATGTCAGCCGCCTGCGCCGCAAGATGGAGGAGCTGGACCCCCGACTGCGCATCGTGGCGATCCGGGGGCTGGGCTATCGCCTGCCCCCTCCCGACCCCGTCCAGCAGCCTGCCCCCTGACCAGGGCGGCAGGCGTCATTCCACCGCGAAGGGCAGCGAGGAGTGATGCAGCACGATACGCAGATCGCCCTGGGCGTCGCGGCTAAAGCCCCAGGTCTTGTCCACGGTGGTGACCGCGCCACTGGCATCGGTGATCAGCACGTTGCCCATCGTCAGCGCGGTGTCGCCCTCGATATGGATGGCCGCGTTCTCGATCTGCACACCCGTCCAGCCCTTCAGCGCAAAGCCCGAATCGCCCGGGAATTTGCGGTCGTGGCCCACGAAATAGGACAGCGCACCGTCACGCGTCGTGCGAAAGGTCTGCGGCCCGCCGGTCAGGGTCGGCTTGAACAGGACCGGGCCCGCGTCAAAGGCATAGAGGCTGTCCAGAACCGCCTCGGCCGCGCCGCGGGCCTCATCGATGCCGCCTTCGGCATGGGCGGCCGAGATGCGCACCAGCGCCTCGCCCCAGGGCCGCCTGCGCCTCCTCGACCTCGGCGGCGGTGATCTGGGCGGCGGCCAGGACCGCCCCGGCCCCCAGGATCAGCGTGGATGCGGCACATGCGGCGGTGCACAGGGATCATGCTTGTCTTCCTCTCAGCGACCGCGCCGACCATCCGCGCGGTGTCCCTACCCAGATGGTGCGCCCGGCTGAACGCTGTCTGAGCCCAGGATGAACGCAACATTAACAGGGCCCGGGGCGGCCAGATGTGATGATGGCGCGACGTCCTGGGCACTGGCCCTCCAGGCGCGCAGCGGATACATCTGGATCATGCGCAAGATCACCCTTCCCGAACGCCCCGACCTGGCCGCCAAGGCCGCTGAGGTCGGTTTCACCTTTGCCCATATGCATGGCGAGCCCTATTGGGACGAAACCAGCGCCTATCGGTTCACGCTGGCCCAGATCGAGGATGATCTGGAGGGCCCCGCGACCGAGTTGCATGCCATGACCCGCCAGGCGGTGGACCGCATCGTGGCCGACCCCGAGCTGATGACCCGCATGGGGATCCCCGAGGCGCATCACGCGCTGGTCGCGGACAGCTGGGCCAGGAACGAGCCCGAGCTGTATGGCCGGATGGATTTCGCCTATGACGGCACCGGCCCGGCGAAACTGCTGGAATACAATGCCGACACGCCCACCTCGCTGTACGAATCGGCGGCGTTCCAGTGGCAGTGGCTGGAGGATCAGATGGCGGCGGGCCACCTGCCCGAAGGAGCCGACCAGTTCAACGCTATCCACGAGGTCCTGGTCGAGCGGTTCCGCGAGCTGTTCGCGCCCGATACCGACATCCACTTCACCGCTGCCGCCGGCAATGCCGAGGATTACGCCACCGTCGAATCGATGGCCTGGGCCGCGCGTGAGGCCGGGATGGGCGCGCATTACAGCGATCTGGACAAGCTGGCCGTCAGCCGCGACGGACAGTTCCTGGATGCCGACGACCGCGTGATCGGCACCCTTTTCAAGCTGTACTCTTGGGAGGATCTGCTGGCCGACGACTATGCCCGTCACATCGCGGGGGCGGGCTGCCTGTTCCTGGAGCCCGCCTGGAAGGCCGTCGTGTCGAACAAGGGCCTGCTGCCCGTCCTGTGGGAGATGTTTCCGGGCCACCCGAACCTGCTGCCCGCCTTTTTCGCCGATGACGTGGCCCCTGCCCTGGTCGAGGGTGGCCAGCCCGCCCCCGCCATCGCCGCCGCCTTTGCGCCCGTGGCCGAGCAGTTCCGCGCGGGCCATGTGGTCAAGCCGATCTTTTCGCGCGAAGGCGCGGGCGTCGTCATCGTCGAGAATGGCGATGTCACCGAGGCGTCGGCCAACCACGACTATGACGCGCATCCGCGCATCGTTCAGGCCTATCACCCGCTGCCCGAATTCGACGGCTTTCGGCCCGTGATCGGGGCGTGGATCGTCGGCCGGGACTGCGCCGGCATCGGCATCCGCGAGGATCGCGCCCGCATCACCCAGGATCTGTCGCGCTTCAAGCCGCATTTCATCGCGGATTGATCCGCCAAGGAGGACCCATGAGAAAACGTTCCAGAACCGTCGCGCTGACCATCCTTGGCGCCGCAGCCTTCACCGTCGCGGGCTGTCGCGACGAACAGGTCGACGCGCAGGCCTTTCCCGATCTGGCCAGCTGCCAGGCGGCCGCCAGCCAGGACGGGCTGATCACCGCCGCCGAATGCAACCAGGCCTTTGCCGAGGCGCAGGCCCTGCATGTCGAGGCCGCCCCCCGCTATGACAGCCTGGCCGTCTGCGAGGAGCAGCACGGCGCGGGCAATTGCGGCTCCGAGGCGCAGCAGGGCGCGGGCGGGTCGGGCGGCATCTTCATGCCACTGCTGGCGGGCTATCTGATCGGCAGCATGCTGGGCCGCGCGACAGGCGGGATGGCCGCGTCGCAGCCGATGTACCGCAATGCGCAGGGCGGGTTCACCAACGCCTCGGGCACGACCAATTTCGGCAGCAATGCGGGCCGCGCGCAGATGTCGTCGCAGAACTTTGCCCGCCCCGCCGCGACCGCCGGACAGGCCCCGATGACCCGCGCCACCGCCGGATCGCGCGGCGGCTTTGGCAATGCGGGCAGCGCCCGCAGCAGCATCGGCGGCTGACCCGCGCCCCCCGCCTGCCCCCGTGACGGGCAGGCGGGAACCATTTCGTCGCAGCCGCATTTCGCCTGTTGACCCCGGCCCGCCAGAATGGCCCGATCACGGTCACGTCATTCGCGCGACAGGAGAGACCTGCGATGAAAGCCCTTACCCCCCTCGCCGCGCTGCTGATCGGCATGGGTTCCGCCGCCGCGGCCCAGGATATCACCGTGTCGTCCAAGATCGACACCGAAGGTGGCCTTCTGGGCAACATGATCCTGATGGCGCTGCAGGATGCGGGCCTGCCCGTGCAGGACCGCCTGCAGCTGGGCGGCACGCCGATCATGCGCGATGCGATCACCTCGGGTCAGATCGACATCTATCCCGAATACACCGCCAACGGCGCCTTCTTCTTCAACGAGGCCGACAGCGAGGTCTGGAAGGACGCCCAGGCCGGTTTCGACCGCGTGTCCGAGCTGGACATGGAGCAGAACGAGATCGTCTGGCTGAAGCCCTCGCCCGCGAACAACACCTGGGCCATCGCCCTGCGCCAGGACCTGGCGCAGGAGAACGGTCTGGAGACCATGTCCCAGATGGGCGAATGGATCGCAGGTGGCGGCGCGATCAAGCTGGCGGCATCGACCGAATTCGTGACCTCGGCCGCGGCGCTGCCCGCGTTCCAGGAGACCTATGGCTTTGCGCTGACCCCCGACCAGCTGGTGCAGCTGTCGGGCGGCGACACGGCCGCCACCATCGCGGCGGCGGCGCAGCAGACCTCGGGCGTGAATGCGGCGATGGTCTATGGCACCGATGGCGGCATCGCCCCCGCGGGTCTGGTGGTGATGGCCGATGATCAGGGCGTCCAGCCCGTCTATCAGCCCGCCCCCATCATCCGCGCCGAGGTTCTGCAGGCCCACCCGGAGATCCGCGACATCCTGGCGCCGATCTTCGACAGCCTGGACCTTGAGACCCTGCAGGAGCTGAACGGCCGCATCCAGATCGGCGGAGAGCCCGCCGCCACCGTCGCCCGCGACCACCTGACCCAAGCGGGTCTGCTGGACTGATGCGCCCCCGGCTGGACCGGCCCGGCCTGCTGTTCGCGATTGTCGGACTGGCCGGGCTGGCCCTGCCGCTGGTGCAGTTCAAGCCCAACCGCATCGTCCCCGGAGAGGGGCTGACCCTCCCCGCCGCCCTGCCCTGGGGCTGGCCGCTGCTGCTGACGCTGGCTGCGGTGCTGGTGGCGGGCTGCCTGCGCTGGCCCTCCGTTCTGCGCCTTGGGGCGGCGGCGGCGGGTCTGCTGACGGTGCTGCTGGCGCTTGGGGCGGCGGCCACGCATCTGACACCGCCCGACGACACGCTGGCGCGGGTGGCGCCTGCGGCGGGTTTCTGGCTGATGGCGCTGGCCTTTGCGCTGATGCTGGCCGATGCGCTGGCGCGGATGAACCCCGCGCTGTGGCTGCGCTGGCTGATCCTGGCGGGGGCGGTCGCGTCCATGGGCGTGCTGCTGGCCTCGGGCGCGCTGGACGGGGTGTCCGTCATGCGCGAATACGCCGCGCGCCAGGACATCTTCCTGCGCGAGGCACGGGCGCATCTGACGCTGGCCTTCGGGTCGCTGACGCTGGCGTTGCTGGTGGGGTTGCCGCTTGGGGTGGCGCTGTATCAGGCGCGGCGGCTGAGGGGCCCGGTCCTGTCGGTGCTGAACATCCTGCAGACCATCCCGTCGCTGGCATTGTTCGGGGTGATGATCCCGATCTTTGGCTGGATCGCGGCCAATGTGCCCGGCGCGGCGCAGGCGGGGGTGGCGGGCATCGGCCTGTTCCCGGCGCTGGTCGCGCTGTTTCTCTATTCCCTGCTGCCGGTCGTGTCGAACACCCTGACCGGGCTGACCGGCGTGAACCCCGCGACGCGCGAGGCCGCGATCGGTCTGGGCCTGACGCAGCCGCAGCTGCTGGTGCAGGTGCTGATCCCGCTGGCGCTGCCGGTGCTGCTGGCGGCGGTGCGGATCGTGCTGGTCCAGAACATCGGGCTGGCGGTCATCGCGGGCCTGATCGGCGGCGGCGGCTTTGGTACCTTCGTCTTTCAGGGCCTGAACCAGACCGCAATGGATCTGGTCCTGCTGGGCGCCCTGCCCACCATCGCGCTGGCGCTGATTGCCGGCATTGCCCTTGATCTGCTGGTGCGTTCCAGCCGGAGGACCGCATGATCGACATCCAGAACCTGACCCGCATCTATGACGGCCGCGCCGCCGTCGACGATGTCAGCCTGACGGTCGAGGCGGGCCAGATCGCGGCCCTGGTCGGCACATCCGGGTCGGGCAAGACGACGCTGCTGCGCATGATCAACCGACTGGTCGAACCCTCCAGCGGGCGTGTCCTGATCGACGGTCAGGACACGCGGCAGGTGGCACCCCACCTGCTGCGGCGCCGCATCGGCTATGCCATCCAGGGCCACGGTCTGTTCCCGCACCGCACCGTCGGCCAGAACATCGCCACCGTCCCGCGCCTGCTGGGCTGGGACCAGGCCGCGATCCGCGACCGGGTGGACGAGCTGCTGACCCTGTTCCAGATGGAGCCCGACCAGTTCCGCGACCGCATGCCCCATGAGCTGTCCGGCGGCCAGCAGCAGCGTGTGGGCGTGGCCCGTGCGCTGGCGGCGAAACCCGACCTGCTGCTGATGGACGAACCCTTCGGCGCGCTGGACCCGGTGATCCGCGCCAAGGCGCAGGCCGACCTGCGCGACATCCAGCGCCGGCTTGGCACCACGCTGATCCTGGTCACCCATGACATGGAGGAGGCCGTCACACTGGGCGACCGCATCGCCGTCATGGACAAGGGCCGACTGGCCCAATACGCCCCCCCGACCGAAATCCTGACCGCCCCCGCCACGCCCTTCGTGCGCGACCTGATCGGGCTGGACCAGCGGCCCTTCCACCTGCTGTCGCTGACCCCGGCCCATGTCCTGGCCCGTGAGGGCCAGGCCGAGGGCCCCGCCCTGCCCCGCGACGCCACCCTGCGCGACGCGCTGGCCGAATGCCTGTGGAGCGGGCGCGACGCCCTGCCGGTCGAGGGGGGCGGCGTCATCACCTTGGCCGCGCTGCGCGCTCAGGCCGCGCCTCAGGCGCGGGCGGCGGAATGATCGGACGCGTCCTGCTGGCCCTGGCCGCGGCGGTTCTGGTGGCGTTCCTGGCCAGCCCGGACAGCTTTGCCGCGGTGTTCGAGCCGTTCACCCGCAACAACGCACCGCCGATCTATCGCCAGACGCCGCTGTGGTCGCTGACCCTGTCGCATCTGACGCTGGTGGCGCTGGCGGTCGTCGCCTCGACCGTCGTGGCGCTGGTGCTGGCGGTTCTGGTGACGCGACCTGCCGGGCGCGAGTTCCTGCCCTTGGCGCGCACCATCACCAGCGTCGGACAGACTTTTCCGCCCGTGGCCGTGCTGGCGCTGGCCGTGCCGATCATGGGGTTCGGCGCCGGGCCGACGCTGGTGGCGCTGTTCCTCTATGGCCTGCTGCCGGTGTTCGAGAACACCCTGGCGGGCCTGACCACCCAGCCCCCCAACGTGACCGAGGCCGCGCGCGGCATGGGCCTGACCCCCCGCCAGCGCCTGTGGCAGGTCGAGCTGCCGCTGGCCCTGCCGGTGATCCTCGGCGGCATGCGGCTGACGGCGGTGATCTCGCTTGGCACCGCCACGATCGGGTCCACCGTCGCGGCCCGCACCCTGGGCGAGGTCATCATCGCGGGCCTTCTGTCCGCCAACACGGCCTTCGTGCTGCAGGGCGGGCTGGTGGTGGGCATCATCGCCGTGCTGATCCACGAGGGGTTCCAGGCGCTGGAACGCCGCGCCCGCGCCCGGATCGGCCAAGCCTAGCATAAGCATGGCCTAGCCGCGCAGCGCAGCCGCCAGCCCGCCGGTCGCGGGGGGCACGTCGTCGAACCGGATGCCTGCCTCGATATGGCGCAGATGCTGGTCCAGCAGGGACAGGGCGCGTGCCTCGTCCCGCGCGGCGATGGCGGCGACGATGCCTGCATGCTCGTCCTCGGCGCAGAGCGTCGCGTGGCCTTGGGCATAGAGCCCGATGATCAGCGAGGACCGCATCGTCAGTTCGTCCAGATAGCGTGCCAGCACCGGGTTGCGCCCGATGCGCGCCAGCAGGATGTGGAACCCCCGCGACAGCCGGATCAGCGCGGGGCGGTTGTCATGGCCGCGCGCCGCGTCCTCCTGCGCCAGATGCCGGCGCAGGTCGGCCAGATCGGTCGCGTCGGCCAGGCGGACGGCGTTGCGGCAGATCGTCGTCTCGATCGCGCGGCGGGCCTGGAACACGTCGCGGGCATCCTGCGGCGTGGGGGTGGCGACATAGGCGCCGCGATTGGGCAGGTGATCGACCACCTGCCAGCCGGTCAGCATGGACAGCGCCCGGCGCACATGGGCGCGGTTGCAGGCAAAGATGTCGGATATCGCCTGTTCGCCCAGCTTGGTCCCGGCCACCAGCCGCTGATCGGCAATGGCGTCCAGGATGCTGTCCACGATCAGGGTCTCTAGCGGCTTCTCCATGGTTTCCAAATTGCACCTTCCTTAAGCCTTCGCAATATCGTTCCGCTTTGGAATGCGGCAGAAAAATATGATTATTGATTGTTAACAATCAGTGGTAACAATGATGCGACTCAGAGAGGAGCCGCCGATGAAGCTGGTCGTGATCAACCCCAATTCCACCGCGTCGATGACCGACAAGATCGTCGAAGCCGCCCGCGCCGTGGCCGGTTCCGGCACCGAGGTCGAGGGCCGCACCGCGCATGGCGCCCCCGCCAGCATCGAGGGCCATTTCGACGAGGTGATGTGCGCCGCCCACCTGCTGCGCGAGGTCCAGGAGGCCGAAGCCCAGGGTGCCGACGCCATCGTGGTGGCCTGTTTCGACGACCCCGCCATCGGCGCCTGCCGCGAGGTTGCGACCGGCCCCGTGCTGGGCATCTGCGAGGCGGGGGTCAAGGCCGCCAGCATGATCGCCACGTCGTTCAGCATCGTCACCACCCTGCCCCGCTCGGTTCCCGTGATCGAGGAACTGGTGCGCCGCTATGGCCTGGATCACCAGTGCCGCCGCGTCCGTTCCGCCGAAATTCCGGTGCTGGCGCTGGAACAGCCCGGTTCGGATGCACGCGCCCGCGTGCGTGCCGAGATTCTGCGCGCCATCGAGGAGGATAACTGCGAGGCCGTGCTGCTGGGCTGCGCGGGCATGGCCGACCTGACCGAATGGCTGTCCGCGGAATGCGGCATCCCGGTCATCGACGGCGTCACCGCCGCCACGACATTCGCCGAGGCGCTGGTCCGCGCCGGGCTGCGCACCTCCAAGATCGGGGCCTATGCGCACCCGATCCAAAAATAAGAAAACGCTCATCCTCCGACAGGGAAGAACCCCATGACCACAACCACGATGACCGGGGGCGCGGTCCCCCATGACGACAAGAAGATCGGCGAGGAAAGCCTGGCCCCCCAGCAGACCCGCATCATGGGCCCCTGGTCCTACCTGTTCGCCTGGCTGGGCGGCTGCGTCAGCATCGGCACCTTCACGGTCGGATCGGGCCTGGTCGGCACGCTGAACCTGATCCAGACCGTGCTGGCCATCGCCATCGGCTGCGGCGTCATCGGCCTGGCGCTGATGATCAACGGGCGCGCGGGGCACAAATACGGCATCCCCTTCATGGTCCAGGCCCGCGCGGCCTATGGGTTTTCGGGCACGCGGCTGCCGGCGCTGGTGCGGTCCGTCCCGGCGATCGTCTGGTACGGGTTTCAAAGCTGGATCGGCGCGGGGGCGCTGAACCTCGTGTCGGAAACCATGTTCGGCTATTCCAACATCTGGGTGTTCTTCATAGGCTTCCAGTTCCTGCAGATCGGCCTGTCGGTGCTGGGTTTCCACGGCATCAAATGGCTGGAGAACATCGGCGCCGTCTTCATCATCGGCGCGTTGATCTACATGTTCTTTTCGGTCATCGGGCGCTATGGCGATCAGATCAGCACCAACCTGATCCAGGCCGAAGGCACCTGGGGCGCGCCCTTCTGGGGGGCCACCATGCTGTTTCTGGGCGTCTATTCCACGATGATGCTGAACGTGTCGGATTATTCGCGCGAATTGCAGCACGGGGTCGGGCGGGGGCGGCAGGTGGCGATCTATGCCAACTCGATCCTGCCCGCGACGCTGTTCATGGGGCTGATCGGGCTGATGGTGTCATCCGCCACCGGAGAGGTCGACCCCATCCGCGTCTTTTCCAGCGCGGTGGACAACCCGGTCCTGTTGGTCGTGACGCTGCTGTTCATCGCCTTTGCGCAGGTGACGACGAACATCCTCAACAACGTGGTGCCGCCCGCCTATGCGATGATGGACGTGTTCAAGCTGCCCTTCAAGGCGGCGGCGGTGATCGTGGGCCTGCTGGCCTTCGCGACCTTTCCCTGGCTGCTGGTGCGCGACGAATCCGCGGCGGGGCTGGGCCTGTTCATCCGCACCTACAGCGCGTTCCTGGGGCCGATCTTCGCGGTGCTGGTGGTCGATTACTACATCATCCGCCGCCAGACCCTGAACCTGGCGCATCATTACGACGCCGACGGCCCCTATCGCGGATGGAACCCGGCGGCGGTCATCGCGACGGTGGTGGGCGTGGTCGTGGCGCTGATCTTTTCGGGGATCAGCTGGTATGCCAGCCTGATCCCGGCGGGTGTGACCTATTGGCTGCTGATGCAGTATCTGCCCGCCGCACAGCGGTTCCGCGCCTGAAACGGAAAAGGCCCCCGTCACCGGGGGCCTTTTGCCTTACGCGGGCACAACCGGCACCGCGTGCCAGATGTCGCGCATATATCCCCGGATCGTCCGGTCCGAAGAGAAGAACCCCGACCGCGCGATGTTCAGGCAAGCCATCCGGTCCCAACCCGCCTGATCGGCATAGGCCCGGTCCACCGCCCGCTGCGCCGTGAAATAGGCGTCGAAATCGGACGCGACCAGGAACGGGTCGTCATTCCACGTCCGATCCAGCAGCGCGTAATAGCTTTCGGCGCGTCCGAACCGCCCTTCGGCGATCAGCTGCAGGGCGATCTTCATGTCCTCGCTGGCCTCGATGGCGCGGCGGGCATGGCCGGGGCGGGCCTTCTCAGACGCGGCCTCCTCGGCGGTCAGGCCGAACAGGAAGAAGTTCTCGGGGCCCACATGCTCTCGGATTTCCACATTGGCGCCGTCCAGCGTGCCGATGGTCAGCGCGCCGTTCATGGTGAACTTCATGTTGCCGGTGCCGGACGCCTCCTTGCCCGCGGTGCTGATCTGTTCGGACAGGTCGGCTGCGGGGATCAGATCCTCGGCCATCGAGACGTTGTAGTTCGGCGGATAGGCGATCTGCAGCAGATCGCGCGTCACCGGGTCGCTGTTGATCGTGGCGGCCACGTCGTTGATCAGGTGGATCACCGATTTCGCCAACCAGTATCCCGGCGCGGCCTTGCCGCCAAAGATCTTGACGCGCGGGGTCCAGTTGCCGTTCGGGTCCTCATGGATGCGGTGCCACAGCGCGATCGCCTCCAGCACGTTCAGCAGCTGGCGCTTGTATTCGTGGATGCGCTTGACCTGCACGTCAAAGATCGCGTCCGGGTCAGCCTTGACGCCCAAGCCCGCCAGCAGCCCGTCCGACAGGGCGACCTTGTTGGCGCGCTTGGCCGCGTGCAGGTGCTGCAGGAACGCAGCATCATCGGCATGCGCCTCAAGGCCCGACAGCTGGTCCAGATCGGCGGTCCAGCCGGTGCCGATGGTGTCATCCAGCAGCCGCGTCAGGCCGGGGTTCGACATGCGCAGCCAGCGGCGCGGGGTCACGCCGTTGGTCTGGTTCACGATCCGGTCGGGATGCAGCCGGTGCAGATCAGCAAAAACCGTGTCCTTGACCAGATCGGTATGCAGCGCCGACACGCCGTTCACGCGGCCTGCCATGATGAAGGCCAGCTCTCCCATATGGACCTGATCGCCATGCACGATGCCGATATGGGCGGGGCGGTTGGTCGTCTTGCGGTGATCCTCGTCAATCATCTGGATGATCTGCATGTGGCGCGGCAGGACACGGCCCATCAGCCAGGTGGACCACCGCTCCAACGCCTCGGGCAGCAGGGTGTGGTTCGTGTAGTTCAGCGTGCGGCGCGCCAGATCCTGCGCCCGGTCGAAGGGCAGGCCGTGCACATCCATCAGCAGGCGGATCAGCTCGGGCCCCGCGATGGCGGGGTGGGTGTCGTTCAGCTGGATCGCGACCTTGTCGGGCAGCAACGCCAGATCGCCATGTTCGGCCAGGAAGCGCGCCAGGATGTCCTGCAGCGCCGCCGAGGTCAGGAAATATTCCTGCTTCAGCCGCAGCTCCTTGCCCGATTCCGTGGTGTCGTCGGGATAGAGGACGCGCGACAGCGTGCGGGCCAGTGCCTCAGGCTCCGCCGCCGCGGTGTGGTCGCCCGCGTTGAAGCGCGACAGGTCCAGCAGCGTCGTCGGCAGCGCCCCCCACAGGCGTAGGCTGTTGGCCCAATCGCCGCCCCATCCGATGACCGGCGTGTCATAGGCGCGCGCGATCACGCTTTCACCCGGATGCCAGACGGCGCGGCCATCGACCGTGTCGACATGGCCCTTGAACCCGATCTCATAGCTGTAGTTGATGCGCACGAACTCCCACGGATGCGGCTGGTTCAGCCAATCCTCGGGGGTCTCGACCTGCTGGCCGCCCTCGAAACGCTGGCGGAACAGGCCGTGCTCATAGCGGATGCCGTAACCGAAGGCCGGGCAGGACAGCGATGACAGCGATTCCATGAAACACGCCGCCAGACGCCCCAGGCCGCCATTGCCCAGTGCCGCATCGGGCTCGTCGTCCAGGATCACCTGTTCGTCCAGCCCCAGCAGGGTCAGGGCCTCGCCCATGACGGGCTCCAGGTTCAGGTTGATGATCGCGTCGCCCAGGATGCGGCCGATCAGGAATTCCATCGACAGGTAATAGACCCGCTTGGCGCCCTGGTCGCGGGCGGCGCGGATGGCCTGGACCCAGGGGCCCACCATCAGGTCGCGCACCGTATAGCTGACGGCCAGGCGCCAGTCGAAAACGGTTGCGAATTCCGGGCCACGGCCCTGGGTGTGGGTCAGATGATGCAGGATCTGGTCGCGCAGATCCTGTGCCGTCGGTGCTTGGGTCAATTTCGGCCTCATAAGGCAGGGTAAATCAGGACATCCAGACGCGGCCATAGGGCGGCAAAGCCAGCATGTCGTCATGCAGCGTCACCGTCGCGTCGGACAGGATATCGCGCATGTCGGTCACGCCTTGAAAGCGCATCCAATCGCCGCTGACCTGTTGCCAGCTTTCCGTGAAATTGAAAAGGCACAGAATGCCGCCCTGGGGGGCGCGGCGGGCGAATGCCAGGACGGCGGGGTTGCCGCTGTCCAGGATCTCGGTCGGGTGCCCGCCATGCAGGCGGTCGCAGGACCGGCGCGCGGCCAGGATGGCGCGGGTGCCGTGCAGCACGCGCCCCTCGGGGCTGGCAGGGTCGGCGCTGGCGCGGGCGGCACGGTCCCAGTCCATCGCGGGGCGGTTGATCCAGCGGCTGTCATGGGCATGCTCGGGAACATCCCGATAGCCGTGATCGTTCCCCATCGCCAGCTCGTCCCCCATATAGATCAATGGGATACCGCCAAAGGACGCGATCAGCGCATGGCCCAGCAGGATGCGGTCAACGGCCCGGTCGATGGCCAGGGGATCGCCCGCGGCCAGCCCCGCCTCCAACCCCGCCAGCGCGGCAAAGCTGCCGGCGATGCGCTTGTCGCCGGTGTCCGGGTTCTGCTGGAACAGGACGCCCCGGGCAAAGCTGCCCGGAAAGCTGCCGTCGTAGAAATCCGACAGAAAGGCGCGATGCGCCGCCCCCGACAGGCCCAGGGCGCCCGCGTCCTCATCGGTGATCGCCCATCCGATGTCGTCGTGACAGCGGATATAGGTCGCATAGGTCGCGTTGGTCAGCACGGGCGGGAAATGCGTGGCCAGCACATGCGTCATCAGCCGCGTGTCGCGCGTGGCCAGGGCCGACCAGTACTGGACCATCAGGCTGTTGTGATAGCACAGGTTCCCCTCGCGCCCGTCATGCTCGCCGCGCCCGAAATAGGTCAGCATCTCGGCCGGGCCGACGATGGCCTCCTCCAGGTGGATGACGGCGCTGGCCGCGATCCGGGTGCAGGCGCGCAGCGCGCGCAGGATCATGTGCACCTCGGGCTGGCTTTGGCAGGTGGTGCCCATGCGCTTCCACATGAAGGCCACCGCGTCCAGGCGCAGCACGTCGACGCCTTTGTTGGCCAGGTTCAGCATGATCCGCACGATCTCCAGGAAGACGCGCGGATTGGCCCAGTTCAGGTCCCATTGGTGGTCGTTGAACGTGGTCCAGACCCATTTGCCGAATTCCGGGTGATGGGTGAAACTGCCCGGCGCGGTTTCGGGAAAGATCTCGATCAGGGTCTGCTCATAGGCGCGGGGCAGCGTGTCGTCGTCGAACATCAGGTACATGTCCTGGTATTCGGGATCGCCCGCCGCCGCGCGCCGCGCCCATTCGTGTTCCTGCGCGGTGTGGTTCAGCACCAGATCGACACAGAGCGACATGCCCCGGTCGCGCAGGCTGCCCGCCAGCCGCGTCAGGTCGGCCATGCGCCCGTAGGCGGGATTGATCTGGCGGTAATCCATCACCGAATAGCCGCCGTCGCTGTCGCCCGGGCGCGGCATCAGGCAGGGCATCAGGTGGACATAGCTGATGCCCAGATCGCGCAGATAATCCAGCCGGTCATGCACCCCCGCCAGCGTCCCCGCAAAGCGGTCGATATAGAAGACATAGCCCGCCATGCCCGACCGCTGGAACCAGTCGGGTTCCAGATCGCGGGCCAGGTCCAGCCGCTTGAGGTCGGCGGGACGCGCGGCCCAGCCATCGCGCAGCGCACCGTTCAGTTCGGCGCAGAAGGCGTCGTAATCGGGGCGGTCGCCGTACAAACGCTCCAGCATGGGCCAGAGGTCGGGGGCGCTGCGCGCCAGGCGCATGTCAAAGATCGAAGGAGTCATGATACGCTCAAGAGGTCAGGACGAAGGCCGCGACACTGTCGGCGGCGATGGGTTCCAGGTCGCGGGCCGGCAGGTCCGTGTCGTCGTCGCGCGCACTGTCCAGGCGGCGGCGCCACTGGCCCTGCGGAGCCTCGGGCAGGCGGACCTGCGCCGCGGAGCCGTTGTTGAAGACCACGAAGACGGCGCCCGGCAGCGCGGCATAGGCCGGCGTGCCGGACGCCATGCGCATCTCGGCCGCCAGCAGGCGACCGTCGGGGTCGTTCCAGTCATCGGGCGACATCGCCTCGCCATCGGCCCGGCGCCAGAACAGGTCAGGCAGCCCGTCCTGTTCGCGCGGCTGGCTGTGCAGGAACCGCTTCTGCCGCAGGATCGGATGGGCGCGCCGGAACGCGATGACGCGGCGCACGAAATCCAGGAAGGCCGGGTCCGCGCCGTCCCAATCGACCCAGCCCGTCGGATTGTCCTGGGCATAGGCGTTGTTGTTGCCGCCCTGGCTGTTGCCCAGTTCGTCCCCCGCCAGCAGCATCGGCGTGCCTTGGGACAGCATCAGCGTGGCGATCAGGTTGCGGCGGCGGCGGTCGCGGGCGGCCCGGATATCGGGGTCGTCGGTCGGCCCCTCGGCGCCCATGTTGTCGGACAGGTTGTGGTTGTGGCCGTCGCGGTTCTCCTCGCCATTGGCCTCGTTGTGCTTGTCGTTGAAGCTGACCGTATCCATCAGTGTGAATCCGTCATGGGCGGCCACGAAATTCACCGAACTGGTCGCGGGCCGCCCGTCATGGTCGAACCGCGCGGCCGACCCCGCGACGCGCTTGGCCAGCTTGCCGATCAGGCCCGGATCGCCCCGCCAGAACCCGCGGATCTGGTCGCGATAGCGGTCGTTCCATTCCGCGAAGGGCGCGGGATAGGCGCCCAGCTGATACCCGCCCTCGCCGATGTCCCAGGGTTCGGCGATCAGCTTGACGCGGTTCAGCACGGGGTCCTGGCGGATCGCGCGGAACAGCGGCGCGTCGCGGTCGAACACGCCGCGCGTGCGCCCCAGAACCGAGGCCAGGTCGAACCGAAACCCGTCCACATGCATCACCTGCACCCAATAGCGCAGCGAATCCATCACCAGCCGCAGCGTGAAGGGGCTGTCCAGGTTCAGCACGTTGCCGGTGCCCGCGTCGTTGACGTAATAGCGCGGATCGTCGGCCAGCCGGTAATAGGCAGCGTTGTCCAGCCCCCGGAAGGACAGGGTCGGGCCCAGCTGGTTGCCCTCGGCGGTGTGGTTGTAGACCACGTCCAGGATCACCTCGATCCCGGCCTTGTGGAACCGGGCGACCATCTGCTGGAACTCGGCGATCTCTCCGGTCTGCATATAGCGGGGTTCGGGCGCGAAGAACCCGTAGGACATGTAGCCCCAGTAATTCGTCAGCCCCTTGTCGGTCAGGAACCGGTCATCGGCAAAGGCATGGACGGGCAGCAGCTCGATCGCGGTGACGCCAAGGCGGGTCAGGTGGTCCAGCACCGGCTCGGACGCCATGGCCAGATAGCTGCCGCGATGGGCGATGTCGGGGCGGCCGGCGGTCATGCCCTTGACATGCGCCTCGTAGATGACGGTTTCCGACAGGGGCCGGTGCAGCGGACGATCCTCGCCCCAGGCAAAGCTGGGGTCCACCACCACCGATTTCGGCATGTGCTGCGCGCTGTCGCGGCGGTCAAAGGACAGGTCGGCATCGTGATGGCCCGCCCGATATCCCATCAGCGCGTCATGCGCGCGCGGGCTGCCGGTCAGGCGTTTCGCATAGGGGTCGATCAGCAGCTTGTTGGGGTTGAAGCGGTGCCCCTCATGCGGGCGATAGGGGCCGTGCACGCGATAGCCATAGCGCTGGCCGGGGCGCAGCCCCTCGATATGACCGTGCCAGACGTGACCGTCGCGTTCGGGCAGATCGACCCGAGTCTCTCGGTTCTTGTCGTCGAACAGGCACAGCACCACCCGGTCGGCATGCTGGGAAAAGATCGCGAAATTCACCCCGGCCCCGTCGAACGTGGCACCCAGGGGGGTCGGATGCCCGGCGGTCATCGCGTGGCGTTGGGTCATGGGGTCTGCGTCAACCTTGCATAAAGATCGGCATAGGCGCGCGCCGATGGCGCCCATCCGACCGGATGGGCCATGGCATTGACCTGCATCCGCGTCCAGACCTCGCGGTCGGAAAACAGGCGCGTCAGCCGCATCAGCGCGCCGCGCAGCGCCACGGCTGTGACCGGGGCGAACTGGATGCCGGTCGCCACCCCGCGCGCCAGGCCCGCGGGCGAGGCGTTGATGACCGTATCGGCCAGCCCCCCGGTCAGCGCGACCACAGGGATGGTGCCATAGCGCAACCCGTACATCTGCGTCAGCCCGCAGGGTTCGAACCGCGACGGCACCAGGATCGCGTCGCCCCCCGCGATCAGGCGGTGGGACAGCCCCTCGTCATAGCCGATGCGCACGGCGACGTTCGGGTCGCCCGCCGCCTGCCGGAACGCCTGTTCCAGGCCCGGATCGCCAGACCCCAGAACCGCCAGCTGCCCCCCCGGGTCCAGCAGCGCGGGCAGCGTCTCAAGGACCAGGTCCAGTCCCTTCTGATGCGTCATCCGCGACACGATCACGCAAAGCGGCCCCGCCGCCTGCGGCAGGCCCAGCTCGGCCTGCAAGGCAGTCTTGGCCGCGGCCTTGCCCGAGGGCGCGTCGAACGCGGCGATGGCGGGGTCGGTGGCGGGGTTCCAGGCATCCTCGTCGATGCCGTTCAGGATGCCGGTCAGGTCCGCCTGCCGGTGGCGCATGACGCCGTCCAGGCCCATGCCGAATTCCGGGGTCATCAGCTCTTCGGCATAGCTGGGGGATACGGTCGTCAGCGCATCCGCCCCCATCAGCCCGGCCTTGAGCGCCGAGATCGCGCCCCAGAACTCGTACCCCTCGCTGTAGAACCGCGCGGGGTCCAGGCGCAGCGAATGCAGCCGCCCCGGATCGGTGGACCCGGTAAAGGCGATGTTGTGGATGGTCAGCACCGTCCGCACCCCCGCCCCGCCCATGCGCGGCAGGTATTCGATCATCAGCCCCGCCTGCCAGTCGTGCCCGTGCAGCACCTGCGGGTGCCAGCCATCGGCCCCCTGAGCCGCGACATGCGCGCCCACCCAGGACAGGGCCGCAAAGCGCTCCGGGTTGTCGGGCCAGTCGCGCCCGTCCGGCCCCAGATAGGGGTTGCCCGGCCGCGCATACAGGTGGGGCGCGTCGATCACCAGCAGGTCCAGCCCCGCCGCCTGCCCCTGCAGCAGCACCGCAGGCCCGCCGAACAGGTCGTCGAACCGGTGGACCGGGCTGGCATCGCTCAGCGCCGCCATCACCGCCGGATAGCCCGGCAGCAGGCTGCGCATCTGCACCCCGACCCCGGCCAGCGCGGCAGGCAGCGCGCCCGTCACGTCGGCCAGCCCCCCGGTCTTGACCAGCGGCGCGCATTCCGAGGCGACCGACAGCACCCGCATCACAGCGATGCCGCCCGCCGGTCCAGCATGTCCTGGGTGATCAGGGTCACGCCGCCCTCGCTGACGCGGAACCAGCGGGCATCAACCTCGGGGTCTTCGCCGACGATCAGCCCCTCGGGGATGACCACGCCGCGGTCGATGACCACGTTGCGCAGCCGCGCGTGGCGGTGGACGGTGACATAGGGCAGCACCACCGCGTGATCCAACACCGCATAGCTGTTGGTGTGGACCTCGGTGAACAGCAGCGAATTCTTGACCTCGGTCCCCGAGATGATGCACCCCCCCGACACCATCGAGGATATCGCCATGCCCCGGCGGTCGGCCTCGTCATGGATGAACTTGGCGGGCGGCACGCTTTCGGAATAGGTCCAGATCGGCCAGTCGCGGTCCCACAGGTTCAGCTCGGGCGTGAAATCGGTCAGCGCGATATTGGCCTGCCAGAAGGCGTCGACCGTGCCCACGTCCTTCCAATAGGCCGGCGCACCCGCATCGCGGACGCAGGACGTGTCGAACCGATGCGCCATCGCCTTGCCGTTCTTGACGATGTCGGGGATCAGGTCGGTGCCGAAATCATGGCTGGAATTGTCGTCCTGCGCATCGCGCAGCAGCAGGTCGCGCAGGAATGCCCAGTTGAAGACATAGATGCCCATCGACGCCAGCGCCTTGTCCGGCGCGCCGGGCATGGCGGGCGGATCGGCGGGCTTTTCCAGGAACGACACGATGCGGCCCGTGGCATCCACGTCCATCACGCCAAAGGCGGTCGCCTCCATCCGCGGCACGGTCAGGCAGCCCACGGTGACATCCGCGCCGCTGGCCACATGCTCGCGCAGCATGATCTCATAGTCCATCTTGTAGATGTGGTCGCCCGCCAGGATGATGATGTAATCGACGTCGTAATCGTCCACGATATCAATGTTCTGGGTCACCGCATCGGCCGTGCCGCGATACCAGTGATCCTCGGAGGTGCGCTGGCTGGCGGGCAGGATGTCCAGGAATTCGTTGCGTTCGGCCCGGAAAAAGTTCCAGCCGCGCTGGCAATGCCGGATCAGGCTGTGGGCCTTGTATTGTGTGGCCACGGCGATCTTGCGGATGCCGGAATTCATCGCGTTCGACAGGGCAAAATCGACGATGCGGGTCTTGCCGCCGAAATAGACCGCCGGTTTCACCCGCCGGTCGGTCAGCTCCTTCAGGCGGCTGCCCCGGCCCCCCGCCAGCACGAATGCCATCGCCCGGCGCGTCAGCCGTTGCGTTTCCACCATGGTTCTCTCCTCCCTCATATGTTCAGTCCGCCGCCACGAAGATCACCACCGACAGCGGCGGCAGGGTCACCGCCATCGAAGCCGGCTGCCCGTCCTGCGGTTCCCCGTCCGCCACGACCCCGCCCAGATTGCCCATGCCGCTGCCGCCATAGGCGGTGGCATCGGTATTCACCGCCTCGCGCCAGCGCCCCGCCTGCGGCACGCCGATGCGGAAATCGGGGCGCGGCACGGGGGTGAAGTTGCAGACCACCACCACCGGCGGATCGCCCGCATCCCCGCGCCGCACCCAGGCATAGGTCGACTGCGCGGGGTCGGTCGCGATCCACTGGAACCCCTCGGGTTCGGCATCCTTGACGTGCAGGGCGGGCGTGTCGCGATAAAGCGCGTTCAGATCGCGCACCAGCGCCTGCACGCCCTGGTGCATCGGCTGGCTGGCCGCGTGCCAGTTCAGCTCTCCGTTGTGGTTCCATTCCTCGGGTTGGCCGAACTCGCAGCCCATGAACAGCAGCTTTTTCCCCGGATGTCCCCACATGAAGCCGTAATAGGCGCGCAGGTTCGCGAATTGCTGCCATTCGTCGCCGGGCATCTTGTGCAACAGGCTACCCTTGCCGTGGACGACCTCGTCATGGCTGATCGGCAGGATGAAGTTCTCGGTGAAGGCATACATCAGCCCAAAGCTCATCAGGTCGTGGTGATAGCGGCGGTGGACCGGATCGCGGCTCATATAGCGCAGGGTGTCGTTCATCCAGCCCATGTTCCACTTGAACCCAAAGCCCAGCCCCCCCGCATCGACCGGGGCCGACACCTTGGGAAACGACGTGCTTTCCTCGGCCATGGTCATGATGCCGGGCTGTTCGGCATAGGCCTCGATGTTCATATTTTGCAGAAAGGCGATCGCCTCGTAATTCTCGCGGCCACCATCCTTGTTGGGCACCCATTCGCCGTCCTTGCGCGAATAGTCGCGATACAGCATCGACGCTACCGCATCCACGCGCAGCCCGTCGATGTGATATTCGTCCAGCCAATAGACCGCATTCGCGGTCAGGAAATTCTGCACCTCGGTCCGGCCATAATTGTAGATCAGCGTGTTCCAGTCCTGATGGAATCCCTCGCGCGGGTCGGCATGCTCGTACAGCTCGGTCCCGTCGAACCGGGCCAGACCATGCGCGTCGGTCGGGAAATGCCCCGGCACCCAATCCAGCAGCACCCCCAGCCCCGCCCGATGCGCCGCATCGACCAGATCGCGGAATTTATGCGGCGGGCCGAACCGGATCGTCGGCGCGTACAGGCCCACCGGCTGATAGCCCCAGGACCCGTCGAACGGAAATTCGCTGACCGGCATCAACTCCAGATGGGTGAACCCCATGTCCTTGGCATAGGACACCAGATCGCGCGCCATCTCCTGATAGGACAGCGGGCGCCCGCCATCGTCATACTTGCGCCGCCAGCTGCCGGGATGGACCTCATAGATGCTGATCGGCGCGCGGCGATCCTGGGCTGCGGCGCGACCGGCCATCCAGTCCGCGTCCTTCCAGCCATAGCCCGCGATGTCGCGCACCACGCTGGCCTTTTCTGGCGGATGCTGGCTGCCGAACCCCACCGGATCGGCCTTTTGCATCACCCCACCCTGGGCATCCAGGATCTCGTATTTGTACAGCGTGCCTTCGGTCAGGTCGGGCAGAAAGATCTCCCAGAACCCCTGACCCACGCGGCGCATGGGGTGGCGGCGACCGTCCCATCCGTTGAACTGGCCCACGACCGACACGCGCTGCGCATTGGGCGCCCAGACCGCGAAATGGGTGCCCGAGACGCCCTGATGGGTCATCACATGCGCGCCCAGCACCCGCCACAACCGCTTGTGCGTGCCTTCGGCCAGCAGGTGCAGGTCCATCTCTCCCAGGACGGGGCCGAACCGATAGGGGTCCTCAAAGGTCCACTCGACCCCGCCCCCCGATCGCGCCTTCAACCGATAGGGTCCCGCGGGGATCGGTCCTGCGAACAGATCCCCCGCCACGCGCGCCAGGGGCACCGTGCCCCCCGGCCCGACGGCGGCCAGCGATGCCAGGTCCGGGTGGAACACCGTCAGCCACTGACCCTCGCCATGCGGGCGCGGCCCCAGGATTGAAAACGGTTGCGAACAGCGCCCCCCGGCCAGGGCGGCCTGATCATCGGGGCTAAGCTGCGGAGGATTCGTGATTTTGTCCATAAGCCCCACCATAGCTGCGCCGTTGAATCAGGCAATCGACTGGTTAACGCTAACACCTCCTTTTTGATCCGGCTATAGTCATGCATGACTGAACAGGAATCCCGACCCGGAAAGGTGACGACATGGCGGAATGGTGGCGCGACGCGGTGATCTATCAGATCTATCCCCGCAGCTTTCAGGACAGCGACGGGGACGGCATCGGCGACCTGCCGGGCATCACGCGCAGGCTGGATCACGTGGCGGGGCTGGGGGTCGATGCGATCTGGCTGTCGCCCTTCTTCACCTCGCCGCAAAAGGACATGGGCTATGACGTGTCCGACTATACCGACGTCGACCCGCTGTTCGGCAGCATGGCCGATTTCGACGCGATGGTCGCGCGCGCGCACGAGCTGGGCCTGAAGGTCATCATCGACCAGGTCATCAGCCATTCCAGCGACGTCCACCCCTGGTTCGAGGAAAGCCGCCAGTCGCGCGACAACCCCAAGGCCGACTGGTATGTCTGGGCCGACCCCAAGCCCGACGGCACGCCGCCCAACAACTGGCCCTCGGTCTTCGGCGGCCCTGCCTGGGAGTGGGAGCCGCGCCGGCGCCAGTATTACCTGCATAACTTCCTGATCGAACAGCCCGACCTGAACATGTGGAACCCGGCGGTGCAGGACGCGCTGCTGGACACGATGCGGTTCTGGCTGGAACGCGGCGTCGATGGGTTCCGACTGGATACGGTGAACTACTACTTCCACGACAGCGACCTGCGCGACAACCCGCCCAATCCCGACCACAAGGGACCGGAAACCTATGGGTTCCAGCGCCACATCCATTCCAAGAACCGCCCCGAGAACATCGCCTTCCTGACCCGCATGCGGGCGCTGACCGACGAATACGACGCCCGCATGATGGTCGGAGAGGTCGGCGACGGCGGCCAGACCGCCATCGACATCATGGCCGAATACACCGCGGGCAGCGACCGCCTGCACATGTGCTACAGCTTCGAGATGCTCAGCCCCGAGTTCACCGCCGCGCATTTCCGCCACACGATCGAGGGTGTCCACGACCATGCCCCCGACAGCCATTCCTGCTGGTCGTTTTCCAACCATGACGTGGTCCGCCATGTCAGCCGGTGGGCCAGGCACGCCGAAAGCCCCGATGCGCTGGCACGCCAGTCCGCGGCGATGCTGCTGTCCTTTCCCGGCACGATCTGCCTCTATCAGGGAGAGGAGCTGGGCCAGACCGAGACCACGCTGGTCTATGAGGAACTGACCGACCCCCCCGCCCTGCGCTTCTGGCCCGAGGTCAAGGGCCGCGACGGCTGCCGGACGCCGATGGTCTGGGACCAGGGCGAACCGCATGCCGGGTTCTCGGACACGACGCCTTGGCTGCCGGTCAAGGATGAACAGGCGATCCGCGCCGTGGCCCATCAGCAGGACCAGAATGACAGCGTTCTGGCGGCCTATCGGGCGGTGCTGGCCTTCCGCAAGGGCTCGGATGCGCTGCGTTTCGGAACGGCCGCGTTCCTGGACCTGCCCGAACCCGTGCTCGCCTTCCGGCGCGACCATGACGGTCAGACGCTGACGGCGGCGTTCAACCTGTCGCCCACGCCGCGCACCCTGACGGTCGGCGGTGACACCGCCCTGACCGGTCCCAGCCATGCCACCCTGGAGGGGACGCAGCTGCAGCTGCCCGCCAACGGCTTTGCCTGGCTGACCGGATCGCCCACGCTGTCGGCCTGAACGAGCCGCCGGAGCCTCAGGGCTCCGGCTTGCGCCAGACAAACAGGGCCAGCGCCAGATACACCGCGGCCGCACCGAACAGCATGGCCCAGACCGGGCTTGCGAACCATAGCTCGACCCCCGCCCAGATCAGCGGCAGCATCACGCACAGGACGCGCACCCACAGAGGGCGAAAGAACGGCGCATCGGGATCGACAAGCTTCATGACAGACCTTTCAAGGGCTTGGCCACGGCGTGGCTCAGGCGGAAGTTGGGCTCAGAGGGATGGCGGCTCGGGCGGACGGGGGGTCCGGGGGGCTGGCCCCCCGGCCGTCGCGGGACGCAACAGCCCGCGCTGCCAGGGCGGGTCCACCGCAAAGGCCGCCGCGATGTGATCGACAAAGGCGCGGGTCTTGCGCGGCAGCGGCCGGATCGGCGGCCAGACCACGCTGATCGGCAGCGGGTCCTGCGCCAGATCGGGCAGCAGCCGAACCAGCCGCCCGTCCCGCAGCGCGTCATGCACGATGAACAGCGGCAGCAGCGCCAGCCCCAGCCCGCCGATGGCCAGATCGCGCATCGCCTCGCCATTGTTGGCCGACACGCGGCTCTGGCGGGGCGGCGGGATCTCGGCGCCAAACGGCCAGATCTCGGCGAGGCGCGCGTTCAGATAGCCGATGACCTCATGCCCGGCCAGATCGGCGGGTGCCGCCACCGCGCCATGCTGCGCCAGGTAATCGGGGCTGGCGACCAGGGCGCGCGGGTCCTCGCACAGGCGGCGCGCCATCAGGCTGCTGTCCTTCAGATGCCCGATGCGCAGCCCCAGATCGAACCCCGCCCGGCCCAGATCCGTCTGCCGGTCGTCGTAATCCAGCACGATCTCCAGCCCCGGATGCGCGCGGGCGAACCCCGCGATCACCGGGCCCAGATGCCGGATGCCAAAGCTCATCGGCGCCGCGATGGCCAGCCGCCCGCGCAGGCCCGCCTCGGGGGCGGCGACGCTCTCGGTGGCCGCGACCAGTTCGGCCAGCGCCGGGCGCAACCGCTCGGCCAGGGCCAGGGCGCTGTCGGTGGCCGTGATCCGCCCCGCATGGCGGGTGAACAGTGCGACCCCAAGGGCGGCCTCGAAATCGCTGATCCGCTTGCTGACCACCGATTTCGACAGATCCCCGCGCGCCGCCGCCCCCGAGATGCTGCCCGCATCCAGAACCGCCAGAAACGTCTCGATATCCGTGATCGTCCACCCCATGCCGCCAGCCTAGCAGCTATGCACTCGTTCGCAAGAACCGAACGCCGCGTTGCCACCGCGACGGGTGCCGCGAACGCCCGCGCCACGCCATATTGTCCTCAAGCCAATGGGAAACATCAGGAGCCTGCAATGCAGCTGACCGGAATCCATCACCTGACCGCCATCACCGCAGATGCCGCGGCCAACAACCGTTTCTATACCCACACCCTAGGCCTGCGCCGCGTGAAGAAGACCGTGAACCAGGACGACACCTCGGCCTATCATCTGTTCTTCGCGGACGGGGCGGGCAGCCCCGGCACCGACATCACCTTCTTCGACTGGCCCGCGGCGCCCGAACGGCGCGGCACCAATGCGATCACCCGCACCGGGCTGCGCGTGTCCGAAGACAGCCTGGATTACTGGGCCGACCGCCTGCAGGGCCTGGACGCGCGCCTGACCACCATCGACGGCCGCCCCAGCCTGGAGGTCGAGGACCCCGAGGGCCAGCGCCTGCGCCTGATCGCCGCGCCGACCCCGGCGGGCCAGCCCTGGGACCGCAGCGACGTCCCCGCCGAGCACCAGATCCACGGCCTGGGGCCGATCACCATCTCGGTCCCCGACCTGGGCCCGACCGAGGCCGTGCTGACCCAAGTGATGAACATGCGCAAGGTCCGCGACTATGCCAGCCCCGACGGGCAGGGCCAGGTCCATGTGTTCGAGATGGGCGAGGGCGGCGCCGCGGCCGAACTGCATGTCGCGGTCCAGCCCGGCCTGCCCCAGGCCCGCCAGGGCGCGGGCGGCGTGCATCACGTGGCCTTCCGCGTGCCCGACACCGCCGCCCTGACCGCCTGGACCGAGCGCGTGTCCCGGTTCCGCGTGCCCAGCAGCGGCGAGGTCGAGCGGTTCTACTTCCGGTCGTTGTATTTCCGCGAGCCGGGGGGCAACCTGTTCGAACTGGCGACCGACGGGCCGGGCTTTGACGTGGACGAGCCCTTCGAGACGATGGGCGAGGGCCTGTCCCTGCCCCCCTTCCTGGAGGGCAAGCGCCAGCAGATCGAGGCCGGGCTGAAACCCCTGGCCTGACCCAACAGGCGGAGACGGCGATGACGGTGATTCTGGGACTTTCGGGCAGCCTGCGGCGGGCGTCGCTGAACACGGGCCTGTTGCGGGCGGCGGCCGAGGTCGCGCCCGACGGCGTGACCGTCGAGATCGGCGATATCCGCGACGTGCCGCTTTACGATGGCGATCTGGAGGCGGCGGAGGGCATTCCCCCCGCCGTCACCGCGCTGACCGACCGGCTAGCTGCGGCGGACGGGCTGCTGCTGGTCAGCCCGGAATACAACAACGGCGTGCCCGGCGTACTGAAGAACGCGATCGACTGGATGTCGCGCGGTTCGGGCATGGCGGCCTTCAAGGGCAAGCCCGTGGCCGTCATCGGCGCCTCGCCCGGCAATTTCGGCACTGCGCATGCGCAGTCGCACTGGCTGCCGGTGCTGCGCATGCTGTCCACCCGCCCCTGGTGGGAGGGGCGGCTGATGGTGTCGCGCGCGGGCGATCTGTTCGACGATCAGGGCACCCTGACCGACGACAAGACCCGCGACAGGCTGGCCGATTTCATCGCGGGCTTTGCCGGCAGCCTGACGCGTCCCTGACCGCCACGCCGAAACCTGACGGGCGTCGCCTCCTTCAGCCAAGGCGCACAGACCGCCAACACGCGGTCATGGCAGGCGGCACCCGTTGGCAACAGCACGGTCGCGGGGCCGCCACCTGTGGCATTCCGGCAACGGAATGACGCGCTGCAGCATTTCCCGGAACCTGGGGTGGAACAAGATACGTCCCGATGCGGTTTGCCCGCCGTCAAGCCCTTCACCAGTGTGCCCCGCCCCGGTTGCCCCCGGCGCGGGGCTTTTCTCAATCGCGCCCCCGGCCCAGCCACGCGGTCGCCGCCGCCAGATCGTCGGGCGACAATTCGTGACCGGCGGGCAGACGGCGCGCGTCCAGATCGGCCCCCGATGCCGCCAGCCAGTCGTTCAGCGCCGGCGCATGCACCCCATAAGGATCGCGCGCGCCCTCCAGCGTCAGCACCCGCAGGCCGGTCAGATCGGCCTGGGGCACCTGGTCCAGCGCCAGCATGGGCCGCATCAGGATCGCGCGGGCGATCAGCCCCGGATGCAGCGCCATGACCGCGCCCGCGAAATTCGCGCCGTTGGAATAGCCCAGCACCGTGATCCGCGCCGGGTCCAGGTCATAGGCCGCCACGGCCTCCTGCCAGAAACCGGCAAAGGCTGCGGCCTCGGCCGGGATATCGGCCTGGTCAAAGGTGGTCATGGACAGGCGGCGAAAGAACCGCGCCACGCCCTCTTCGGTAGACCGCCCGCGCAGGCCCAGCAGGGTCGCGCGCGGCGCGATCCGATGGGCCAGCGGCATCAGGTCGGTTTCCGACCCGCCGGTGCCGTGCAGCAGGATCAGGGTCGAGCCGTCGGGGTCCTCGGGGGTGTGGATGCGGTGGGTGAAGGGCAGGTCGCGCATGGGTCTCCTTTCCTCGCCCGGTCGGGCGAATTGCGGCAGGCGCAGCCGCAGGTCGGTCATGTCGGTGAAATGCGGCGGGACCATCAGGGTCCGGCCAAGCTCGGCCTCGTCCACAGCCATGCCGGGACCGTCGGTCGCCAGTTCGATCAGCAGGCCCGCCGGGTCGCGGACATAAAGCGAGGTGAAATACAGCCGGTCATGCACGGTCACATCGGCCAGCCGCGCCTGATGGGCGCGGATCGCCGCGACGTCGGGCACGCGCAGGGCGACGTGGTCGATCACCCCTGTCCCCGGAATGCCCGGCACGAAACCGGACGCATCGCGGATATCCAGCACGTCACGGTCGGAGGCCAGGCGCGTCACGCCCCCCTCGACCCCCTGCGGCAGATAGCCGAAGGGCGCCAGAAAGGCCGCCGTCGCCCCAGCATCATCGGACCACAGCGTGACGCCGTGCAGGCGCGCGGGCGCGGCGGGCCAGCCCGCATCGGGGATGTCCCCGCCGACCAGCTTGACGATGATCCCGTCCGGGTCGCGCAGGCGCAGGACCGGCGCGCCGAACTCGCGGAGCGGCCCCTCGATGCGCAATCCGTGCTGCATGGCGCGGGTCAGCCAGTCGCCGATCCGTACGCGCGGGATGGCCAGTGCGATCTCGGCCACCTGTCCGTGGCCCACGCGTCCCGGTGCGCCGTCCTGCCAGACCAGAAAGCTGACCAGCGATCCGGGCGTGCCGGTGGCGTCGCCATAGAACAGGTGCAGCTGTTCGGCATCCTCAAAGCCGGCGGTCTGCTTGACCAGCGACAGCCCCAGAAAGCCCATCCAGAAATCGACATTGGCCTGCACGTCGCGCGTGATGGCCGTCACGTGATGAAGTCCCGTCATGGCGACCTCCTTTCACCCCCCAAGATGCCCGCGGCCGGTGTTCGGCGCCACGGGGGGCGGGCACAACCCGGCGTTCGCGTGGGGCGAACGCCTGCGCGCTTGCCCGATGGCCCGCAAACCCCCACCCTTGGGAACAGCACAGGAGAGAACGCCATGAGCTGGAACCCCGCCCTGACCCCCGGATGCCCCGACGCCATCGGCGCCGATGCCATCGAGACGCTGATCATCCCCCGCGCCCGCGACCTGGGCGGGTTCGAGGTGCGCCGCGCCCTGCCCGCCCCCAAACGCCAGATGGTCGGGCCGTTCATCTTCTTTGACCAGATGGGCCCGGCCGAGTTTCTGACCGATCAGGGCATCGACGTGCGCCCGCACCCCCATATCGGCCTGGGCACGGTCACCTATCTGTATCGCGGCAGCTTTCAGCATCAGGACAGCACCGGCGCCGATCAGATCATCACGCCCGGCGCGCTGAACTGGATGGTGGCGGGGCGCGGCGTCACCCATTCCGAACGCAGCCCCGAGGCCGTGCGCGCCGGTCCAAGCAGCCTGCTGGGCATCCAGACCTGGATCGCCCTGCCGGAAACGCATGAGGACATCGCCCCCAGCTTTGAGCATCACGCGGCCACCGCCCTGCCCGAGATTCGCGACCAGGGGATCGAGGCGCGGCTGATCCTGGGCCGCGCCTATGGCGAGGTCGCCCCGGCGACGATGCATTCCGACACCTTCTATCTGGACGTGACGCTGGCCGCCCGCGCCCGCTTTCCCCTGCCCGTCGATCACGAGGATCGCGGCCTGTATATCACCGAAGGCAGCGTCAGCATCGCCGGGCAGGAGTTCCAGGCCGGCCAGATGATGGTGTTCCGCCCCGGCGACGCGATCACGGTGGCGGCGGGCGACCGGGGCGCGCGGCTGATGGCGCTTGGCGGGGCCACGCTGAACGGGCCGCGCCATATCTGGTGGAATTTCGTCGCCTCATCGCGCGAACGCATCGAGGTCGCGAAACAGGAATGGCGCGAGGCGCGTTGGGGTCAAGGACGGTTCGACCTGCCGCCGGGCGACCGCGACGAACACATCCCCTTGCCGTGACGGAGAGACACATGCCCAAGACCCCCCACGAGGTGCTGGAGTTCTGGTTCTCGGACCAGATGCGCCCCTATTGGTTCGCGAAATCCGACGATATCGACAAGGACATCGCCGCCCGCTTCAGCGACACCTATGAGGAGGCCCATGCCGGTCGGCTGGACGCCTGGATGGACGCGCCCGACAGCGCGCTGGCGCTGGTGATCACGCTGGACCAGTTCCCGCGCAACATCCATCGCGGCGGGCCGCGCAGCTTTGAATCAAACGATCTGGCGCTGCGCCATGCCCGCACCGCGCTGGATCGGGGCCACGACCTGGGTCAGCCGGCCGAGCGGCGGCAGTTCTTTTACCTGCCCTTCATGCACAGCGAGGATCTGGCCGATCAGGACCGCTCGGTCGCGCTGTATGAACAGCTGGGCAACGACCACTCGCTGCATTTCGCGCATGAGCATCGCGATATCGTGGCGCGGTTCGGCCGCTTTCCGCATCGCAACGCCATCCTGGGCCGCGACAGCACCCCCGAAGAGGCCACGTTTCTGGAAACGCACAAGGGCTTCTGATCTTGCCCAAGGGGTGCGGGCCGCCTAGCCTGCACCCATGGATCATCTGCCCTGCTTTTACGCGCCCGACACCGCCGCCCATGACCCGCAGTTCTGGATGCTGCGCGGCGTGCCCATGGCCAACAAGGAAACCGCCGAACGCGCGGACCGCCTGCTGGCGGGCATCGCCGCGGCGGGGCTGACCGTGACCGATCCGCCGGTCGCCGACCGCGCGCCGATGCATGCCATCCACACCGCGCGATACCTGACCTTCCTGGAGATTGCATGGGACGAATGGCAGACCGCCCCCGGCGCGGGCGCCGAGGTCGTGGCCAACCTGCATCCGCAAAAGGCGCATCAGACCTATCCCTCGGGCATCACCGGGCGGGCGGGCTGGCACATGGCCGATACCGGCTGCCCGCTTGGGCGGCACACCTACGCGGCGGCGCTGCGGGGCGTCGACACGGCGCTGGCGGCCGCGGCGGCGGTGACCGGGGGCGCGCGGGCGGCCTATGCGCTGTGCCGTCCGCCGGGGCATCACGCCGATGCCGACACGGCGGCGGGACATTGCTTTCTGAACAATTCGGCCATCGCGGCCCAGGCCCTGCGCGCGCATCACGACCGCGTCGCAGTGCTGGACATCGACGTGCATCACGGCAACGGCACGCAGGAGATCTTTTACGACCGCGCCGATGTGCTGACCGTGTCGGTCCATGCCGATCCGGATGCGTTCTATCCCTTTTATCTGGGCCATGCGCATGAGGTGGGGCCGGCGGGCACCAACCTGAACCTGCCGCTGCCTTTGGGGTCGGGTGACGACCTCTGGCTGGCCGCCCTCGACGGCGCGCTGGAGCGTATCGCGGATTTCGCGCCGGGCGCGCTGGTCCTGGCCCTGGGGCTGGACGCGCATGAGCGGGACCCGTTCCGCGGGCTGCAGGTCACGACGCCGGGCTTTGCCCGCGCCGCCGCCCGCATCAAGGCCGCAGGCCTGCCCACCGTCATCGTGCAGGAGGGCGGCTATCTCTCCGAGGATCTGACCCACAATCTGGCCGCCACCCTGCGGGGCTGGATCGAGGCGCCCTGACCGGTCTATAGCGGACCAAAAAAGGGGGGCTTCATGCGCATCTGCATCATCACCACCGGCGGCACCATCGGCAGCACGGGCCACCCCCTGTCACCCATGCCCGCCGCCCGGTTCGCGCAGGCCGTCCACGACCTGCTGGGGGGCGCGCTGGCGGCGGCGCTGCCGGGGGACCGGCTGCATGTGGATGACGGGCTGCGCTTTTCCGATGACGGGCCCGGCACGTTGGACAGCACCGACCTGCGCCCCTCGGACTGGTGCCGGATCGCGGGGCGGGTGCTGGATCTGTACGACGATCACGACGCCTTCGTGATCCTGCACGGCACCGACACGATGGATTACACCGGCGCGGCGCTGCCCTTGCTGCTGAACGTGTTCGACGACATGGGGATCGCCCGCGCGGCCCTGTCCAAGCCCGTGATCCTGACCGGCGCGCAGCTGCCGCTGTTCCGCGACACGGATGGCGGGCTGGTCCTGAACGCGGGCAGCGACGCACTGGCCAACCTGACCGGCGCGCTGGAGGCCGCCCGCTTGCGCCTGCCCGAGGTCGCGGTCTTCTTCGACGGGCGGCTGCTGCGCGGGGCGCGGGCGCTCAAGGTGTCGACCACGCGGTTCGCGGGGTTCGACAGCCCGCATCTGGGGCCGCTGGCCACGCGGGGCATCGGCATCCATCCGGGCGCGGTGCCGCCTCTGCCCGGCCCCGCCGCGCCCGACCGCGCGCTGGATGCGGCCCCGGCCCGCGCCCTGGTCCGCGCGCAGCTGGAGGCCGTGGCCCGCGTCATCGACGATCAGCGCGTGGCGCAGATCGCCGCCGTCCCCTCGGATCACCGCGCGAGCGATCCGCTGATGGCGCGGATGGTGCGCGACGCGCTGGCCGCAGGCGCAACCGGCCTGCTGCTGGAGGGGTTCGGCCCCGGCAACATCCCCGCAGGCGACGGCGCGATGGCCAGCGCGCTGACGCAGGCGCAGGTGCCGGTGATGATCGCCAGCCGGGTGATCGGCGGGCAGGTGGGCGCGTTCGATTACGCGGCGGGGGCCTGGATCGGGGCGACCGGCGCGGTGGCGGCGGGCGACATGACGCCGGTGGCGGCGCTGGCCAAGCTGATGATCCTGACCGCCATGGCCCCCCATCACGGATGGGACCGCGCCACCCTGTCCGCGCTTCTGGCGCGCAGCCTGGCGGGCGAATGCGCGGCGGGCGACCGGCTGACCGGGGCGCTGTGGCCCGGTCAGGCGCTGCAGGCGGCGGACGGGCCGCTGCGGTTGGAGAACGACCACGACCACGGCCCGCGCCTGACCGACGGGGCGCGCCTGCTGTGGCAGGCCCCCGGCCCCGGCCTGCTGCGGATGCAGGGCGACCGGCTGGCGCTGATCGCGCATGACGGGGCGGTGCTGTGGTCCAGCGCGCCTGCGCCCGGCGCGGTGGCGGTGCTGACCGCGCATCCGCCCGCGCTGCGCCTGATCGACCCGGCGGGGCGCGCGCGCCCGGTCACGGCGCTTGCGGGCTGACCCCCGCGCGCGCTAGCAACAGCCAGCCAGAGGAGGTCCCGATGCCGCTGATCCATATCCTGAACGGTCCGAACCTGAACCTGCTGGGCCAGCGCCAGCCCGAGGTCTATGGCCATGCCACCCTGTCCGACCTGGAGGCGATGTGCCGCGACGCCGCCCGCCCCCATGAGATCCGGTTCCTGCAATCCAACTGGGAGGGGCAGATCGTCGACTGGATCCACGAGGCCCGGCTGGAGGCCGCAGCCATCGTCATCAACCCGGCGGCGCTGACCCATACCTCGGTCGCGGTTCTGGACGCGCTGAACGCCTTCGACGGCCCGGTGATCGAGGTCCATATCAGCCAGGTCCACAAGCGCGAGGCGTTCCGCCACCATTCCTATGTGTCGCACCGGGCGGATGGGGTGATCGCGGGGCTGGGGCTGGGCGGCTATGTCGCCGCGCTGCGCCATGTGGCGACGCTGATCTGACAAAAAACCGCCGGTTCCGGGCGCAGGGAGGAGGGGTGCGCGGGAACCGACGGCTTTCCGGAAATGGTCCGTGGCCGGACCGGGAGGAGGACGCCACGAAGCATCTGCTTCATAAGTTCACCTTGCGCCTGTCCGGCGGGCCTGTCACCGCCCGACGCTGCAACGCAGCAGGCGCGACAGGCGATGCCGCCGTGATGGGCTGATTTCCGGCGTATTGCCCGTTCGTTGGGCAGAAAACGCGCCCGACAGACCGATCAGCCGATTCGCGCGCCTATCCCGCCAATGCCTCCAGATAGGTCCGCGACCACCAGGCGACGTCATGGGTGACCACGCCCTCCAGCAGGGCGGCGTGGCGGTCGCGGCGTTCGGATTGCGACATGCGCATGGCCTGCGCCATCGCCACGGCCAGATCATGCGGGTCATGGGGGTTGATGATCAGGGCCTGGTCCATCGTCTCGGCCGCGCCGGCAAAGCGCGACAGGATCAGCACGCCCGGATCGTCGGGGTTCTGGGCCGCGACATATTCCTTGGCCACCAGGTTCATGCCGTCCGCCAGCGGCGTGACCAGCCCGATGCGCGCCTGACGATACAGCCCCGCAAGGACGGGTCGCGGAAAGGGCCGGTGGATGAACCGGATCGGCGTCCAGTTCAGCGTGGCGAACTGGCCGTTGATGCGGCCTGCCAGATGCTCGGTCTCCTCCCGGATGGTCTGATAGGCCTCGACCGCGCCGCGGGTGGGGGGCGCGATCTGCAGGAACGAGATCTTTTCATGCAGGTCGGGGATCTTTTCCAGCAGCAGCTGATAGGCCCGGAACCGCTGCGGGATGCCCTTGGAATAGTCCAGCCGGTCCACGCCGATCATCATCTTGGCCCCGGTCAGCATGCGCATGCGGTCGCTGTCGGGGGCGTCCACCGCCTCGGCCATAAACGACGCCGCGTCGATGCCGATGGGAAAAGCCTGCGTGCGCACGTCGCGCCCCGCGATCCGGAACCGGTCGGGCGACACCAGATCGCCATCGGCCAGCTGGCGCGCGCTTTCGGCGAATGCACCCATGTCCCGATCGGCCTGAAACCCCAGCAGGTCGTAATGCGACAGCCAGTCGAACAGCTGGGACGGGTTGGGCAGGGCCGCGCAATCGGCCGGGCCGGGAAAGGGGATGTGCAGGAAATGCCCGATCTTGTTGCCGACCCCCAGGGCGCGCAGTTCGGCGGCCAGCGGGAACAGGTGGTAATCCTGCACCCAGATGCGGTCATCGGGGCGCAGATGCGGCACGATCATCCGCGCGATCAGCGCATTCACACGGGCATAGCCGTCCAGGTATTCGGGCTGGATGCGCATCAGGTTCGGCCGCCCGTGGCACAGTGGCCAGAGGATCGAGTTGGAATAGCCCAGATAGTATTCCTCGTGATCCTGCGGGGTCAGGTCAAAGGACATGCGCTGAAAGGCGGCGCCCGGATGGTCCTGCAGGTCCGGTGCGGGATGGTCGGTCACCTCGCCCGAGAACCCGATCCAGACGCCGCCAGAGCTGCGCAGCGCATCCTCCAGCGCGACGACCAGCCCCCCCGACGGATTCTTGCCCAAAGGCAGGCGGTTCGACACGACGACTAGGCGGGACATGCGGTTTCCTCAGGTCAGAGATGCGTCAAGCCAGGCGGCCAGCGCGGCAGGGTCGGACAGGCGGTGATGGGCGGCGGTGGGTCCGTCGCCGATCTTGATGGCAAAGCCGCCCCGGGACTGGGCGTGGGCCATGGCGGGTTCGTCGGTGGTGTCGTCGCCCGCAAAGACCGGCATCCGGCCCGCAAAGGGCGGCAGGGTCAACAGATGCGCCATGGCACTGTCCTTGCCGACGCCGCCGGGGCGCAGCTCCAGCGCCATCTTGGCGGGTTGCAGCACCAGATGCGGATGCTGCGCGGCCAGATCCTGCATCACCGTCTCGACGAAATCGCGCAACTGGGACGCGTCGCGGTAATGCAGCGCGACGCCGTGGGGCTTTTCCTCGACCAGCAGGGCGGGATGGGGGGCGGCGCGGTCGCGGGCCGCGCGGTGCAGCGCGGGGGCGTCGAAATCGACCTGATGCAGGGTGGTGATGCGGCCCGGTTCCAGCGACAGCTCGGACCCGTGGCTGCCCGCGACAAAGCCCGGAAAATCGGGCAGGTGCCCGCGCAGGTCGGCCACGTCGCGCCCCGAGATCAGCGCCACCGCGCCCCCCTGCCGCCGATGCAGCGCCGACAGGCGGTCGCGCAGCGCAGGGGTCACCACCACCGCATCGGGGCGCGGCGCGATATCGACCAGGCAGCCGTCGAAATCCAGGAACAGCGCGGCATCGGGGGACAGCAGGGGCAGGGTCATCGGCACGAGACACTCCGTTCAGGTTTCACAAGGTGAACCCTGAGACAGGCCCGCAGGTTCACCGCCATGTGATCTTTTGTGCATTCAATCGCGCGCGCTGTCAAAACTCGACGCCCGCCTGCGCCTTGATGCCGGCGCGGAAGGGGTGCTTGATCTGGGTCATCTCGGTCACAAGGTCGGCGGCCTCGATCAGCGCCTCGGGGGCGCCGCGGCCGGTCAGCACGACATGGGTCATGGGCGGTTTCTCAGCCTCCAGAAAGGCCAGCACCTCGGCCACGTCCAGATAACCATAGCGAAAGGCGATGTTGATCTCGTCCAGCAGGACCATGCGGATGGCGGGGTCGCGGATCAGCGATTTGGCCTTGTCCCAGCCCGCCGCCGCCGCCGCGATGTCGCGCGACTTGTCCTGGGTCTCCCAGGTGAACCCCTCGCCCATGGCGTGGAATTGGCAGACATCGCCGAAATGCGTGGTCAGCAGCGTGCGTTCGCCCGTGTCCCACGCGCCCTTGATGAACTGCACCACGGCACTGGGCATGCCATGCGCGATGCAGCGCATGATCATGCCGAACCCGCTGGAGGATTTGCCCTTGCCCGGCCCCGTATGGACGATGATCAGGCCCTTTTCGCCGGTCTTGGTCTCCATCATCCGGTCGCGGGCGGCCTTTTTCTTGGCCATCTTGGCGGCGTGGCGGTCCAGATCCTCGGTGGGAACGGGGTCGGTCGGGGTCATGGTGCGGCTCCTCAATGGTTGACAAATCGCGGGCGCGGGGCTTTTGGTGGGCCCGTGTTGGTTCCTGTCGTAAGGCAGGCGAAGAGGGAATGCGACAAGGTCCTGACGGACCCCAAGCGCAGCCGCCCCCGCGACCGTGACCGGAAAGGTCGCCCGATCCACTGGCCCCGCGGGGCCGGGAAGGTGGGACGACCGTTGGGGCAACCCTGAATCCGCAAGCCGGGAGACCTGCCAGCACCTGACGATGACGGGCGAACGGGGTGTTTCGCAACCGGCAGGCGACGGGCGGGTCCTTTCCGTGCCGCCCCCTTTCGGCCTGCCCCTTTGCCCCCGACCAAGGGAAGGCCCGCGATGCGCGCTGTTCTGCATGTCTGCACCACCTGTCGCGGCGCCCTGCCCGACCCCGACGCCGATCCCTGCGCGCCCCGCCCCGGCGCGCGGCTGATGGAGGTGCTGACCCGCACCGCCCCCGAAGGGGTCGAGATCCGCCCCGTCGAATGCCTGTCCGCCTGTTCGCAGGGCTGCGCCGTGGCCCTGTCGGGACCGGCCAAGTGGTCCTATGTCTATGGCCGCCTGACGCCTGAGGACGCCGCCGAGATCGCCGCAGGCGCCCGCGCCTATGCCGCCACCGCCGACGGGGTCGTGCCCTGGCGCGAACGCCCCGCCATCTTCCGCAAGCAGAGCCTTGCGCGGATTCCCCCGCATTTCCCCCCGCAGGAGTGACAATGACCGACCTCGTGAAAACCCCCGTCACCGTGATCACCGGCTTTCTGGGCTCGGGCAAGACGACGCTGATCCGGCATCTGATGGCCAATCCGAACGGCCTGCGCCTGGCCGTGATCGTCAACGAATTCGGCACCTTGGGCGTGGATGGCGACATCCTGAAAGGCTGCGCCGACGACAACTGCCCGGCCGAGAACATCATGGAGCTGTCGAACGGCTGCATCTGCTGCACGGTCGCCGATGATTTCATCCCCACGCTGGAGGCGCTGATGGCGCTGCCGCAAAAGCCTGATCACATCCTGATCGAGACCTCGGGGCTGGCGCTGCCGAAACCGCTGCTCAAGGCGTTCGACTGGCCCGCGATCCGGTCGCGGATCACCGTGGACGGCGTGATCGCGCTGGCCGATGCCGAGGCCGTGGCCGCGGGCCGCTTTGCCCCCGACGTGGCCGCCGTGGACGCGCAGCGCGCCGCCGATGACAGCCTGGACCATGAGACGCCCCTGTCCGAGGTCTTTGAGGATCAGATCGCCTGCGCCGATGTCGTGCTGCTGACCAAGGCCGATCTGGCGGGCGAGGCGGGCATCAAGGCCGCCCGCGCCGTGATCGAGGCCGAGGCGCCGCGCCCCCTGCCCATCCTGACCGTCACCGAAGGCGCCATCGACGCCCGCCTGATCCTGGGCCTGGGCCGCGCCGCCGAGGACGACCTGGACGCCCGTCCCAGCCATCATGACGGCGCCGACGACCACGAGCACGAGGATTTCGACACCGTCGTGATCGACCTGCCCGAGATCACCGACCCCGCCGACCTGTCCGCCCGCATCGCGCGGCTGGCCGCGGAACAGCACATCCTGCGGGTCAAGGGCCACGTGGCCGTCGCGGGCAAGCCCATGCGCCTGCTGGTGCAGGCCGTGGGCGGGCGCGTCCGGCACCAGTACGACCGGCCCTGGGGCGACAGCCCGCGCCGGTCGCGGCTGGTGGTGATCGCCGAGCATGACCATATCGACATGGCCGCGATCCGCGCCGTGCTGGACGGTGTGCCCGCATGACCGGGGCCGCCTGATGCATGTCATCTTCCGCGAACAGGTCGGGCTGGATCAGTCTGACGCCCCCTATGATCCCGGCCAGACGCCGGCGGATCTGGTGGTCCTGTCCTTTTCGGACAGCGACCTGGGGGCCTTTGCGGAAGGATGGAAGCGGGCGGCGGGCGGCCTGCCCTCCACCCGGCTGTGCAATCTGGTGGCACTGCGGCACCCGGTCTCGGTCGATACCTATGTCGAACAGACGCTGTCGGGGGCGCGCGGCATTCTGATCCGCATCATCGGCGGAGAGGCCTATTGGCCCTATGGCCTGGCATCTGTGCAGGATCTGGCGCGCAGGCAGGGCATCGCGCTGGCGGTACTGCCTGCCGACGGGCGCGACGATGCGCGGCTGGACCAGATGTCCACCGTGCCCGCATCGGTGCTGCGCGTGCTGCGGCGGCATTGCGAACAGGGCGGCGCGGTGGCGGCGCAGGCGGCGCTGGCGCAGCTGGCCATCGCGGCGGGGCTGGACGCAGCCCCGGTGCCGGGGATCAAGACGCTGCCGCAGATGGGGTTCTATGACCCGGATCACGGTGTGATCGCCGATCCGGGGGCGCCGCAGGCGCTGGTGACGTTCTATCGCAGCTGGCTGGCGGCGGCGGATATGGCGGCGATCGACGCGCTGATCGGCGCGCTGCGGGGGCGGGGCATCGCGGCGGTAGGGGTCTTTGCGCCCTCGCTCAAGACCGCGGGGCTGGCCGATTGGCTGCACGCGGCGCTGCCGCAGCCGCCCGCGATGGTGGTGAACGCCACCGCCTTTTCCGCGGGGACCGAGGCGCCCTTTGCGCCCTTCCCCGGCCCGGTCTTTCAGGTGGCGCTGTCCACCAACCGCCGCCGGGACTGGGCCGGGGCGGAACGCGGGCTGTCGCCGTCGGACCTGGCCATGAACGTGGTCCTGCCCGAGGTGGACGGCCGCATCTTTGCCGGCCTGATCAGCTTCAAGTCGCCCGCCCCGCGCGACCCCGACCTGCAATATTCGCGCTTTGCCCACCGCCCCGACCCGGCGCTGGTCGCGGCGGCGGTGGATCGCATCGTGGCCTGGGGCGCGCTGGCGCAGGGGGCGGGCCGCGTGGCGATGGTGATGTCCACCTATCCGGGGCGCGACTGGCAGATGGCCCATGCCGTGGGGCTGGACGCACCGGCCTCCGCGCAGGCCGTGGGGGCGATGATGGGTGCCGACCTGCCCGCGATGCCCGACGGGACCGTGGCCTGGCCGCTGGACGAATACCGCGCCGCCCTGGCCCGCCTGCCGCAGGCGCTGCAGGACGATCTACACATGGCCTGGGGGGCGCCCGAAACGGACCCCGATTGTCGCGACGGGGCGTTCCACCTGCGCACCAGCCTGCACGGGCCGGTGATCCTGGCGCTGCAGCCCGAACGCAGCCACCGCGCAGGGCGCGAGGACAGCTATCACGACCTGACCCGCGTGCCGCGCCATGCCTATGTGGCCTTCTATCTGTGGCTGGCGCAGCAGGGCGCGCAGGCGCTGATCCATATGGGCGCGCATGGCACGCTGGAATGGCTGCCGGGCAAGGCGGTGGCGCTGTCGGGCGACTGCTGGCCCGCGGCGCTGTTGGGCGCGATGCCGGTGATCTATCCCTTCATCGTCAACGATCCGGGCGAGGCCGCGCAGGCGAAACGTCGCATCGGGGCCGTGACCCTGGGCCACATGCCGCCGCCCATGCGGGACGCCGCCGTGCCCCCCGGCATGGCGGGGCTGGAGCGGTCCTTGGACGAATATTCCACCGCCGACGGGCTGGACCCCGCCCGCCGCGACCGGCTGATCGCCGCGATCCGGGACGAGGCCCGCGCCCTGGGCGTCGAGGCCGATCTGGGCATCCCGTCTGATGCCAGCGCCGCCGAGGCGATCACCCGCATCGACCGTTTCGTCTGCGACATCAAGGAAAGCCAGTACGGAGAGGGGCTGCATGTCTGGGGCAGCGGCGCCTGTGGAGACGCGGAACGCGACGGGCTGATGGCCGCGCTGGCCGGGCGCTTTGTGCCGCCGGGGCCGTCCGGGTCGCCCAACCGGGGGCGGTCGGATGTGATGCCCACCGGGCGCAACCTGTTCAGCGTCGATCCGCGCGCCGTGCCCACGCCATCCGCCCATGCGCAGGGCGTCAAGCTGGCCGAGGAGCTGCTGCGCCGTCACCTGCAGGATCACGGGGACTGGCCGCGCGGGCTGGTCGTGGACCTCTGGGGCAGCGCCACGATGCGCACGGCCGGCGAGGAATTCGCCATGGCCCTGCATCTGGCGGGGCTGAAGCCGGTGTGGGATGACGGGTCGGGCCGCGTCTCGGGCATTGAGGTCGTGCCGCTGGCCCTGCTGGGCCGCCCACGCATCGACGTGACCCTGCGCGTGTCGGGCCTGTTCCGCGACGTGTTCCCCGTGCTGGCGCAGCTGTTCGAGACCGGGGCCGCCACGCTGGCCGCGCGCGACGAGGCCCCCGACCAGAACCCCTATGCCGGGGGCGCGCGGGTGTTCGGCCCGCAGCCGGGGCAATACGGGCTGGGCATGGGCACCGCGCCCGACACCTTTACCGACGCCGCACGGCTTGCGGCGGGCGAGGCGTGGATCGCGGCCTCCAGCTGGGCGATCGGCGCGGATGGCACCAGCCACGAGGCCCGCGACGCGCTGGAGGCACGGCTGGCCAGCGCCGACAGCTTTGTCCACGCGCAGGACCTGCCCGAGACGGACCTGCTGCTGGCCGCCGACTATGCCGCGCATGAGGGGGGATTCGCCGCCGCCATGGCGCGGATCGGGGCCGCGGCACCCGCGCTGTACCATCTGGACGCCACGCAGCCCGACCGCCCCCGCGCCCGCACCCTTACCGAGGAGATCGCCCGCACCACCCGCGCCCGCGCCGCCGACCCGGCCTGGGCCGATGCGATGACCGCGCATGGATACCGCGGCGCGGCGGAAATCGCCGCCACGCTGGACCACATGGCGGCCTTTGCGCATCTAGCCGGGGCGGTGCCCGCGCATCTGTTCGACCTGTACCATGATGCGACCCTGGGCCGCCCCGAGATCGTCGATTTCATGGAGGGCGCGAACCCCGAGGCCCTGGCCGCCATGCGCGACCTGTTCCAGCGCCTGCATGATGCGGGCCTGTGGGTCACGCGGCGCAACTCGATCGCGGCGGGGCTGTCGTGATCCGCGGCTGGTGCCCCGGCGCGCTGCGCCCGATGGAATCGGGCGACGGATGGGTGGTGCGCATCCGCCCTCCCGGCGGGCGCTTGGACGGCGCGCAGGCACAGGCCATCGCGGACGCTGCCGAGGCGCATGGCAACGGCGTGATCGAGCTGACGGGCCGCGCCAACCTGCAGCTGCGCGGCGTGACGCCCGCGACCCACGCGCCTCTGATCGCCGCGCTGCGCCAGCACGGCCTGATTGACGCGGACACAGCGACCGAGCAGCGGCGCAACATCATCGTGACACCGTTTGCGGACGCGCAGACCGATGCGCTGGCCGCCGCGCTGGCCTGCACGCTAGCCGAAAGCGGTCTGCCCCTGCCCGCCAAGTTCGGCTTTGCCGTCGATACCGGCCCGGCGCCCGTCCTGACCCGCGACCCGGCCGATATCCGCATCGAACGCGGCGCCGGCGGCCTGATCCTGCGCGCCGACGGCATGGCGCAGGGGGCGGGTTTTGACGGCCCGGATCAGGCGGTCGCGCTGGCCCGCTGGTTCCTGGATCAGGGTGGCGCACCGCAGGGCCGGGGGCGGATGGCCGCGCTGATCGCGGGCGGCGCATCCCCCCCGGGCGCGACGCTGGCGGCCCTGGACAGCGCGCCCCCACAGATCCCCGGACGGGTACCGCAGGGCATGCTGGTCGGCCTGGAGTTCGGGCAGATCCCGCCCGACACGCTGCGGCGGCTGGCCCGGCTGGCGCCCCTGCGCCTGACGCCGTGGCGGATGCTGCTGGCCCAGGGGGTGCGCGCCCTGCCCGCGCTGGACGGGCTGATCGCGGACCCCACCAACCCCCGCATGCGCCTGCGCGCCTGCCCCGGCGCGCCCGCCTGTCCGCAGGGCCATGGCCGCACCCGTGACGTCGCGCGCAGCCTGGCCACCCTTGTCCCCGACGGGGCGATCCTGCATGTCAGCGGTTGTGCCAAGGGCTGCGGCTGGCCCCGCGCGGCGGACGTGACCCTGACCGCGACCCCCGCCGGGTTCGACCTGATCCGGCACGGTCGCGCCCATGACGTGGCCGCCCTGCGCGGCCTGCACCCCGATCAACTGCCAAAGGTTCTGTGATGCCCCATGACTATGAAAAGGACGGCGCCGCCATCTATCACCAGTCCTTTGCCACCATCCGGGCCGAGGCCGACCTGGCGCGTTTCGACGCCGATGAGGAACCCGTCGTCGTCCGCATGATCCATGCCGCGGGGCTGGTGGGCCTGGAACGCGACGTGGCCTTCACCCCCGGCATGGCGACCGCCGCCCGCGCGGCCCTGGCCGCAGGCGCACCGATCCTGTGCGACGCGCGCATGGTCAGCGAAGGCATCACCCGCCCGCGCCTGCCCGCCGACAACGCCGTGATCTGCACCCTGAACGATCCGCGCGTCCCCGATATGGCGCGCGACATGGGCAACACCCGCAGCGCCACCGCGCTGGAGCTGTGGCGCCCGTTTCTGGAGGGCGCGGTGGTGGCCATCGGCAATGCGCCCACCGCGCTGTTCCATCTGCTGAACATGCTGGAGGACCCCGCCTGCCCCCGCCCCGCCGCGATCATCGGCTGTCCCGTGGGGTTCGTCGGCGCGGCTGAATCCAAGGACGCGCTGATGGCAGCGCCCCCCTGTCCTGCGGTCATCGTGCGGGGCCGGCTGGGCGGGTCGGCCATCACCGTCGCCGCGATCAACGCGCTGGCCAGCCGGAGGGAATGATGGGACGCATCATCTGCGCAGGGCTGGGGCCGGGCGATCCGGACCTGATCTCGGTCCGGGCCGACAGGGCGGTGCGCGGCGCGCGCCATGTGGCTTATTTCAGGAAGCCCGGCAGGCCCGGTCAGGCGCGCCGCATCGTTCAGGGCATGCTGGCCCCCGATGCGGTCGAATATCCGATGGAATACCCGGTCACGACCGAAATTCCCTTTGACCACCCTGATTACAACGACGCGCTGGCGGGGTTCTATGACCTTTGGGCCGCGCGCCTGGCGCAGTTGGCCCAGACCGAGGATGTGGTCGTGCTGTGCGAGGGCGACCCGTTCCTTTACGGCAGCTTCATGCATCTGCAGATCCGCCTGCAGGGGCTGGCGCAGGTCGAGGTGATCCCCGGCATCCCCGGCATGGTCGGCTGCTGGAACGCGCTTGGTCAGCCGATGACCTGGGGCGACGACGTGCTGACCGTGCTGATGGGCACCCTGCCCGAACCCGATCTGATCCGCCATATGCAGGGCAGCGACGCGCTGGTGGTGATGAAGACCGGCCGCAACCTGCCCAAGCTGCGCCGCGCGCTGGCAGCATCGGGGCGTCTGGCCGATGCCTGGCTGATCGAGCGGGGCACCATGCCCGGCCAGCGCATCGCGCCCCTGGCCGATGTGGCCGATGACGACTGCCCCTATTTCGCGATCCTGCTGGTGCATGGCCACGGGCGGCGCCCCATGGCGCGGGTGGCGGAATGACCGGCTGGATCACCGTCGCGGGGCTGGGGCCGGGGTCTGACGCCATGGTGACCCCCGAAGTCGCCGCCGCGCTGGATCAGGCGACCGACGTGATCGGATACATCCCCTATGTCGCCCGCGTGGCCGCGCGCCCCGGCCTGACCCTGCATGCCAGCGACAACCGGGTGGAGCTGGACCGCGCCCGCCACGCGCTGTCGCTGGCGGCGGCGGGGGCGCGGGTGGTGATCGTGTCGTCCGGCGATCCGGGCGTGTTCGCGATGGCATCCGCCTTGTTCGAGGCGCTGGAGGCCGCAGGCGGCGACCCCGACATCCGCATCCTGCCCGGCATCACCGCGATGCTGGCCGCCGCCGCACGGGCGGGCGCGCCCTTGGGCCATGATTTCTGCGCGATCAACCTGTCGGACAACCTCAAACCCATGGCGCTGATCGAACATCGTCTGCGCCATGCCGCGCGGGGCGATTTCGCGATGGCCTTCTACAACCCGCGTTCGGCCAGCAGGCCGCAGGGCTTTGCCCGCGTGCTGGAGGTCCTGCGCGAGGAATGCGAACCCGGCCGCCTGCTGATCTTTGCCCGCGCCGTCAGCACCCCGGACGAGGCCTTGCGCGTCGTGACCCTGGCAGATGCCACGCCCGACATGGCCGACATGCGCACCGTGGTGCTGGTCGGAAACGCGGCCACGCGGCGGGTGGGCCGGTGGGTCTATACCCCGCGCGGGGCGGTCTGATGCAGCCAGTCCAGCGCCTGCTCCGGTGCGGGAACCTGCGGCCGGTCGGGGGCCGGGGGCCGGTCGATCATGATCACGCGGACGTCCAGATCGCGCGCGGCCTGCAGCTTGGCGCTGGCCCCCGCGCCGCCGCTGTTCTTGGCGACCAGATGGGTGATGCCATGCGCCGCCATCAGCGCCCGGTCGCCCGCGACATCGAAGGGCCCGCGAGCAATCACCACCTCCGCGTGCAGCAGGGGCGGCGCATCGGGCGCATCGACCAACCGCAGCAGCCAGCGATGCGGCAGGGCGGCAAAGGGGGCCAAGGTCTGCTTGCCGATGGCCAGGAACACCCGTGTGGGCGTGACGGGCAACGCCGCGACCGCGCCCGCGATATCCGCCACCTGCGTCCAGCCGGGACCGGCCTGCCAGGCCGGGCGGCGCAGCATCAGCATGGGCACCCCCGCCGCATGGCAGGCGGCATCCGCATTGCGGCTGATCTGGGCGGCAAAGGGGTGGGTCGCGTCGATCAGATGGGTGATCCGCTGGTCGCGCAGGTACCGGCCCAGCCCCTCCGCGCCCCCGAACCCGCCCACCCGCATGGGCAGCGGCTGCGCCACCGGTGCCGCCGTCCGCCCGGCATAGGAGAACACCGCATCGACCCCTGCCTCGGCCAGAAGGGCGGCCATGCGGCTGGCCTCGGTCGTGCCCCCCAGCAGCAGGACGCGCATCATGTCTGACCCCTGGCTGACGATCATCGGCATGGGCGAGGATGGACCGGCGGGCCTGCCGGATGCAAGCCGTGCCGCGCTGGCGGCGGCCCAGGTCGTCTTTGGCGCGCCCCGTCTGCTGGCGCTGGCCGGGGTGGACGGTCAGCCATGGCCGGTGCCCTTCGATCTGGCGCCTCTGCTGGCGCGGCGGGGCGCGCGCGTGGCGGCGCTGGTGTCGGGCGATCCGTTCTGGTGCGGCGCGGGCGGCAGCATCGCGGCCGTGCTGGAGCCCCACGAATGGCGCGCCGTGCCCGCGCCCGGCGTGCTGTCGCTGGCAGCCGCACGCCTTGGCTGGCGGCTGGAGGCGGTCGTGACCTTGGGCCTGCACGCGGCCCCCCTGTCGCGCCTGCGCCCGCATCTGGTGCGCGGCTGCCGCATCATCGCCACCCTGCGCGACGGCGACGCGCCCGCCGCCCTGGCGGCATGGCTGGCGGACCAGGGCGCGGGGGCTGCACGCCTGACGGTGCTGGAGCGTCTTGGCGGGCCGCAGGAGCGTGTCCGTCAGGCCCGCGCCGATGCCTTTGCGCTGGATTGCGCCGCACCCGTGGCGGTGGCCATCGACGGGACGGACCTGCCGCGCGGCTTCGGCCTGTCCTCGGTGCCGGGCCGCCCCGAGGACCGCTTTGCCCATGACGGACAGATCACCAAATCGCCCATCCGCGCCCTGACCCTGGCCGCCTTGGCGCCCCGCGCGGGAGAGATGCTGTGGGATATTGGCGGCGGGTCTGGCTCGGTCGCGGTCGAATGGGCGCTGGCCGGGGGACGCGCCGTGACGGTTGAGCCGCGCGCCGATCGCATTGCCACCATCCGCGCGAATATCGACGCCTTCGGGCTGGGCGGCCGCGTCACCGCAATTCACGGCGCGGCCCCCGGCGCCCTGCCGCAGGGCACCCCCGATGCGATCTTTGTCGGCGGTGGCGCCTCGCAGGCGCTGATGGCGCATCTGTGGGACCGGCTGACCCCCGGCGCGCGCCTGGTCGCCAATGCCGTGACGCTGGAGACCGAGGCCCTGCTGGCCGACTGTCACGCCCGCCACGGCGGCCGCCTGCTGCGCATCGACATCGCTGAGGCCACCCCCCTGGGCCGGATGCGCGGCTGGACCGCCGCCCGCCCCATCGTGCAATGGAGCGTGACATGCGCATCGCCGGAATAGGCTGTCGCCCCGGCACGCCGCTGGCGGACCTGCGCGCCGCGCTGCAGGCCGCAGGTGGCGCGGATGCGCTGGCCACCGTCCCCGACCGTGCGGCCGAAATCCGGCCCTTGGCCGACGCGCTGTCCCTGCCCCTGCATCTGGTGCAGGTCGCGGGCATCGCCACGCCCACGCAATCCGCCCGCGTCAACGCTGCCTTCGGCACCGGATCGGTGGCCGAAGCCGCCGCCATAGCGGTTTGCGGCCGCCTGACCCACCCGCGCCGGATCTTCGGCCCCATCACCATCGCCATCGCAGAGGTTCCATGACCGTCCATTTCATCGGCGCAGGCCCCGGCGCGCCCGACCTGATCACCCTGCGCGGCCGCGACCTAATCGCGGCCTGCCCGGTCTGCCTGTACGCAGGGTCGCTGGTGCCGGCCGCGCTGCTGTCCCATTGCCCGCCCGGCGCGCGCATCGTGAACACCGCCCCCCTGTCGCTGGACCAGATCATCGACGAGATCGCCACCGCCCATGCGGCGGGCCAGGACGTGGCGCGGCTGCATTCGGGCGATCTGTCGGTCTGGTCCGCGATGGGCGAACAGATCCGCCGCTTGCGGGCGCTGGACATCCCCTTTGACGTGACGCCGGGCGTGCCCAGCTTTGCCGCCGCCGCCGCCGCGCTGCAGACGGAGCTGACCCTGCCGGGCCTGGCGCAATCGGTCGTGCTGACCCGCACGCCGGGGCGCGCATCCTCGATGCCGGAAGGCGAGACGCTGGCCGCATTCGCCGCGACGGGGGCGACGCTGGCGATCCATCTGTCGATCCATGCGCTGGACCGGGTGGTGGCCGATCTGACCCCGCACTACGGCCTCGATTGCCCGGTGGCCATCGTCTGGCGGGCCAGCTGGCCCGACCAGCGGGTGATCCGCGCGACCCTGGCCACGGTGGACGCGCAGGGCATCGACCGCACCGCGCTGATCCTGGTCGGCCCGGCGCTGGCGGCTGAGGGGTTCGACGACAGCCGTCTGTATGCGGGCGATTACGACCGCCGCTATCGCCCGGTCGGCGACGCGCCGAGGTTTCCGGAATGACGCCGGGCCTGATGATCTCGGCCCCCGCATCCGGCACGGGCAAGACGATGCTGATGCTGGGCCTGCTGACCGCGCTGCGCAGGCGCGGGCTGACGGTGCAGCCCTTCAAGTCGGGGCCGGATTACATCGATCCGGGGTTCCATCTGGCGGCGTCGGGGCGGTCCAGCTTCAACCTGGATGCCTGGGCGATGGAGCCGGGGCGCCTGGCCGCCCATGTCACCGGACAGGACGACGCAAACCTGGTTCTGGCCGAGGGGTCGATGGGCCTGTTCGACGGCGTGGCGACAGCGGGAGAGACCGGCATCGGCTCCAGCGCGGAAATCGCGATGATGATGGGCTGGCCCGTGGTGCTGATCCTGGATGTCAGCGGGCAGGCGCAATCGGCGGCGGCGACCGCGCGGGGCTTTGCCACGCTGCGGCCCGATCTGCCCTTCGCGGGGGTGGTGCTGAACCGCGTGGCCTCCCCGCGCCATGATCGGCTGATCCGCGAGGGGATGATCCAGGCCGGAATCCGCGTGCTGGGCAGCCTGCCGCGTCAGGGCAACATCGTCCTGCCCGAGCGTCATCTGGGCCTGATCCAGGCCGAGGAGACGGCGGGCCTGCAAGCCATTCTGGACCATGCGGGCGATTTCATCGCGGCGCATTGCGACCTGGACGCGATCATCGCCGCCGCCGCGCATCGTGCCCTGCCCGACGCCCCCGTACCGCGTCCGCTGACGCCCCCGGGGGGCCGCATCGCGCTGGCCCGCGACGCGGCGTTCAGTTTCGTCTATCCGCATGTGCTGGCCGCGTGGCGGCAGGCGGGGGCCACGATCCTGCCCTTTTCGCCGCTGGCCGATGAGGGGCCGGATGACAGCGCCGATTGCTGCTGGCTGCCGGGCGGATACCCCGAACTGCACGCGCCCCGGCTGGCCGCCTGCGACGTGTTCCGCGCGGCCATGCACCGCTTTGCGGCGACGCGGCCGGTGCATGGGGAATGCGGCGGCTATATGGCGCTTGGGGCAGGTCTGGTGGATGCCGATGGCGTGCGCCACCAGATGTTGGGCCTTCTGGGGTTGGAGACCAGCTATGCCAAACGCCGCATGCACCTGGGATACCGACGCGCCGAGCCGCTGACCGCCCTGCCGGGGCTGGGCCGCGTGGCGCTGCGCGGGCATGAATTCCACTATGCCTCGATCCTGTCACAGCCCGACGCCCCCCTGGCCCGCGTGACCGATGCAACCGGGGCCGAGGTCGCGGAAACCGGCAGCCACCGGGGCACCGTCACGGGCACGTTCTTTCACCTGATCGCGCCCGCCGCGACTTGACGAGGGCACGGTGATCACGTCTAGGTGAGGGCCTGCATGGTGCCCATCAGGCGTGAAACGCCGGGCTTCATCGGGAACGGGGAAGGGTGGACCCAATCGCGGCACCCGAAGCCCCGGCCGCCCCCGCGACTGTATGCGGAGAGCGCGCGTCACCAACGCCACTGGAGCGATCCGGGAAGGCCGACGCCGCGCCCTGACCCGCAAGCCAGGAGACCGGCCATGTCAGCCAACCATCCCGCCGTCGGGTGTGACGGCCATAGGAGTGTGACATGCATATCGAAGAAGGCGTCGTTAACGGCGCGAAACTGATCCTGGGTTACGCCACCGCCGCCACGGCGGGGCTGTATGCGCTGAAGCTGGCGGTGGATGCGGTGCGGGCGCAGGGGACCGCGTCCCTGGCCGCCCGCGCAGGGCTGGCCACGGCCGCGACCTTCGTGTTCTTTCAGGTGCTGCCGACCTGGCCCGTCGGCGTGTCGGAGGTGCACCTGATCCTGGGATCGACGCTGTTCCTGCTGTTCGGGGCGGCGCCTGCGGCCATCGGGCTGGCGATGGGGCTGCTGATCCAGGGGCTGTTCTTTGCGCCCTTCGATCTGCCGCAATACGGGATGAACGTCACGACGCTGCTGGTGCCCCTGTTCGCGGTCGCGGCGCTGGCGCGGCGGGTGATCGCGCCGGGCACGGCCTATGTGGACCTGCGCTATGGTCAGGCGCTGGCGCTGTCGGCGGCCTATCAGGGCGGCATCGTGACCTGGGTCGCGTACTGGGCCTTCTATGGTCAGGGGGTCGAGGCCACGGCGGGCGTGCTGTCCTTTGGCGCGGCCTATCTGGTGGTCCTGGCGCTGGAGCCTGTGGTCGATCTGGCCGTGCTGGCGGGCGCCAAGGCCGCGCGCGGGCTGCGGGGCAGCGGGCTGGTCACACAGCGCCTTTACGCATGATCGATCTGGTGCTGATCGGGGCGGGCACGGGCCATCCCGACCACCTGACCCTGCAGGGCGTCCGCGCCCTGCAAGAGGCTGATCTTGTTCTGATTCCCCGCAAGGGCGCGGGCAAGGAGGACCTGGCGCATCTGCGTCTGGCGATGCTGGCGCGGCACCGGCCGGACGGCGCCGTGGTCGAGGTGGACCTGCCAGTGCGGGACAGCGAAATCCCCTATCTTCAAGGAGTTGAGTCCTGGCACGACGCCATCGCGCAGGCCTGGGCGCAGGCGGTCGACCTGCCGCAGGGCGGGACCGTGGCGATGCTGGTCTGGGGGGACCCCTCGCTCTATGACAGCAGCCTGCGGATCGCGGCGCGGCTGGACTGGCGCGCGCGGGTCATTCCGGGGATCACGGCGATCCAGGCGCTGTGCGCGGCCCATGTCATCCCGTTGAATTCCCTGGGCAACGAGGTTCTGATCACCACCGGTCGCCGCCTGCGCGAGGGCGGCTGGCCGCAGGGCTGCGACCGCGCGGTGGTGATGCTGGACGGCGCCTGTGCGTTCCAGACGCTGGCCCCCGAGGGGCTGTCGATCTGGTGGGGCGCCTATCTGGGCATGGTCGAGGAGCGGCTGGAGAGCGGCCCGCTGGCCGAGGCCGGGCCGCGCATCGTGACGCTGCGGGCCGAGGCGCGGGCGGCGCATGGCTGGATCATGGATTGCTATCTGCTGGCCCGGAACGGCGCGCACTAACCCGTCACCGGGGGCGCACCGCGCAGACACAGGGCGTACACCGACAACGCACGGTCGCTTAAGGCGCCGTTAACGGTCCGGCGGCAGTCTGGCGGGCATCGATCCTGCGGAGGCACCATGTCCGTCACCAAGGCCGAAGGCACAAGGCGCGCGAATTACCACTATATGGCCGACGCGATGCGGATGCTGGAATGGGACCTGCACAGCACCGTCATGGCGCGGATGCGCATCTCCGACGACTGGCACCGCATCGCGCAGGAAAAGGGCACGGCCCCCAAGACGCGCGTCACGCTGCGGCTGGATGCGGATGTGGTGGCGTTCTTCCGCTCGATGGGGCCGGATTGGCAGGTGCGGGTCAACCGGCTGATGGCGGCCTGGATGCATGCGCGGCTGGCGGGGCTGATCGAGGGGGCCGAGACGATGGATTACCTCAAACGCCGCGAGGCCGAGGGTCTGGACGGCCCCCGCCCCGAATTCGGCGACCTGCAGCGCGCCGAGGACGCGGCCTGGGCCGAGATGGGCGAGACGCCCCTGCCATTGGGTGAGCCTGGCGTGCCGATGGAGGGGCCTCGGCGGATGAGCGCGGCGGGGAAGCGAGCGTTGCTGGAGGAGATGAAGGGGCGGAGGGGGTTGTGAGGCGGCAGCCGAAGCGTTGCCGCGCAAGCCTTATTGACACAAACCATTATTTGAGCAGGCTATAGATGATGTTTGTTCAAAGGATATAGTACATGGATTGGCAAAGCTTATTGAATCAGGAAAGATCACAGCGCCCAAAGTACGTCGAGCAAACGCACCGACCGCTCTATGTTCAAGATCTAGATAGGATTGCCTTCTCCGCCCCCTTTCGGAGGCTTGCGCACAAGACTCAAGTCCACCCACTGTATGAGAACGATCACCTTCATCACCGCCTTATCCACAGCATCGAAACAGCTAGCGTTGGGCGGTCGCTCGGAATCGAGGTCGGCCATTGGCTTGAAGAGCAGTCGCGGATAGAATCCGGGAAAGCCCTTTTGGTGGGCGGCATTGTTCAAGCTGCTTGCCTCGCTCATGATATCGGAAACCCTCCGTTTGGGCACTCTGGCGAAGCAGCAATCGGAGCATGGTTTTCCGGTAAATTTACGGAGAATTTGGGTATATTCTCGGAAATCCCCAAAGATGACCGTGAGGAGTTTGAAGCCTTTGAAGGTAATGCACAAGGCTTCCGGATTCTTACGCGCCTAGAGATGTACAGAAACGCAGGTGGCATGCAGCTTTCAAATGCAGTTCTCGGTGCATATACAAAATACCCTTCGGGTGCGGTCGCAAAGGATGCAAAGCCTGAGTCGTACTGCGGCCTGAAGAAATTTGGTTATTTCCGGTCGGAAGAAGTCTATTTCGAAGATGTGGCGCAGAAGTGCAACTTGCTTTCTGGAATCGGCGGACCGCGAAAGTGGTGGAAAAGGCACCCTCTGGCCTTCCTCGTAGAGGCAGCTGACGACATCACTTATGGCATTATAGACATCGAAGACGCATATTGTTCAGGTCTCTTGAGTTACAAGAAAACCTGCAAGATCCTCGAACCTATTTGTGGAGTGAGCAACAATGACACTTCGCACCTCACTGAGGCGGAGCATGTATCGTACCTGCGTGCGCGCAGCATCGGTGCCGCGATCTCATTCTGCGTCGAGGCGTTCAAGAACCATTATGCAGAAATCATGTCTGGCAAGTTTAATGACTCACTTATTGCAAGCTCAGATAAAGCTGACGCCTTTCATGAAATCGAGGTACTATCGCGCGGAAAAATTTACCCGAGCGACCGAAAAATGGAGTTGGAAGTTTATGGCCGAAACCTACTGCACAATACACTTAACGGCCTGATACCAATTTTTCAGGCGCTACACGCAAACAACTGGGATTCGAGCAAGCTTTCGTCATACGAAAAGCAGGTGACTCAGGTTCTAAACATTGATTTACGTGACGCGCGTGATGCAAGTTCTGCACTGCACATTTTGTGCGATTACGTCTCTGGGATGACGGATCGGTACACCGTCAAGACAAGCAATCTCCTCGGCGGCACGGCATGAACCATGGCCCGAGTTGCTGCAGGACTAAGCCTGCAGCGACCTGACGCCGACTTCCCCTTCCTCCCGCGACTTGATCGCTGCCACGGCGGCGATGCTGCCTGCGGCCGTGGTGAAGTAAGGGATCTTGTCGTAGAGGGCGACGGCGCGGATGTCGCGGCTGTCGGCGATGGCCTGGACGCCTTCGGTCGTGTTCAGGACCATCGCGATTTCGTCGTTCTTGAGGCGGTCGACGATGTTCGGGCGGCCTTCATAGACCTTGTTCACGCGGGTGGACGCCACGCCCTGCGCGTCGAGGAAATCGGCGGTGCCCGAGGTCGCGACCAGATCGAAGCCCATCGTCACCAGATCGCGGGCGGCCTGCGCCAGGGCGGGCGTCTTGTCGGCGTCCTTGACCGACAGGAAGACGCGGCCGGTGGTCGGCAGGTCCGTGCCCGCGCCCATCTGCGCCTTGAGGAAGGCCCGCGCGAAGTTGCGGTCCCAGCCCATGACCTCTCCGGTCGAGCGCATTTCCGGCCCCAGCAGCGTGTCGACGCCGGGGAAGCGGGCGAAGGGCAGCACGGCCTCCTTGACCGAGAACCAGGGCGTGATCGGGTCGGCCAGCGTCATCGGGTCGGCAAAGGGCAGGTCCGTTTCCGGGCCCACGCCCTCCGGGTAGGGCGCGCGCGCGGGGAAGTTCGACATCGGCTCGCCCGCCATCAGGCGCGCGGCGATCGAGGCGATGGCGCTATCGGTGGCCTTGGCGACGAAGGGGACGGTGCGGCTGGCGCGGGGGTTGACCTCGAGCACGAAGATTTCGCCATCCTTCAGCGCGAACTGCACGTTCATCAGGCCCTTCACCTTGAGCGCGCGGGCCATGGCGGTCGTCTGGACCTTGAGTTCCGCGATGGTGGCGGCGTCCAGCGTGTGGGGGGGCAGCGAGCAGGCGCTGTCGCCGGAATGGACGCCGGCCTCCTCGATATGCTCCATGATGCCGGCGACGTGGACGTTGTGGCCGTCGCACAGCGCGTCGACATCGACCTCGATCGCGCCCGAGAGGTAGCTGTCCAGCAGGACCGGGCTTTTGCCGCTGACGGTCACGGCCTCGGTGATGTAGCGGCGCAGGTGGTCCATGTCGCGCACGATCTCCATCGCGCGGCCGCCCAGGACGTAGGACGGGCGGATGACCAGCGGGAAGCCGATGCGTTCCGCGATTTCAATGGCTTGCGCGTCGCTGCTGGCGATGCCGTTGATCGGCTGCTTGAGGCCCAGATCCTGCAGCAGGTGCTGGAACCGCTCGCGGTCCTCGGCCAGGTCGATGGCATCGGGGGTGGTGCCCAGGATCGGGATACCCTCGTCCTGCAGGGCGTTGGCCAGTTTCAGGGGCGTCTGGCCGCCGAACTGGACGATGACGCCGTGCAGGGTGCCGTTGCTCTGTTCGGTGTGCAGGATCTCCAGCACATGTTCGAAGGTCAGCGGCTCGAAATACAGCCGGTCCGAGGTGTCGTAATCGGTGCTGACCGTTTCCGGGTTGCAGTTGATCATGATCGTCTCATAGCCCGCCTTGGTCAGCGCATAGCAGGCGTGGCAGCAGCAATAGTCGAACTCGATCCCCTGGCCGATGCGGTTCGGACCGCCGCCCAGGATGACGACCTTTTTCGCGTCGGTGGGGCGGGATTCGCATTCCACGTCGCCCATCGCGGGGGCCTCGTAGGTGGAATACATGTAGGGGGTCTGGGCCTCGAATTCGGCCGCGCAGGTGTCGATGCGCTTGAAGACCGGGCGGATGTCCAGGGCGCGGCGGGCGCGGCGGACAGTGGTCTCGTCGGTCTTCGTCAGATGCGCCAGGCGGGCATCGGTGAAGCCCATCATCTTGATGCGGCGCAGCCCGTCGGCATCGGTAGGCAGGCCGTTCTCGCGGATGACATGCTCGGCATCGATGATCTCGCGGATGCGGGCCAGGAACCAGGGGTCAAAGCTGGTGACGCGGTGGATCTCGTCGTCGGACAGGCCAAAGCGCATGGCTTCGGCGATGACGCGGATGCGGTCGGGGGTGGCCTTGGACAGGGCGGCGATGACGGCGGGCTTGCCCTGTTCGCTGGCGCCCTCGATGGCGATCTCGTCCAGGCCGGTCAGGCCGGTCTCCATCGAGGCCAAGGCCTTTTGCAGCGATTCATGGAAGCTGCGGCCGATGGCCATCACCTCGCCCACGGATTTCATCGCGGTGGTCAGCTCGGGCTTGGAGCCGGGGAATTTCTCGAAGGCGAAACGCGGGATCTTGGTGACCACGTAATCAATGCTGGGCTCGAAGCTGGCGGGGGTCACGCGGGTGATGTCGTTGTCCAGCTCGTCCAGGGTGTATCCCACGGCCAGTTTCGCGGCGATCTTGGCGATCGGGAAACCGGTCGCCTTGGAGGCCAGCGCCGAGGAGCGGCTGACGCGCGGGTTCATCTCGATCACGACCATGCGGCCATCGGCGGGGTTCACCGCCCATTGCACGTTCGATCCGCCGGTCTCGACGCCGATCTCGCGCAGGACGGCGATGCTGGCCGTGCGCATCATCTGGTATTCGCGGTCGGTCAGCGTCAGGGCCGGGGCGACGGTCATGCTGTCGCCGGTATGCACGCCCATCGGGTCGATGTTCTCGATGGCGCAGACGATGATGGCGTTGTCGTTGCGATCCCGCACGACCTCCATCTCGTATTCCTTCCAGCCCAGCAGGCTCTCGTCGATCAGCACCTGCGCCATGGGCGAGGCGTCCAGACCCGAGCGCACGATGCGTTCGTAATCGTCGCGGTTATAGGCGACGCCGCCGCCGGTGCCGCCCAGAGTAAAGGCCGGGCGGATGATGGCGGGCAGGCCGATCTCCTCCAGCGCCTCCATGGCCTGGGCCACGCCGGTGTTGATGTCGTATTTGCCGCTGGCCAGCTTGGGTGCGGCGATGATCGTGGCCTTGGGGTTCTCGAGGCCGATGCGGTCCATCGCCTCGCGGAACAGCTTGCGGTCCTCGGCCATCTCGATGGCGCTGCGCTGCGCGCCGATCAGCTCGACCCCATAGCGGTTCAGCGCGCCGCTGTCGGCCAGGGCCAGCGCGGTGTTCAGGCCGGTCTGCCCGCCCATGGTCGGCAAAAGCGCGTCGGGGCGTTCCTTGGCGATGATCTTTTCGACGATCTCGGGGGTGATCGGCTCGATATAGGTGGCGTCGGCCATCTCCGGATCGGTCATGATCGTCGCCGGGTTCGAGTTCACCAGAATGACCCGATAGCCTTCCTCGCGCAGGGCCTTGCAGGCCTGGGCGCCGGAGTAATCGAACTCACAGGCCTGCCCGATGACAATGGGCCCTGCCCCGATGATCAGGATCGACTTGATATCGGTACGTTTCGGCATGGTTCTGGCCCCCGGGCTGGTCGTGCATCGATCGCGGCAAATCGTCCGGGGTTATAGCCAGTCACGCCTTGGGCGCAAGGTGCGGCGGCGCCGCCTTGGGGCGAAAATGCCCGATCCGGCGGGGCTGCCCGAGCAACATGAGCGGGCCGCCGCACCCGCCGGGCGTGGCGCCGTCAGCGGTTGGTCAGCAGGGTCAGTGCCGCGCTGTAGCGATTGGCGACGGGGTTGGCCTCCAGCTGAGAGCGCGCCATGAAGGTCCGGATCAGCTTATCCACCGTTTCGGGCGAAGACATGTCCTTGAAGCTGGACGTGCCCAGAAGGCGTTCGGAGGCCTTGGTGTATTCCTCCAGCTGACGGTCGATGGGCAGACGGCCATAGCTTTCGCTAAAACCGAAGGCCCCCTGAAAGACCTTGCGCAGAGGAGCATTTCCGATGACCTCGAACCAGAGGGTCCGGTCGGACGAATCGCGTCCGGCCAGCTGCTGCAACTCTCGCCGGGCGTTCAGGCCAAGGCGCAGGTTCTCATCGCTTTCGCCGATGCGGCGTTCGAACTCCCGCTGGACGAAGGCCGTGCCGACGGTATCGGCCAGGTTCTTGGCCGGCTTGTCCGCGCCGTAGCCGAACGCCTCGGCCAGCCGAAGATAGCGCTTGTCCGCCAGCCGGTTCACCAGCGAGGATTTGTCCGACGTATCGCTTTCCAGAACCTTCTGGATGAAGGCCTTGTTGGGCAGGTCCGCCTCCAACCCAAAGGCCGACAGCGCGGTGCTGAGGAGGCGGTAGTCCTTGACCAGCTCCTCGGCCTTGGCGGCGCGGGCGATATTCTCGCGGAAGTAGGTGACCGAACGCTGGACCACGGGGTCGCGGGCCACCGTCTCGATCTGGCGGGCCTCGGTCCTCTGGACGATCTTCCAGCCCAGAAGACCGGTGGCTCCGACAGAAATGGTCATGGCACGCTACTCCTTGGTGGATGCGAAAAGGCGCGCCTCGCGGGGCAGCAGATCGCGCAGCTTGCGCAGCGCCTGATAGGGATTGGCCTCGACCGCGGCGACGGTCGCCTCGGCCAGGAGCAGGCGACTGTCGCGATCATCGAAGACCTGGCTGAGTTGTTCGATGGCCACCAGCAACTGCCGCCGCCCCTCGACCGGGTCGGCATCGCCCGAAAGGATCAGCTGGGCGATGTAAAGCGCGCGTGAGACCGGCGTGCGGGCGCTGTCGGGGTGGATGGCGTCACGCAGGCGCAGGACATTCACGTTGGGCGTCTTGATGGCGATCTTGGTGCGGCGGTCGCCATTCTCGATCACCGCGCCGTTGATCAGCACCCGCTCGTTCGGTGCAAGCTTGAGGACGAGCCCGCTCATGCGCCGACATCTCCGCGCAGTCCGCGCATGATGGTCATGTTGATGTCGATCAGGGGATCGGTCGCGGCGGTGCCTGCCATGACAGCCTGCCCGTGACGGATCGCGAAACCGGCAAGAGAGATCAGCCCGGCCTTGGTGGCGTCCGGCAGGGCATTTCCGGGATCGGCCAGATCGATGCCCAGCAGCGTCCACAACTCATTGTTCTTGTAGACGGCCTGGATGGTGTCCGGGTTGTCAGCCTTTCGGGGTGCCTGACGCAGCATGCGGGTGACCCGCGAAAAGACGTCATATTCAGCGTCGCGTGGCGTGCGCAATTTGCTGGACGAATAGCCATGGTCGGTCAGTGGCGTTACCGCGTTCAAGATCGTTCTTCCCGTTCTGGAGTGTGATCATGGGGTGGCGGGCGCCCCAAAGCGCCCCCCCGGCGTGTCAGCCGAACAGCGCCAAGAACGCCCCCCGCGCCCGGGTGGGGAGAGAC
>NZ_SUNH01000003.1 GCF_005048265.1 Paracoccus hibiscisoli
TTTCCTGTGTTATTGTTGGTTCTGCGTGTGGGGTTGGGTTTGGTGGGGGGGGGGGGCCCCCACCGCCCCCCGCCGGTCTTATCAGCGGAACAGCGACATGACGGCCGACGGACCCTGGTTGGCGATCGACAGCGCCTGGATGCCCAGCTGCTGCTGCGTCTGCAGCGCCTGGAGGCGGGCCGAGGCCTCTTCCATGTCCGCGTCCACCAGCGAGCCGATGCCGGTCTTCAGCGAATCCGACAGCTTGCCCACGAAGCTGGACTGGTCCGAGATCCGTTTGCCAGCCGAACCGAGATCCGCGGCACCCTGCACTGCGATGTCGATCAGGTCTTCGAGCGCAGTGATGGCCGCCTCGGCGCTAGCCCGGTCGCTGATGGTGCCGATAGACGTCAGGTCGAGCCCGGCCTCGAAATCAACCGAGTCAACCTCGATGTTGCTGGCACCAGTCGTCGCCGCGCCGTTGGTACGATCCAACGATCCCAGGACCGTGAACGCAGTGTTGCCGGCGGTCGGCTCGGTCTTGAGCAGGTTCACCCCGTTCAGCTGCGTGCCTTCGATGATCGCGGTGATCTGTTCGATCTTCTTGGCCATATCGGTGTCGATCTTGGCGAAATCGGCCGCATCGTTTGCGCCGCCGATGGCGAGGTTCTTCATCTCCTTCAGCAGGTCGGTGATCTGCTCGGCACCGGCGCGGGCAGTGCCAACCACGGCGTCGGCCACGTTCAGGTTCGACTGGATCGTCTTGAACGCCGACTGGTCGGTTTCCATGACTTTCGAGATCGCCCAGACGGCGGCGTTGTCCTTGGCGTTCGCGACGGTCTTGCCGGTCGCGATGTCCGACTGGGTTTTACCCAGCTGAGAGTTGATGCTTTTCAGGGTCTGCAGCGCGACCATGGCGCTGTTGTTGGTCAGAATGCTGGACATGGTGTCCTCCGTTCAAGGTGCTTTGCACCGGGGTTGCATCTTGTGGCCTTCTGACCTGTCGGGCGTCTGCCCTTGCCATCTTCCTGGCATGTGACCGGTGTATCCGCCGGTTCTTTACAACTAGTGAAAATCGCCCCTCCGCTCAAACGAACCTTCTGTCGGATTTTACTAAAACCGCTGCGGAGCGTTGGCGCGGGTTTCGCTGACCGTGCGCCGACCCAGGGAATCATAGGTCTGCAGGCTGCGCGCGGCCTGAACGATGGCGCGCACCTGTTCGGCGGCCTGCTGGGCGCCGCGCAGCGAGGCCTCGGCCAGGGCGCGCAGGTCCGCCAGGCCCGGTTCCAGCGCCTCGCGCGTGGGTGCGTCTATCCCCTTGCGGGCGGCGGTCCGCGCCAGCGCGTCGATCGCGTCCAAGGCCATCGGCGCATCCCCCGCCAGCAGCGCCGCGCGAATCTGGCCCATCTGGCGGATCAGGGCGCGGCTCATGTCCGACGCTCCAGCATGGCGGCAAAGCCGAGATCCAGCTTGCCCGCCAGCAATCCCGCATGCTCTCGCGTCAGGAAGCTGGAGAACTGCTCCTCTCCGGCGCCGCCGGAGAAGCCGCCCTCGGAGGCCTGGGGGCCGCAATATTTCAGCATCTCCTCCAGAAAGGCCTGTTCCAGCTGGTCGGCCACGGCCAGATGCGCGGCCTGTGGCGCCGGCATCGAATGGATGGGTTCGATCTGCATTCTGTCCCCGCAATTCATGACGATACGGTTCAAATTATCGGGGAGCGGTAAATTATTGGTAAGGAATCCGGGGTATTCAGGAAAAAACCCACGAGGCTGTCCCCATGGTTGATATCCAGATCGTCCCGACCCCATCCCCGCAGCCCGTCCCCTTGGCCGGAAGCGTTCCCGCGACGGGGGGCGGCGATTCGGGGTTTGCCCTCTGGCCGGGCCTGGGTTGGCCGGGGACGCCCTGGCCGGTCGCCGCCAGCCCGGTGGCGACGCCTGTCGCGCCGCCGCCCGCAGACGGGGCGGCTGTCGCGCCGGACCCCCTGTCTGCCTGGATGGAGGAGCAGCAGGGCTTTAGCAGCCAGTTCGCCCCCGCACCGTCGGACCCCCTGATCGACCTGGCCGACCCGGAGCAACCGCCGATGATCGCGACCCTGCCGCCGGCAGCGTCTGAGACACCCGAGCCGGAGCCCGCGCAGCCGGGCGCTCTGCCACAGCACGACGCCGTTCTTGGCGACACCCCGCCCGAAGACAGCGCCCCCGAAGGTCGCCCCGCGACGCCAGCCCCTGCCGCGCAACCCGTGCCGGATGCGATTGCCACCGTCGTTGCCGCCGCGCCCGTCGCCGCCGTTGCGGCCGCGCCCGTCCTTGCGGCGGAGACCCCGATTCGCGACCGTCGGCCCACCGTGCAATCCGACGCGCCGCGCGTCACCGCCCCTGGACCGGCCCCCGTCGCCGCGGCCGCACCCCCGATCGTGCCGGACCTTGCGGACGACCGGGTCATGCCACCGTCACCAAAGGCGACCGAGGCCAGCCAGTCCACTCCCACGCCGGGGACAGCGACGCCCGACCGCGTGGCTTCCACCCCACCCCGCGAGATGGCGGCGGCCCCGCGCCCCGAGGCGCCCGCACCCACCGGGCTGGCCGCAGCCTTGGCCGAATTCACCCCTGAATTGCCCCCGGGGGCAGAGCCGCTAGCGTCGCGGGTGACGCCGACGGGCGCTCCGGTCGCGGGCACGGCGGCATGGCAGGCGGCGGCGCAGGACCCCCGCCCCGTCCTGCAGCAGGTCGCCGAGGCGCTGGTCACCACGCGCGGCGACCGCACCGAGATCGCCCTGTCGCCCGAGGAGCTGGGCCGCATCCGCATGGTCATGTCCGGTCCCGACCGCGCGCATATCGTCATTTGGGCAGAGCGCCCCGAGACGCTGGACCTGGTGCGGCGCAATGCCGATCAGTTGGCGCAGCAGCTGGCCGAGGCCGGGGTGAATGCCGGAACGATGGAGTTCCGCCGCGACGACCGCCCGGAGTGGCAGGGCCACAGGGCCGATGCGTCCGAGCGTGACGGCGATGCCGTCGCGCCCGCTGCGGTCGCGATTCGGCTGTCCCAAACCCCGCTGAGCGACCGCCGCGTCGACATCAGATTGTAGGAGAAGATCATGGTCGATGCGATCGGTACAACGCCCCCCTCGATGCTGCCTGCGGGAAATGCTGCGGCGGGCGGGTTCTCGGGCGCCAGCACAGGGGCGGATTTCCAGACCTTCCTGACGATGCTGACCACCCAGCTGCGCAACCAGGACCCGCTGAGCCCGATGGAAAGCACCGATTTCGCGATCCAGCTGGCGACGTTTGCGGGCGTCGAGCAACAGGCGCTGAGCAACCGGTTCCTGGAGCAGATGGCCGGACAGACGGGCGGTGCGGGCATCGCGGGCTGGATCGGCAAGGAGGCACGGACCACCGCCCCCGTCTGGTTCGGCGACGATCCGATCACCCTGGACGTGGCGCCGCACAACCTGGCCGACAGCGTACAGCTGGTCGCGCGCGACGCCTATGGCCGCGAGGTGACGCGCGAGGAGATCGGGCCGGGGGCGGGCCAGATCGACTGGCTGGGCCGCACCGCCGAGGGGGCCAAGCTGGCCGACGGGGCCTACAGCTTTACCCTGGAAAGCCGGCGCGGCGGAGAGATGATCGCCGAGACGCGGGTCGGCGCCTATGCGCGCATCGTCGAGGCCCAGTTCGACGCCACCGGCGGGCGCGTGGTGTTCGAGGGCGGCACCTCGGCCCCGGCCGCCGAGATCACCGCGCTGCGCGATCCGGCCTGATCGCGGGGCCGGGCGGGGGCATCACCCGGGTCAGGGGCATCGCGGATCGGTGGCGGCGGAACAGCTGCGCGCGGGGGCCGCACGCTCACGCCGGGCTTGACGTGCGGGCCGGCAGGGGGCAGGCCGCAGGCACCGTTCCCGCCGACCACGCAAGGAGATGCGCATGGAGTTCGACCGCAAGATCAAGATCGCCCCGTCGATCCTGTCCGCCGATTTCGCCAATTTCGGGGCCGAGATCCGCGCCGTCGAGGATCAGGGCGCCGATTGGGTGCATGTCGACGTGATGGACGGGCATTTCGTGCCGAACCTGACCTTTGGCCCGCCCGCGGTGAAGGCCTTTCGGCCGCATGTGAAGACCGTCATGGACGTGCATCTGATGATCGCGCCGGTGGACGCCTCTATCGAGGCCTATGCCGAGGCGGGGGCCGACATGATCACGGCCCATGTCGAGGCCGGGCCGCATCCGCATCGCACCCTGCAGGCGATCCGTGCGACGGGGAAGAGGGCCGGGATCGCGCTGAACCCAGGGACCCCGGTCGAGGCGGTCGAATACCTGCTGGACCTGTGCGACATGGTGCTGGTGATGACGGTGAACCCCGGTTTCGGCGGACAGAAGTTCATCCACAGCCAGATCGACAAGATCGCCCGCCTGCGCGGGATGATCGGCGACCGGCCGATCCATATCCAGGTCGATGGTGGGGTGGACCCGGTGACGGCGCCGCTGGTGGCGCGGGCCGGGGCCGATGTGCTGGTCGCGGGATCGGCGGTCTTCAGGGGCGGATCGGTGGAGCGGGCCGATGTCTATGGCGCGAACATGCGCGCGATCCGCGAGGCCATCGCGGGGTGAGGGGCGGGCAAGGCCGGGGCCATCGAGGCCCCGGCCTTGCCGCGGGGCGGCGCCCCGCCCCGTCCCGCGGGCGTCATCGCGTTTGACAATGCCGCCCGGCCCGAGTTTGCTGCGCCCCGGCATCATGAGGAGAACGCGATGGATCTGGGCATCAGGGGCAAACGGGGGCTGGTCTGCGCGGCCTCCAAGGGGTTGGGGCGCGGATGCGCCGAGGCGCTGGCCGAGGCGGGCGTGAACCTGGTCATCAACGCCCGGACCGAGGCCGAGATCACCCGCACCGCCCATGAGATCGCCGCGAAACACGGCGTCGAGGTCACCCCCGTCGCCGCCGACATCACCACCGAGGAGGGCCGCGCCCGCGTGCTGGACGCGGTGGGCCAGGCCGACATCCTGGTGACCAATGCGGGCGGGCCGCCGCCGGGCAACTGGCAGGACTGGTCGCGCGAGGATTTTATCCGGGCGCTGGATGCCAACATGCTGTCGGCCATCGCGCTGATGCAGGCGCTGGTGCCGGGCATGATGGACCGGGGCTGGGGCCGGGTGGTCAACATCACCTCGGGGTCGGTGCGGTCTCCGATCTCGGTCTTGGGGCTGTCGAACACGGCGCGGACCGGGCTGACCGGCTTCGTCGCGGGCATGTCGCGTCAGGTGGCGGGCCAGGGCGTCTGCGTGAACAACCTGCTGCCCGGCATCCATGCGACCGACCGGGCCGACAGCCTGGACGCAGGCGTGGCCAAGGCCCAGGGGATCACCGTCGATCAGGCCCGCGCGCAGCGGCAGGCGACGATCCCCACCGGCACCTATGGCACGGCCGCCGATTTCGGCGCGACCTGCGCGTTCCTGTGCAGCCAGCAGGCGCGCTTCATCGTCGGGCAGAACGTGCTGCTGGATGGCGGCGCGCTGAACGTGACCGTGTAGGGCCGCGCGGTTGCAGGTCGGGGGCGCGGCTGATACGCAACCCCGACCGAAACCCCAAGGATTGCCCGTGACCGTGCCCCCCCGCCTGGAAGTTCAGGGACTGACGCGCCGTTTCGACGGCCGGGCGGTGGTGGACGATGTCAGCTTTCAGGTCGAGGCGGGCCAGGTCGCCTGCCTGCTGGGCCCCTCGGGTTGCGGCAAATCGACCACGCTGCGCATCGTGGCGGGCGTCGACATGCAGGACACGGGCCGCATCCTGGTCGACGGCCAGCTGGTCTGCGACACGCAGTTCCGCATCCCGCCCGAACAGCGCGCCATCGGCCTGATGTTCCAGGATTTCGCCTTGTTCCCGCATCTGCCCGTGCGCGACAACGTGGCGTTCGGCCTGGCGGGCGGCTGGAAGGCCAACCGCGCCCGCGTGGCCGAGCTGCTGGAGCGGGTGCACATGAGCCGCCATATCGACAGCTATCCCCATGAGCTGTCGGGCGGAGAGCAGCAGCGCGTGGCGCTGGCCCGGGCGCTGGCGCCGCGCCCGCGCGTGCTGCTGATGGACGAGCCGTTCAGCGGGCTGGACGAACGCCTGCGCGACGGCATCCGCGACGAGACGCTGGCCCTGCTGAAGGAGGAGGGCACCGCCGTCCTGCTGGTCACCCATGAGCCGCATGAGGCGATGCGCATGGCCGACCAGATCCTGCTGATGCGCGGTGGCCGGATCGTGCAGCAGGGCGCGCCCTATAACCTGTACAACGCGCCGGTGGACCGGCAGGCGGCGGGGTTCTTTAGCGATATCAACGTGCTGACCGGGCGGGTTCGCGGGGCGCTGACGGCGACGCCCTTTGGCGAATTCCTGACCCCCGGCCTGCCCGATGGGGCCGAGGTCGATATCGTCATCCGCCCGCAGCATCTGAAGATCGACTTTGACCGCGCGGGCCAGGGCCCCGCCCCCACCCCGCAGAACGGCACGGCGGCGCGCGCCCGCGTGACCCGGGCCCGCTATCTTGGCCGCGAATCGCTGGTCGAGTTCACCAGCGACGAGGGCACGATCACCCTGAACGCCACCGTGCCGGGGGTGTTCCTGCCGCCGCCGGGCACGCCGATGTGGCTGATGCTGCGCCGCGACCGGGTGTTCGTCTTTCCGCGCGGCTAGTCCTGGCCCGTGGCGCGGCGGTAATCGGCCAGCACCTGCGCCAGATGCAGCCGCCGCCCCGCCGGATCGGCCAGCCGCGCACAAAGGCGGCGGGCGCGCTGCGCGATCTGGCGCGCCTGGTCCTGATGGGCGCGGGCCCAGGCCAGGCGCAGGTCCAGATCGGCGCAGCCGGGCTGCAGCGGCAGGAAATGCACCTCGGGGCGGAACAGGGTGGACAGGAACCCCTCCCACCCGTCCTGCTCGATCAGGACCAGCGCGTGGCTGTTCAGCAGCGGCAGGGCGTCCGCATCGCCCTCGGACCCCGACAGGGCCAGGCGATAGCGCGCGGCGGGCGCGTCATCGCGGACAGGCGCGGGGGCGGTCAGGCCCGCCTGCGCCAGCACCCGGTCGCGGCGCGCATCGGGCGTCAGCGCGATGTCCAGACCGGGCCGCGCCGCCAGATCGGCCAGGACCGGCCAGCGCCCGGTGCGGGGCAGCAGGGCGCGGGCCGGGCCGTCGGCGCGATGCTCCAGCGCGGTGATCAGGGCTTCGGCGGTGTCCGCGCTGGCGGGGGCGTGGCCCGACAGGGTGCCGCGCCAGACCAGGCGGTCGGCGCGGTCGGACCAGTCGGGGTCCGCCACGGGCACGCCCGGAAAGCCGTCATTGCCGATCCGGTGCCGCCAGGGCGCGGGCCACAGAAAGACGTTGCGCGCCCCGCGCCTGCGCAGCGTGGCGATCAGCGGGCCATCGGCGGGGTTGTCCGGGTCGCTGCCCGCAAAGGTCGCCGGGCGCAGGTCCAGCCAGTAGCAGCCATGCCCGGTCACGCCCGCGATGTCATTGGCGACCGCCGCCGCGCGCAGCAGGCCGGGGCGCTGCGCGGCCAGGTGGAACAGCCCGTCGGGACCGCGCCGCAACGGCATGACCGCGCCATCGGCTCCGCGCAGCTGATCGGCCCCGAGGTCCAGACACAGCGCCTGCGCATGGGGCGGGCGGTCGATGCTGCCCTTTTGGCGCAGGCGGGCGGGGGCGGCCAGACGCGCCAGTTTCGCGGCCAGCTGGGCGCGGCGGTCGGGGTCCTGATCGGCGCCGGGCAGGGGTTCGTCCATCATCCGCAGGACGCGGGGCAGGTTCGCCTGCCGCGCGCGGCGCACCCCCTGCCCCGGCAGCGGCGGCAGATGCGGCAGGTCGTACCAAGGCGACAGCGCGGTTTGGTAATCGTCGGGGGTGGCGTGGTCGATATCGATGTCGATGAATTCCGCGCGGCCCGCGAAATGCGCGCGCACGCCCGCCAGATGGGCGTCCCAATCGGCCGCCCAGATGTCGCCCAAGGCCCCCAGGGGCACCCCCATCGCCGCCGCGATGCTGCGCGCATAGGCCCCGCCCCGGTGCAGATAGCGGCTGGCGATCCAATCCTCGACCCGGCGGGTGTTCAGCAGGAACACCGATCCGGGATAATGCGCATCCAGCAGGGCGTAATCCTTGAACGCCTCGATCACCGGCATGTTCAGGAAGCGCACCGATTCCATGTCGGTGAAGGCCGTGATGCTGTCGGCCCATCGCGCCAACGGCCGGGTGCCCGACAGCTTGGCGAAGGCGATGTCATCGGCCAGCGCCCCCTCCAGCCAATGCGCGGCGGGGATGCGGTTCAGGTCGAACAGCCGCGCGATGAAGGTCGTGCCGCATTTGTTGAAGCCGATCTGGAAGAACTTGGGCGGCATGGGCTGTCTGTCCGGGGTTGAGGCGCGACGATGCGCAGGCCGTGCGCGCCTGTCAACGCCTGCCCGCCCCTTGGGCGAAAAGCGCCGCTTTGGCGACCGGCTGCGACAAAGGTCTTGCCTTGCGACGGAGGCCCCGCTAGCACCGGGGGCAGGAATTCGGGAGACACCGGCACTGCGCCGGGGCCGAAGGAGAAGCCGCCCCGGCAAGCTCTCAGGCAAAAGGACCGTCTTCCCCAAGAACTCTGGAGAGTGGCCGCAAGGCCCGCCGAAGGGATAACGATCTCAGGCGCCGCTTGCGGCAGGGACAGAGGGGGCATCGACGTGCGGGGGCATTCCCCGTCCAACCGATGCCGGCTGTCCGGCTGACCCGCAGGAGGCCCGATGCCTGATCCGACCCGCCGCACAGGACTGTATGATCTTCATGTCGAACAGGGCGCCCGCATGGTGCCCTTTGCGGGCTGGGACATGCCGGTGCAATTCCCGATGGGGGTGATGGCCGAGCATCTGCACACCCGGCAGCGCGCCGGACTGTTCGATGTCAGCCATATGGGGCAGGTGCTGGTCACCCCCGATGACGGCCAGATGGCCACCGCCGCCGCCGCGCTGGAGACGCTGATCCCCGCCGATGTCGCGGGCCTGGCCGAGGGGCGGCAGCGTTACGGGCTGTTCACCAATGAGGCGGGCGGGATTCTGGACGATCTGATGTTCGCCAACCGGGGCGATCATTACCTGCTGGTCGTGAACGCGGCCTGTGCGGAGCAGGACATCGCGCATCTGCGGACGTTGGCGGGCGTGACGGTGACCCCGGTGACCGATCGCGGGCTGGTCGCGCTGCAGGGGCCGCAGGCGGAGTCGGCACTGGCGCGGCTGGTGCCGGGCGTGGCCGACATGCGGTTCATGGACAGCACGGCGCTGGACTGGGACGGGGTGGCGCTGTGGATTTCGCGGTCGGGCTATACCGGAGAGGACGGGTTCGAGATTTCGGTTCCCGAGACGCGGCTGGCGGATTTTGCGCGGGCGCTTCTGGCGCAGCCCGAGGTGGCGCCCATCGGTCTGGGGGCGCGCGACAGCCTGCGGCTGGAGGCGGGGATGCCGCTTTATGGGCACGACATGGACGCGGGCGTGACGCCCGCGCGGGCGGCGCTTGGTTGGTCGATCCCCAAGGTGCGCCGCACGGGCGGCGCGCGGGCGGGCGGGTTTCCCGGAGCGGACGTGATCCTGGCCGAGCTGGGCACGGCCCCGGTGACGCGGCGGGGCCTGCGCCCCGAGGGCCGCGCGCCGATCCGCGAGGGGGTCGCGCTGTTCTCCGACGATGGCGCGCCCATCGGGACGGTCAGTTCGGGCGGCTTTGGGCCGTCGGTGGGCGGACCGATCGCCATGGCGCGCATTCCCGCAGAGATTCCCGATGGCGCCACGATCCAGGCCGAGCTGCGCGGCAAGCGCGTGCCCCTGACGGTCTGCGCCCTGCCTTTCGTCACCCCCTCCTACAAACGCTGAGGATGTCATGCTGAAATATACCGAAGATCACGAATGGCTGCGCGCCGAGGGCGAAGAGATCGTTGTGGGGATCACCAAGCATGCCAGCGACCAGCTGGGCGATGTGGTCTTTATCGAGCTGCCCGAGGCGGGCCGCGCCGTCGAGGCGGGCGAGGAGATCGTGGTGATCGAGAGCGTCAAGGCCGCCAGCGACATCGTGGCCCCCGTGGCGGGCACGATCACGGCGGTGAACGAGGCGCTGTCCGACAGCCCCGGCGACGTGAACGGCGATCCGATGACGGCGTGGTTCTTTCGCATCAAGCCTGCGGATGCGGGGGCGATGGACGGGTTCATGGACGAGGCGGCCTATAAGGCGCTGGTCGAGTGAGCGACGGCCGGGGGCGCTTCGCCCCCCGGACCCCCCGAGGATATTTCAGTGAAGAAGAAGGGGCTGGCCCGCCCCGCAAGGAGGCGTGATGAGCCGCTGGACCGCAAGCACATACAACCCCGACGATTTCGCCAACCGGCGCCATATCGGGCCGTCCCCGTCCGAGATGGAGGCCATGCTGAAGGCGGTGGGGGCCGACAGCCTGGATCAGTTGATCGAGCAGACCGTGCCCGCCGCCATCCGCCAGTCGGACGCGCTGGACTGGCCGGCTTTGTCCGAGGCCGGGCTGCTGGCGCGCATGCGCGAGGTGGCGGACAAGAACCGGGTGATGACCAGCTTGATCGGGCAGGGCTATTACGGCACCGTCACGCCGCCCGCGATCCAGCGCAACATCCTGGAGAACCCGGCCTGGTACACGGCCTATACGCCCTATCAGCCGGAGATCGCGCAGGGGCGGCTGGAGGCGCTGCTGAATTTCCAGACCATGGTGGCGGATCTGACCGGGCTGCCGGTGGCGAATGCGTCGCTGCTGGACGAGGCGACGGCGGCGGCCGAGGCGATGGCCATGGCGCGGCGGCAGTCCAAGTCCAAGGCGGATGCGTTCTTTGTCGCCCATGACCTGCACCCGCAGACCATCGCCGTGATCGAGACGCGGGCGGCGCCCTTGGGCATCCGCATCATCAAGGGCTCGGTCGATGATCTGGTGGCGGATCAGGTGTTCGCCGCCGTGTTCCAGTACCCCGGCACCTATGGCCATGTCCGCGACCTGACGCCCGAGATCGAGGCGCTGCATGGCGCAGGCGCGCTGGCCATCGTGGCGACCGACCTGCTGGCGCTGTGCGTCCTGAAGGAGCCGGGCGCGATGGGCGCGGACATCGCCGTCGGATCGTCGCAACGCTTTGGCGTGCCGATGGGATATGGCGGGCCGCATGCGGCCTTCATGTCCTGCCGGGACGCGCTGAAGCGGGCGATGCCGGGGCGCATCGTGGGCGTCAGCATCGACAGTTCGGGCAACCAGGCGCTGCGCCTGTCGCTGCAGACGCGCGAGCAGCATATCCGCCGCGAGAAAGCCACCAGCAATGTCTGCACGGCGCAGGCGCTGTTGGCGGTGATGGCGGGGTTCTATGCGGTGTTCCACGGCCCCGTCGGCCTGCGCGCCATCGCGCAGCGGGTGCATCTGCATGCGGTGACGGTGTCCGATGCGCTGCGTGCGGCGGGGGCCGAGGTTGCGCCGGAGGCGTTCTTTGACACGATCACCGTCAAGGTGGGCGTGGGCCAGCAGGGCATCATGGCCGCGGCCCGGCACCGCGGCATCAACCTGCGCAAGGTCGGCCGCGATCGCGTGGGCATCAGCGTGGACGAGACGACCGATGCGGGCGTGATCACCCGCCTGCTGGACGCGTTCGGGATCACCGATGCGGCCCCCGCCGCGACAGCCCCGTCCATCCCCGAGGCGCTGCTGCGCGAGAGCGACTATCTGACCCATCCGGTCTTCCACATGAACCGGGCCGAGTCCGAGATGATGCGCTATATGCGCCGCCTGTCGGACCGCGATCTGGCGCTGGACCGGGCGATGATCCCGCTTGGCAGCTGCACGATGAAGCTGAACGCCGCGGCCGAGATGATGCCGATCACCTGGCCGGAATTCGGCGCGCTGCACCCCTTCGCGCCGCATGACCAGGCGGCGGGGTATCACGAGGCCATCGCAGATCTGACCGAAAAGCTGTGCGTGATCACCGGATACGACGCGTTTTCCATGCAGCCGAACAGCGGCGCGCAGGGGGAATATGCCGGTCTGCTGACCATCCAAGCCTATCACAGGGCGCGCGGAGAGGAGCGCGACATCTGCCTGATCCCCGTGTCGGCGCATGGCACGAACCCGGCATCGGCGCAGATGTGCGGGATGCAGGTCGTCGTGGTGAAATCGGCCCCGAACGGCGACATCGACCTGGAGGATTTCGCCGACAAGGCGGCGAAGGCCGGCGACCGGCTGGCGGCGGTGATGATCACCTATCCCAGCACCCATGGCGTGTTCGAGGACACGGTCCGGCAGGTCTGCGACATCACGCATGACCATGGCGGTCAGGTCTATATCGACGGCGCGAACATGAACGCGCTGGTCGGTCTGGTGAAGCCCGGGGAAATCGGCGGCGATGTCAGCCACCTGAACCTGCACAAGACCTTTGCCATCCCGCATGGCGGCGGCGGTCCCGGCATGGGGCCGATCGGGGTCAAGGCGCATCTGGCGCCCTATCTGCCCGGCGATCCGCAGGGTGGCGAAGGGGCCGTGTCGGCGGCGCCCTATGGGTCGGCGTCGATCCTGCTGATCAGTTGGGCCTATTGCCTGATGATGGGCGGCGAAGGCCTGACCCAGGCCACGCGCGTGGCGATCCTGAACGCGAACTATATCGCGGCGCGGCTGGCAGGGGCCTATCCGATCCTGTTCATGGGCAATCGCGGCCGGGTGGCGCATGAATGCATCATCGACACGCGGCCCTTTGCCGAACATGGCGTGACGGTGGACGACATCGCCAAGCGCCTGATCGACAACGGTTTCCACGCCCCCACCATGAGCTGGCCGGTCAGCGGCACCCTGATGGTCGAGCCCACCGAGAGCGAGACCAAGGCCGAGATCGACCGCTTCATCACCGCCCTGCTGGCCATCCGGGACGAGATCACAGATGTGGCCGAGGGCCGCATTGCCGCCGATCAAAGCCCCCTGCGCCACGCCCCCCACACGGTCGAGGATCTGGTCCGCGATTGGGACCGCCCCTATTCGCGCGAACAGGGCTGTTTCCCGGCGGGCGCCTTCCGGGTGGACAAGTACTGGCCCCCCGTGGGTCGCGTGGACAATGCCCATGGCGACCGCAATCTGATCTGCACCTGCCCGCCGCTGGACAGCTACGCCCAGGCCGCAGAATAGGCCCCGGCCACGACCCGCGCCGCCTCTTGACAAACGGCGGCGCGGGTTTACACCTTTCGCGCATGGGGTCGTAGCTCAGTTGGTAGAGCGCGTCGTTCGCAATGACGAGGTCAGGGGTTCGATTCCCCTCGGCTCCACCAGATTTCCGGAACCGTCCCTTTTGTCGGCGACTTTGCGCCCCCTCGCGCAGGTGTGTCGGAACTTCGTCCTGCGGTTGCTGTTGGCTTGGCAGTGACGACCAGGAGGATCACATGTTCCAGAAGATAGCCATCGCCACGCTGCTTGCGTCCCTGCCCATCAGCGCCTTGGCGCAGGACGCGGAGGGTGCGTTCACTCTGCCCGACCTGCCCTATGCCGCCGACGCGCTGGCGCCGGTGATCGATGCCGAGACGATGGAGTTGCATCACGGCCGCCACCATCAGTCCTATGTCGACAACCTGAACAACGCCATCGAAGCCAGCGACGCCCCCGAGGGCACCGCGCTGGAGGATCTGGTCGCGCAGGCCGGCACCTTCACCACCGCGATCCGCAACAATGCGGGCGGTCATTGGAACCATACCTTCTTCTGGGAGAGCATGGCCCCCACCGACGAGACCGGAGAGATGTCGCCCGAACTGACCGAGGCCATCGACACCGTCTTTGGGTCGCAGGAGGCGTTCCGCACGGCCTTTCAGGAGGCCGGCACCGGGCAGTTCGGGTCGGGCTGGGTCTGGCTAATCGTCAATGATCAGAACCAGTTGCAGATCACCGCGACGCCGAACCAGGACAACCCGCTGATGGACGTGGCCGACCAGCAGGGAACGCCCCTGTTGGGCAATGACGTGTGGGAGCACGCCTATTACCTGAACTACAACAACCGCCGCGCCGAATATCTGGAAAGCTGGTGGGACGTGGTGAATTGGGACGTGGTGTCCGAACGCTATCAGGCGGCACTGGCCGACTGATGCACGCCCTCTGACCCGCGGCGCGGGTCAGAGGATGAAATCGGCCTCCGACAGGTTCAGCTGACCGGTCAGGCGGATCACCCCATCCGCCTGACCGTCGCCATTCGTGTCCAGCAGGATGCAGGTGGTGTTGGTCTGAGGCAGGCGCTGGACCACCAGTTGCGCGCCCTCTCCGGCGGTCAGGCGGTCGGTGATCTCGAACGCCTGGTTGCCGGGCGTGCGCCAATCCGCGTCGATGGCCGACAGGTCGATCCGGTCGGTGCCCCGGCGGAAATCGGCGATCAGGTCCGCCGCGCCGAGGGGACTGTCGCCGATGCTGCGGAAGACGAACAGATCGGCCCCCGCACCCCCGGTCAGCATGTCGACGCCCTGCCCGCCGATCAGCGTGTCATTGCCCAGACCGCCCATCAGCCGGTCCGCGCCCATGCCGCCATGCATCCAGTCATTGCCCATCCCGCCTTCCAGCGGGTCGGCGCCCGCGCGCCCCTCCAGTCGGTCATGGCCCGCGCCGCCGCGCAGCAGGTTGTTCTGCGCATTGCCCAGCAGCGTGTCCTGACCCGCGCCGCCCTCGATGTTCTCGACCCCGCGGATGATGTCCAGGCCCATGCGGGTGTCCTGCCGGCCCGTCACACCCAGGTCGATGCGAACGCCTTGCGCGCCCTGGATCACCACCCAGTCGGTCCCGGCACCCCCATCCAGCAGATCGCTGCCCGCATCCATCAGCAGCCGATCCTGGCCTGCGCCGCCGAACAGCATGTCATTGCCCGTGCCGCCGCCCAGGGTGTCGTCGCCGCCATTGCCATAGAGCGTGTCATTGCCCGCCATCCCGAAGGCGCGGTCGGCCTCGAAGCTGAGCCGGAACACATCATTGCCGGACAGCGCGCGTTCGATCAGGCGCAGGTCGTCGGCACGCGACAGGGTCAGGCTCGCATTGTAGATATCCGCCAGCGGGACGTTGATGCGGTCGAACTCCCACAGCTGCTCATAGGATGTGCCTGCCACCCAGCCCTCGGTGATGACGGTAACCGTGCCGCCGGTGATCCGGTCGCCGTTTGTGCGGAATCCCGAGCCGCCAAAGCCCACCTCATAGAGGTCCTTGGACCCCTCATAGACGACGACCAGCAGATCCTCGATCAGCCGGCCACGGTTCGCGATATAGCTATCATCATAGAATTCGGCGCCCAGAGAGTCGTAATAGAGGACGCTGAGATCGAAATTGTTCTGGTCGAAACCGCGATACGCGTAAATCTGTGCCATCGTGAAACCCTCAGGGACGGCACGCGCGGAAACAGCCCGCTTCAGCCGATTCAGGAATCAATAGCGCCTGCGTGGACAAGCCGTCAAAGCCTATACGCAGCTGTCGTCAATTTTCGGGCGGGGTCTAGAGGCCCGCATCCTCGGGCAGGCCCAACATGATGTTCAGGTTCTGCACCGCCGCCCCCGACGCGCCCTTGCCCAGATTGTCCAACACCGCGACGATGGTAGCGCAGCCCGCCTCGTCATCACCATGCACGCTGATGCGCAGGACGTTGGTGCCGTTCATGGCCGTCGGGTCGATCCGCGCGCCGATCTGATCGGCGGGCACCACCTGGACGAAGGGTTCGGCGGCATAGTGATCCGCCAGCGCCTGATGCAGGGCGGCGACATGGCGGTCGTCGTCCAGGTGCAGCGGCAATTGCACCGCCATCCCTTGGGCGAAATTGCCGACCGCGGGCGCAAAGACCGGCTGCAGCAGCAGACCGCCATGGGTCATGATTTCGGGGATGTGCTTGTGGCGCTGGTTCAGACCATAGACGAAATGCGCGGGCGCCGTGCCCGCGTCATATTCCGCGATCAGCGCCTTGCCGCCGCCGGTATAGCCGCTGACCGCGTTGATCGACAGCGCCTCGGATTCCTGGATCAGGCCAGCGGCGACCAGGGGCGCCACGATGGCGATGGCCCCGGTGGAATAGCAGCCGGGGTTGCTGACATGGCGCGCGGCGGCGATCATCTCGCGCATTTCGGGGGCCAGTTCGGGAAAGCCGAAGACCCAGGCCGGGTCGATCCGATAGGCGGTCGAGGCATCGATCAGACGCACGTCCATCTCGGCGGTGAGGGCCACGGCCTCGCGCGCGGCATCGTCGGGCAGGCACAGGATGGCGACATCGGCCTGCGCGAAACAGGCGGCCCGCGCGGCGGGGTCCTTGCGGTGGGCGGGGTCCAGCTGAACCAGGCGGATGTCGTCGCGTCCCAGCAGGCGGTCGCGGATCTGCAGGCCGGTCGTGCCGGCCTCGCCATCGATGAAGACGCTGTGGGTCATGGTGTCAGCCTTTCGCGGGTGTCGCGCCCTTTTAGCGGATCGCCGCAGGGGTCACAACGCCGCAGCGTCAGATGCTGCAGATCTCGGACCGGGTCAGGAAGCGTTTCTCGCGACCGTTGTCCAGGCTGAACATGCCGCCGCGCCCGGCCACCACGTCGATGATCAGGTCGGTATGCGCCCAGGCCTCGGCCTGGCTGGCCGAGATGTAGAAGGGCGCACCGCCGATCTCTCCCAGCTTGACGTCCCGCTCTCCCACGCGGAAATCGCCCTGCGGATAGCACATGGGCGAGGACCCGTCGCAGCAGCCCCCCGATTGGTGGAACAGGACCGGGCCGTGATCGGCCACGATCTCCTCGATCAGCTGCAGGGCGGCGGGGGTGGCGGTGACGGTGCTCATGTCTTCAGCCTTTTCTTGAGAAACCGCAGGACCTGCTCCTCCTCGGGGCGCAGGGCGGCGGTGGTCAGGGTGTCGTCGATCCGGTCGCGCAGATCCAACGTCAGGTCGTCCGCCAGATAGGCGGCGATGATCTGGGGATGCACATAGCATTGCCGGCAGATGGTGGGCGTGTTGCCAAGGCGCGCGGCCACAGCCTCGATCGCGTCGCGCACGTTGCGTTTGGCGGCGGCCTCGCTGTCGGCCTTCTCATATTCGGACAGCGCCAGGGCGGCCAGGACGGTGCCGGTCCAGGTCCGGAAATCCTTGGCGGTGATCTGGCGGCCCGTGACCGCGCGCAGATAGTCGTTCACCTCGGTCGAGGTGACGCGATGGCGGGTGCCGTCCTCGTCCAGATACTGGAACAGATGCTGGCCCGGAATGTCCTGCACGGCGCGGATGATGCGCGCCACGCGGCGGTCGCGCAGGCCCAGATCCCATTCCTTGCCCGACTTGCCCTTGAAGCGGAACCGCACCTGGTTTCCCTCCAGCGCGACATGGCGCATGCGCAGGGTGGTCAGGCCGTGGGACTTGTTCTCGCGCGCATAGCGGGTGTTGCCGACCCGGATCATGGTGTTCTCCAACAGGAACACGATGGTCGCCAGCACCTTTTCGGCAGGCAGGCCGCGCCGCGCCATGTCGGCATCGACCCGCCCCCGCAGGTCGGGCAGCACCCGCGCGAAATCCAGCATGCGGTCGTATTTGCTGCTGTCGCGCAGGGAGCGGAAATCGGGGTGATAGCGGTATTGCTTGCGTCCCTTGGCGTCGCGCCCGGTGGCCAGGATATGGCCGCGCGGATCGGGGCAGATCCAGACATCGTCATAGGCGGGCGGGATGGCCAACGCGGCCAGCCGCTTGCGTTCGGCGCGGTCGGTGATCGTGCGCCCCTGCGCGTCCTTGTAGGAGAACCCCTTGCCCGCGCGCCGCCGGGTGATGCCCGGCATGTCGTCGTTGACATAGGTCAGGCCCGCCGACAATGCGGCGTCCTCTGGGTCGATGATGCTGTCCTTGGGCATGGGCGCGTCCGTTGCTGGCCTTGTGCCCCAACGCCACGGGATCGGTCGGGGTTGCGGACGGCCCGACGGGCCGCCCGCGATGGCATCAGAAAAAGCCCAGCTTCTTGGGGCTGTAGCTGACCAGCATGTTCTTGGTCTGCTGATAATGGTCCAGCATCATGCGGTGGTTTTCGCGCCCGATGCCCGACTGCTTGTAGCCGCCGAAAGCCGCATGGGCCGGATAGGCGTGATAGCAGTTGGTCCAGACCCGGCCCGCCTGGATCGCGCGGCCAAAGCGATAGCAGGTGTTCGCATCGCGCGACCACAGGCCCGCGCCCAGCCCATACAGCGTGTCATTGGCGATCGACAGCGCCTCGTCCTGGTCCTTGAAGGTGGTCACGGACACGACGGGGCCAAAGATCTCCTCCTGGAAGACGCGCATCTTGTTGTGGCCCTTGAAGACCGTCGGCTTGATGTAATAGCCGCCCGACAGCTCTCCGCCGTGGTCCGCGGCCTCGCCGCCGATCAGCACTTCGGCGCCTTCCTTGCGGCCGATGTCGAAGTAGCTGAGGATCTTCTCCTTCTGCTCACTGCTGGCCTGCGCGCCGATCATCGTGGCGCTGTCGCGCGGGTCGCCCTGCACGATGGCCTCGACGCGCTTCAGGGCCTTTTCCATGAACTGGTCATAGATCCGCTCATGGATCAGGGCGCGCGACGGGCAGGTGCAGACCTCGCCCTGGTTCAGCGCGAACATCACGAAACCCTCGATCGCCTTGTCGAAGAAATCGTCATCCTCGCGGCAGACATCCTCCATGAAGATGTTGGGCGACTTGCCGCCCAGCTCCAGCGTGACCGGGATCAGGTTCTCGGACGCATACTGCATGATCAGGCGACCGGTGGTGGTCTCGCCGGTGAAGGCGATCTTGGAGATGCGCGGATTGCTGGCCAGCGGCTTGCCGGCCTCCAGGCCGAAGCCGTTGACGATGTTCAGCACGCCCGGCGGCAGGATGTCGGCGATCAGCTCGGCCCAGACCATGATCGTGGCGGGGGTCTGCTCGGCCGGTTTCAGCACCACGCAATTGCCGGCGGCCAGCGCGGGGGCCAGCTTCCAGCAGGCCATCAGCAGCGGAAAGTTCCACGGGATGATCTGGCCCACGACGCCCAGAGGCTCGTGGAAGTGATAGGCGATGGTGTCGTCGTCGATCTCGCTGATGCCGCCCTCCTGCGCGCGCAGCACGCCCGCGAAATAGCGGAAATGGTCGATGGCCAGCGGCAGGTCGGCGGCCATCGTCTCGCGGATGGGCTTGCCGTTGTCCCAGGTCTCGGCCGTGGCCAGCAGATCCAGATTGGCCTCCATGCGGTCCGCGATCTTCAGAAGCGCGTTCGAGCGGTCGGTGGTCGAAGTGCGGCCCCAGGCCCCCTTGGCCTTGTGGGCGGCGTCCAGCGCGGCCTCGATGTCATCGGCGTTCGACCGGGCAATCTCGCCGATCTCGGCACCGGTGATAGGGGTGGTGTTGGTGAAATAGCGGCCCGCCTTGGGCGCGACCCATTCCCCGCCGATGAAGTTGTCATAGCGGCGGGCAAAGGGCATCACGCCCACGCCCTTGAATTCATGCGTCTGGTCGTTCGGCATCGGTTCCTCCTCCTCAGGATGTCAGACCCCGGATCTCCCGGTCCGGGTATGGCATCACGGTCCCGCAAGGGCCGATTCGGGGCAACAGCCCATCCACGCCGCAGCGCAGAAGATGTCTCAATCGTGAGACAGTCGTGCCGGTTCGTCGCCGATTCCCAACCGCGCCATGCGCCGATACAGCGTCGCGCGGCCGATCCCCAAGGCGCGGGCGGCCTGGGACACGTTGCCCTCGGCACGCGCCAGGGCGCGAATGACGGCGGCGCGTTCGCCCCGGTCGAAACCGTGCAGGTCGTCCTGGCGGCCCAGCAGGTCGGCGGCGGGGCGGGGGCGGATCGCGCCCTCGCGCTCCAGCCCCAGGGCGCGGCGGGCGGCGCGGGTGGCGCCGATGGCCAGATCGTCGCGATCCACCGCCAGCAGCATGGCCTGTTCCGACGGGTCGTCCGAGGCCACCACGATCCGCGCCCCCGGAAAGCTGGAGCGGAAGAACACCGCCTCGATCGCGCGCGCGGTCGAGGCCACTTGCGCCGAGATCAGCCGGTTATAGCGTTCGGTCTGGTCCGCGCGCGCCGAACTGACATCCAGCGCCGCCAGCAGCCGCCCGTCGGGCCCCCAGATCGGCGCGTCCATGCAGGACATGGCGGTGTTGCGGGTGTGGAAATGTTCGTCGCGATGGATGGTCAGGGCGCGCCCCTCGGCCAGGCAGGTGCCGATGCCGTTGGTGCCCTGCGCGGCCTCGGACCAGTCGGCGCCCTGCCACAGGCCCCAGTCGCGAAACTGCTGGGCGTCGCCGTCCGAAACCCGCTGGTCCAGCACGATGCCATGCGCATCCGTCAACAGCACGTTGCAGCCCGACAGGCCGACCAGGTTGTACAGCTGATCCAGCTGCGGCCCGGCGACGGTCAGAAAACCCTGCATCGCCTGATGGCGGTCGGCCAGCTCTCGGTCGGACAGGCGGTCGGGGCGGCGGCGGTCTGCGGGGTCCAGCCCGTGCTTCAGCATGGACCGCCGCCAGGACGCGGCCAGCGCAGAGGTGGCGCTGCGCGATTGCGATTGCGCGGCCACACGGTCGGCGTGATTGCGGTGCATCGTGGTCTTCCTCCCCCCGATGCGGTGACTATAGCACGGTTTGCGGGGTGCGATCTGCGACTTTGGTCGCACCCCGCGGGCAGGCCTAGCGCACGGGGCCCTGCGGCTTGATCAGGCCTTCCTCGATACGGTCATTGCCCTGGTCGGGCGCCGCTGGCGTGCCGCCCATGCTGCCCGAAGGCGCGGTCATGCGCGGCTGATAGGGCGGCAGGCTGTCGGCCCCGTCGCGATACAGCAGCGACTGTCCCTTGTGGAACAGGTGCAGCGCCTGCGGGTCGGCGGTCAGGCGCACGCGCCGCCCCTTGAGGTCGGGGTGAATGCCCGGCAGCTTGGCGGTGATGGGCGCGGTCTCGGCCCCGGTCCCGAAATAGAGCAGCGTGACCTCGCCCAGAGCCTCGGTCAGGTCGACCACATCCTCAAAGACCGGGGTGCCCTCGGTCTCGCGCATGTCCTCGGGGCGGACGCCCAGATTGACGGCCATGCCCTCGTCGCCGGCACGGGTCGGGATGGCCACCTCGGCCTCCAGACCGCCGTCCAGCGCCACGACGGTCGTGGCGCCGACCGACTTGATGCGGCCGGGCAGCAGGTTCATCGCCGGGCTGCCGATGAACTGCGCCACGAATTCGTTGACGGGCCGCTGATACAGCTCCAGCGGGGCGCCGACCTGGGCGATGCCGCCGCCCGCCAGCACCACGATGCGGTCGGCCAGGGTCATCGCCTCGGTCTGGTCATGGGTGACATAGATCATCGTGCGGTCGGGCATCGACGCCTTGAGCTGCGCGATCTCGATCCGGGTGGCGACGCGCAAAGCGGCGTCCAGGTTCGACAGCGGTTCGTCGAACAGATAGACCTGCGGGTCGCGCACGATGGCGCGCCCGATGGCCACGCGCTGGCGCTGGCCGCCCGACAGGGCCTTGGGCAGGCGGTCCAGATAGGGCGTCAGCTGCAGCATCTTGCCCGCGCGGTCAGTTGCGGCCTTGATCTGGTCCTTGCTCTGGCCCGCGATCTTCAGCGCAAAGGCCATGTTGTCGCGCACCGTCATATGCGGGTACAGCGCATAGGACTGGAACACCATCGCGATGCCGCGCTGGCTGGGCGGGATGTCGTTGACCACCTGGCCCGCGATCTGCAATTCGCCGGCGGTGATCTGCTCCAACCCCGCGATCATCCGCAGCAGCGTCGATTTCCCGCAGCCCGAAGGGCCGACGAAGACGATGAACTCGCCCGAGCGGATGTCCAGGTTGATGTCGCGCAGCACCTGGACATCGCCATAGGCCTTGGCGACGTCCCTCAGTTTCAACTCGGCCATTGCGGTGTTCTCCCCCTACCCTTCGATGATCTGGACCTGCCACGGCATCAGCCCGCCCGTCTCGTCATCGGACAGGTTCGCGCGGATCAGCAGGGTCTGCTTGTCGTCACGGCGGCGGAAGGACAGCACCGGTCCCTCGGCCTTGATTTCGGTCATGTTGCCACAGCGCAGCGCGCTGTGCTTGCGGCGCAGGCCCACGGCCCATCGGTAATGGTGCAGCATGGACTGGGCGTCGGCCTCCTGGCTGACGACGGTGCGCTGCAGATGCGTATGCGGCACGGGCAGCCAGGGCTGGCTGGTCGAGAACCCGCCATTCACGCCCATGTCCCAGACCATCGGCGTCCGGCAGCCGTCGCGGCCCTTGAATTCGGGCCAGAATTCGATGCCGTAAGGATCGCGCAGATCCTCAAAGCGCAGCTCGGCCTCGGGCAGGCCCAGCTCCTCTCCCTGATAGAGGCACACCGACCCGCGCAGGCACAAAAGCACGGTGGCATAGGCCTTGGCCGCCTGGTCCGACAGGTTCCAGCGCGTCGAATGGCGCACCACGTCATGGTTCGACATGGCCCAGCAGGGCCAGGCATTGGGCGCGATCTCGTGCAGCTTGTCGAACACCTCGACCACGCGCGCGGCGGGCAGGTCGTCGCCGGACAGAAAGTCGAAGACATAGGACATCTGCACCCGGCCCGGCACGCCGGTATATTCCTCCAACAGCTCCAGCGCGCGCTCGCTGTCGCCGATCTCTCCGACGACGGCGGCGCCATAGGGGACCAGCGCCTGGTTGAAGCGTTCCAGAAAGGCAAGGTTCTCGGGCTGGGACTTGCTGAACCGGTGGCTCTGGTGGTTGTAGGGGTTCACGGCGGGCGCCGTGTCGGACTTGCGCAGTTCGGGCGCCAAAGGCGGGTTGTCGCGCAGCTGGGCGTCGTGGAAATAGAAGTTGATCGTGTCCAGGCGGAATCCGTCCACGCCCCTGTCCAGCCAGAACCGCGCCATCTCGATCAGGGCGTCCTGGACGGCGGGGTTGTGAAAGTTCAGGTCCGGCTGCGACGACAGGAAGTTGTGCAGGTAATACTGTTCGCGCCGGGCATCCCACTGCCAGGCGCTGCCGCCAAAGATCGACAGCCAGTTGTTGGGCGGCGTGCCGTCGGGGCGCGGGTCCGACCAGACATACCAGTCCGATTTCGGGTTGTCGCGGTTCGCGCGGCTTTCCTTGAACCAGGGGTGCTGGTCCGAGGTATGCGACATCACCAGGTCGATCATGACCTTCAGCCCCAGCTCATGCGCGCTTTGCACCAGCCAGTCGAAATCCTCCATCGTGCCGAAGATCGGGTCGATGCCGGTGTAATCGCTGACGTCGTAGCCGAAATCCTTCATCGGCGAGGTGAAGAACGGAGAGACCCAGACCGCATCCACGCCCAAGGACGCGACATAGGGCAGGCGTTGGGCGATGCCGCCCAGATCGCCCGTGCCGCTGCCGGTCGTGTCCTGAAAGCTGCGCGGGTAGATCTGATAGATGATCCCGCCCTTCCACCAATCCGTCGTCTGTTCAGTCAAGATCATCCACCTTTCACGGACCCGGCCAGCAATCCGCGGACCAGGTATTTCTGCATGGCAAAGAAGACCAGCAGCGGCACCGCTATCGAGATAAAGGCGGAGGTTGCAAGGATCTCCCATTCACCTCCGCGCGATCCCATCAGCTCGCGCAGCAGGCCGGTCATGACCAGCTGTTCGCGCGTATTGCCCAGAAACACGGTGGCCACCAGCAGGTCGTTCCAGACCCACAGGAACTGGAAGATCGCAAAGCTGGCCAGCGCCGGGAAGGACAGCGGCAGGATGATCCGGCGAAAGATCTGGAATTCGGTCGCGCCGTCGACGCGCGCACTCTCGATGACCTCGCGCGGCAGGCCGACCATGTAGTTGCGCAGCAGATAGACCGCCAATGGCAGCCCGAACCCGGTATGGGCCAGCCAGATGCCCAGGTATCCCTTGCCGATGCCCAGCTCGTTATGCAGCCGCAGCAGCGGGATCAGCGCCACCTGCAGCGGCACGACCAAGAGGCCCACCACGCAGGCGGTCAACAATGCGCGGCCGGGAAACTGCATCCAGGCAAGCGCATAGGCGGCGAAGGCCGCGATCAGGATCGGGATCACGGTCGCGGGGATGGTCACCGTCATGGTGTTCATGAAGGCCCGCCCCAGGCCGCCCGCGGTCAGCACGCGGTTGTAGTTTTCGGTGGTGAAGCTGGGCGGGCTCACGGTGGTGGTGAAAATCCGCTCTCCGCGCGTGATCTCGAAGGGCTGGGCCGAGGTCAGGCGATAGGCGCCGTCCTCGGCCACGGTCAGGCTGATGCCGTCCCCCAGATCGGCGGTGTCGCCCGGCTGATATTCCGCCGGGTTGCGCGCGCCGGTGCCCCAAGCCTTCAGCGCCTGTGTGCCTTGGACCGCGCTGCCCTCGATCACGTAAAGCCCGTCCTGCTGGATCTGGTCGCCCGCCACGCCCGAGCGCACGAAGCCCGTCTGCTCGGACCCCGAGAACGACTGCCACCACCCCGAGGTCGAGATCTGGTCGCGGTCGCGGAACGACGACACGAACAGCCCCAGGGTCGGGATCGTCCACAACAGCACCAGCAGAAAGGCAGAAATGTTGACCGCCCATGCCAGCGACGATTTCTGTCCGGCCATCCCCTCCATCAGCGGACCTCCTTGCGGGCGTTGTAGATGTTCCAGACCATGATCGGGGTGACCAGGATCATCAGGACGATGGCGATGGCCGATCCGCGCCCGTAATCAGGCGTGCCGCGGAACATCCAGTCATACATCAGGTTGGCCAGCACCTGCGTGCCCCATTGCCCGTTGGTCATGACAAAGACGATGTCGAACACCTTCAGCACGACGATGGTGATGGTGGTCCAGACGACCGCGATGGTGCCCATGATCTGCGGCACCTTGATCTTGAAGAACACCTGCAGCGGCGATGCGCCGTCCAGGATCGCGGCCTCGATCGTCTCCTCGGGGATGCCGCGCAGGGCGGCGGACAGGATGACCATCGCAAACCCGGTCTGGATCCAGACCAGCACGATCATCAGCAGAAGGTTGTTCCACACCGGCAGGGTCAGCCAGATCTGCGGTTCTCCGCCCAACTGGGTCACGATCCAGTTCAGAAGGCCGATCTGGGTTTCGCCAGAGGCCCGGTATTCATAGATGAATTTCCAGATGACGCCCGCGCCGACAAAGCTGATGGCCATGGGCATGAAGATCAGCGACTTGCCGATATTGCCCCATTTCAGCCGGTCGGTCAGCTGCGCCGCGATCAGGCCGAACACCGTGGACAAGGCCGGGACGACCAGCAGCCACATCATGTTGTTGACCATCGATTCGCGGAACTTGGCGTCGTTCACCAGCCAGACATAATTGTCCGCGCCCACGAAGCGCGTGCCGTTCGCGTTGAACAGCGACCGCCAGAAGCTGTCCAGCACCGGATAGACCAGGTAGGTTCCCAGAAACAGGATCGCCGGGCCCAGAAACAGCCAGGGCCGGATCTGGTTCGCGCGGCGGATGTTGTCGCCCGCCTTGCCGCCGCGCGGCGGAAAGATCCGGTCCAGCAGCCAGTTCGACCCCCAGAACCAGGCCACGCAGCCGAACACGCCGATCGCGATCGTGCTGACCGCCAACCACAGCAATTCCATCCCTGATCTCCTCCCCCTGAAGAATGGGCGCGGCAGCCGGGGCCGCCGCGCCGGTCGGTCGTCAGTTCAGCGACGCCCAGGTCGCCTGGATGCGATCGGCCACGTCCTGCGCCGAGGCGCCGCCGACGAAATCGATCATCCCGGTCCAGAAGGCACCCGCGCCGATGGCGCCGGGCATCAGGTCCGACCCGTCAAAGCGGAACACCGTGGCATCCAGCAGGATCTCTCCCATGCGGCGGACAGTCGGGTCGTCATAGGCCTCGACATTGGCGCCCGTATAGGGGGTCACAAAGCCCTGCTGCGCCATCCAGATCTCGTGCGCGGCGGGGGTTTTCAGGAATTCGACAAAGGCCATGGCGGCGGGGTTGTCGGACAGCACCGCGAACATGGTGCCGCCGCCCAGCACGGGCTGGCCCAGATCACCCGATGCGGGGGCGGGCATGTAGAAGAAGTCGGCATCCTCGCCCACGACCGTGCCTTCCGGGAAGAAGGTCGTGATGAAGCTGGCCTGACGGTGCAGGTAGCAGGCGGGCGGGCTGGCGAACAGGCCTGCGGGGCTTTCGCGGAAATCGGTCGCGCTGACCGAACCCACGCCGCCCGCGACGAAATCGGGGTTCTTGGCAAACCAGCCGAATTCCTCGATCGCGGCCACGACCTTGGGGTCGTTGAAGGGCATGCCGTTCGTGGTCCAGGCGTCGTAATCCTCGGGCGTGGCGGTGCGCAGCATCAGGTCCTCGACCCAGTCGGTCGCGGGCCAGCCGGTAGCGCCGCCCGATCCCAGGCCGATGCACCAGGGCGTCTCGCCGTCGGCGGCGATCTGCTCCGTCAGCGCCTTGAGGTCCTCATAGGTCTCGGGCACGGCATAGCCTGCATCCTCGAGGTTCTCGGGGACGTACCAGACCAGCGACTTGACGTCCGCCTTGTACGGGAAGGCGAACAGCTCTTCGGTCCCGTCCTGGCCCGCATAGGTGCCAAGCGCGGCCCAGCTTTCGCCGGCGGCGTAATTCTCGACCAGCCAGTCGGCGGTCTCCTGGCCCAAGGGCCGCAGGAACCCGCGCGCCGCCAGGTCGGAGGCCAGGCCCGGCTGCGGGAACACCGCCATGTCGGGGGGCGATCCGGCCTCGCTGTCGATGACGATCTGCTGCTCGAAGCTGTCCGATCCGGAATAGTTCGCCCGCGCGCCGGTCACCTCGTTGAAATAGGCGATGACCGACTGGAACAGCTCCTGGTCGCCGCCCAGCCAGGGGCCCAGCATGTCAAAGCTCTGGCCCTCCAGGTCGGGATGGGCGGCCGCGAATTCCTCCAGGCTGGCCCAGTTGATGCGGTCGTCGCTGCCCGGTTCGATCACCAGCTGCGCCTGCGCCATGCCCGCGCTCAGCGCGATGATGGCGGCGGTCGTATAGAATACGGTTTTCAAGTCGTCCTCCCTGAACGTCTCCGGGCCCTCGTCGCCCGGTTGTTAACGCGAACATTTGCCAGTTCTGGCGAATCTGTCAAACGCTTCTCATTCCCACTCCAGTTCCTTGTAGGCGGCGGTCGCGTTGCGCGCCACGGTCTCGGGGTAGGAATTCCATGAATTCTGCAAGGGCTGCAGGGCATTGGCAATGACTGGCACGGCGGCCGACAGGGCCAGCCCGTCGCCGATCGCCTGTCTTGTGCGGTCTGCAAGCGCTTTCAAAAACGTCTGCTGGGGGGCCGCGGCGGGTGCCCATGATTCGCTGACCGGGCCATGACCGGGCACGATCAACCTTGCCCCGGCGGCAGGGTCGCTGTCCATCCAGGCCAGCCAGCCGCGCAGCGACCCGTCCACCACCGGCGTCAGGTCGCGAAACAGCAGGTCGCCCGTGAACAGCGTGCCGGTCGCCTCGTCCAGGACCGTCAGGTCGCTGTCGGTATGCGCCGGGGGCCAGGCGCGCAGCTGCAGCCGCCGGTCGCCCAGATCGATCGTGGCGCGGTCCTGAACCAGGCTGTCGGGCATCACCACCTGCGTGCCGATCCATTCGGCGGGGGGATACAGCCGCGCGATCAGGTCCAGATAGCTGTCCGCCCGCATCTGCAGCGCCTGCGGCAGCGCGTGATGGGCGGTGACGGTGGCGCCCGCCTCGACCATGACCTGCGCGCCCAGCACGTGATCGGGGTGCATGTGGGTCAGGATCAGATGCGTGACGGGCCGGTCGGTCAGCCGCCGGATGGCGACATGCAGGGCCTGCCCCTCGGCCCGCGAGACGCCCGCGTCGATCACCGCGACGCCGTCGCGGCCGACGATCACGCCCAGATTGGCAATGCGGCCGTCGGGGGTCTCCTCCATCTGCTGGCTGGTGCCGAAATGGACGTGGATGCCGGGCGCGATCTCCTGCAGGGCGGCGGCGGGCAGATCGGCATTCGCGCGGCACGCGATCGCGCCGCCCACCAGATCGGGCCGGTCCTCCAGCCAGTCCGCCGCCAGCCGGTCGGCGCCCGCGCGGCACGCCTGCTGGGTCGGCGAATCACCACGGGGCAGCAGGATCGTGCCGCACTGATCGGGCGACAGGGCCAGACAGACGCCCAGAATTACGTGAAACATCGGGTCAGAGGCCCTTTTTTATCGTCATGATCACGAAATGGTCACATGGCTACGACCTTTGTCGTGTTGATTCATCCTGCCCCCATACTAGATTTGAATCCAGTCGCCTTCTGTAGCGGCATCATCGGCATGTAGGAGGAGCACAACATGGCCTGGACCAAACCGACCCTGATCGAGATTGCTTGCGGCATGGAAATCAACATGTACGCACCCGCCGAGGACGAGCCCGTCCTGTTCTGAGCCTGACCTGTCAGGCAGAATTGCGGCCCCGTCCGATTCGTTCGGTCGGGGCCTCATCATAAGGCGGAACCCGATGCGGATCATCATCCTGGGGGCGGCAGCCGGCGGCGGCCTGCCGCAATGGAACTGCGGCTGCGGCAATTGCGATGCGGCCCGCGCAGGGCGTATTCCGTCGCTGACGCAAAGCTCGGTCGCGGTCAGCGCCGATGGGCGGGACTGGGCGATCCTGAATGCCTCGCCCGATATCCGCGCGCAGCTGGCGGCGACGCCCGCGCTGCATCCGACGGGCCCGCGCGACATGCCACTCCGGTCCGTGCTGGTGACGAATGGCGATATCGACCATGTCGCGGGGCTGCTGACCCTGCGCGAAAGCCAACCCTTCGATCTGTTCGCGACGCAGACTATTCACGATGCGCTGGCCGCGAACCCGATGATGGCGGCGGTGAACCCCGATTTCGTGCCGCGCCGGGTCGTGGTGCTGGACCAGACCATTCCGCTGACCCCCGGCCTGACCGCGACCCTGTTCGCGGTGCCGGGCAAGGTGCCCCTGTATCAGGAAGGCGCGGTGGTCGAGACCGGCCTGGTCGGAGAGACCACCGTGGGGGTGGAACTGCGCAGTGCGGACCGGCGCGCCTTCTACATCCCCGGCTGCGCGGACATGCCCGATTGGCTGCGCGACCGGATCGCGGGGGCCGATGCGCTGTTCTTTGACGGCACCCTGTGGGATGATGACGAGATGATCCGCATGGGCCTGGGCCGCAAGACCGGCCGTCGCATGGGCCACATGGCGGTGACCGACACGATCCCCGCGCTGGCCGGGGTGAGCTTGGGCCAGCGCATCCTGGTGCATATGAACAACTCGAACCCGCTCTGCGACCCCTCCAGCCCCCAGGTGGCCCAGGCCACTGCCCAGGGTTGGCAGGTCGCCCGCGACGGAATGGAGATCACGCTGTGAAGGACATCCAGGCGCCCCCTCAATCGCGTGAGGATTTCGAGGCGCGGCTGCGCGCCATCGGGGCCGCGCGCTATCACGACCGACACCCGTTCCACGCCCGCCTGCATGGCGGCGACTGCACCCCGGATGAGGTGCGGGCCTGGGTCATCAACCGCTGGATGTATCAGTCGCGCATCCCGATGAAGGACGCCGCCTTCATGAGCCGCGTCGAGGACCCCGACCTGCGCCGCGCCTGGCGCAAGCGGATCGAGGATCACGACGGCGGCGCGACCGAGGGCGGCGGCATCCGCCGCTGGCTGGCCCTGGCGCAGGCCGTGGGGCTGGACCCCGACTATGTCGCATCGGGCGTGGGCATCATGCCCGCGACGCGGTTCGCGGTGGACGCCTATGTCCGCTTTGTGCGCGACATGCCGTTGCTGGACGCGGTCGCCGCCAGCCTGACCGAGCTGTTCGCGCCCCGCATCCACGCCCAGCGGATCGAGGGGCTGTTGCAGCACTATGATTTCGCCGATGACAGCAGCCTGTCCTATTTCAGGAAACGCCTGACCGAGGCGCCCGAGGACGTCAAGTTCGGCTTGGACTATGTGCTGACCCATGCCGACACGCTGGAAAAGCAGGACGCCGCCGCCGCCGCCCTGACCTTCAAGACCGACGTGCTGTGGGCGCAGCTGGACGCGCTGTGGAACGGCTATGTCGAGGGGCGCACGCCCCCCGGCGCCTGGCAACCCGGAGAGGGGATGGCGCGATGAGCACCCTGATCCAGGCGCATGACATCCCCTATCTGCCCCGTGGCGTGCGCCTGCAAGGCGACCGGGTGCGCGGCATCCGCGTGCTGCAGGCCCCCGAACGCGCCCTGCAGCTGGACCAGATCGGAGAAGCGATCCTGTCCGAACTGGACGGCGCGCGCAGCCTGGATCAGATCGTCCGGGACCTGGCCGCGCGCTATAACGCGCCGGTCGATCAGATCGCGGGCGATGTGCGCGATTTCCTGACCGGGCTGATCGAACGCCGCATGGTGTTCCTGAAGGATGCCGCATGAAGGATCAGCAAGCCCAGCCCCGCGATCTGGACGGCAACCCCGTCACCCCCGGCCTGCCCATGGCGATGCTGGCCGAGGTCACGCATCGCTGTCCGCTGGCCTGCCCTTACTGTTCCAACCCGGTCGATCTGGTCCGCGCGTCCAAGGAGATCAGCGCCAATGACTGGGGCCGCGTGTTCCGGCAGGCCGCCGATCTGGGCGTGCTGCAGGTCCATATCTCGGGCGGGGAACCCGGCGCGCGCAAGGATCTGGCGCAGATCGTGGGCCATGCGCGCGACGCGGGCCTGTATGTGAACCTGATCACCTCGGGCATCGGCATCACCCGCGACCGCCTGATCGAGCTGGACCGCGCGGGCGTGGACCATGTTCAGCTGTCGCTTCAGGGCATCCGGCCCGACATGGCCGACCGCATCAGCGGCCATCCGGGGTCCTGGGACAAGAAGATGGCCTTCAGCGATTGGGTCACCGAGATCGGCTTTCCGCTGACCATCAACGCGGTCGTCCATCGCCAGAACATGGAGCGCCTGCCCGACATGATCGACCTGGCCGAACGCCTCGGCGCGCGGCGGATCGAGGTGGCCACCGTACAGTTCCACGGATGGGCCGACCGCAACCGCGGCGCGCTGATGCCCACGCGCGAACAGGCGGAATTCGCGCGCCAGGTGGTGAATGCCGGGCGCATCCGGCTGCGCGGTCGGATGGTCATCGACTATGTCCCCGCAGATCACCACGCGGTCTATCCCAAGGCCTGCATGGGGGGCTGGGGTTCGACCGGGCTGAATGTCGGCCCGGACGGCACCGTCCTGCCCTGCCACGCCGCCCAGACCATCGACTGGATGCGGTTCGAGAACGTGCAGGAGCGGTCCCTGTCCGAGATCTGGCACCTGTCCGACAGCTTCAACGCGTTTCGCGGGACCGCCTGGATGCCCGAACCCTGCCGTGGCTGCGAGCGCAAGACCGTCGATTTCGGCGGCTGCCGCTGTCAGGCCATGGCGCTGGCGGGCGACGCGCGGGCGACCGATCCGGTCTGTTCGAAATCTCCGCTGCATGCCGGGGTCGTGGCACGGGCCGAGGAGGATGCGGCCGCCACCACCACCGACTTCGTCTATCGGAGGATGTCCAAGGGAGGATGAGGCAATGAGACTGTGGCTGACCCTGACGGCGGCCCTGCTGGCCGGGCCCGCGCTGGCGCAGGACAACGCGCTGCAACCTTCGCCCACGTGGGAGGACCTGCGCGGCGCGGTGCTGGACCTGGACACCGACCCGCCGCTGGACGCGGCCGCGCTGGACCTGGAGGCACCGACCCGCGCCCATGACGCGGCCATCGTGCCCATCCGCCTGACGCAGGCGCCCGACGCGCTCGCCATCGGCGCCCTGACTCTGGTCATCGACGAGAATCCCGCCCCCGTCGCCGCCGAATACACCTTTGGCGATGCGCTGATGCCGCTGGATTTCGAGGTCCGCGTCCGCGTCGACAGCTATTCCGACGTGCGCGCCATCGGCACCCGCGATGACGGGGCGCAGGTGATGGCCGGGCGGTTCGTCAAGGCGGCAGGGGGATGTTCGGCCCCGGCGGGCAAGGATATGGCCTCGGTCCGCGAAACGATGGGTCAGATGCGCTGGCGCAGCGCCAGCGAGGAGGGCCAGACCATCGGCACGCTGATGATCCGCCACCCGAACTTTTCAGGTCTGCAGCGCGACCAGTTGACCCTGCTGAGCATTCCCGCGCATTTCATCGACCGCCTGGATGTCCGCCAGGGCGAGGATCTGCTGTTCACGATGGAGGCCGGAATCTCGATCAGCGAGGACCCGGTCTTTCGCTTTCGGTACAATCCCAATGGCCAGCCGATCCATGTCCGGGTCGAGGACACCAACGGCAACCAATGGGCCGAGACCTTTGCGGCGGATGTGGCGGGCGTTAACAAAAGCTGAGCGGCCCATCCGACTTTCGTCGCATGAACAGTCTTGCTTTATGTGCAGTCCTCTTTACACTTGAATTCTGGCCGCGCCTTGGAGGAGGAGCGTGCCGCCGGACATTCAGGGAGGAATGCCATGACAGCAGCCGCCATGCAGGCGCGTCCTGTGTCGTCTCCGCGACCCACCGCAGATCAGGTCAAGGAGATCCTGATCGTCGATGACCACCCGTTGATGTGCGATGCCCTGGCCCTGACGCTCAAGATCAGCTTTGGCCTCAAGAACGTGCGCACCGCCCGCAGCCTGGCCGCCGCGGTCGAGCAGATCCGCGTGCAGGGCGCCCCCGATGCGGTGATCCTGGACCTGAACCTGCCCGACGCCCGCGGGTCAGAGGGCATCGTGACCCTGCGCCGGCAACTGCCGGGCGTGCCGATCACGATGATCTCGGCCGATCTGGAGGGGGCGATGATCTCGACCGCGATGGCGGCCGGGGCACAGGGCTATATCAGCAAGTCCCTGTCCCGCGAGGCGCTGGTCGACAGCCTGCGCCGCATGTGGGAGGGAGAGCATGTCACCCCCGAGGGATATTGCTCGGGCGATGACAACGCAGAAGGCGATGCCAAGGCCGAACTGGCGCGGCGGTTCTCGTCGCTGACGCCGCAGCAGATGAAGATCCTGCGGCTGATCTGCAAGGGCAAGGCCAACAAGGAGATCAGCTACGAGCTGTCCATCGCCGAGGCCACGGTCAAGACCCACATCACCGCGATCATGTCCAAGATCAACGCCCGCAGGCGGACCCAGGCGGTGTTGCTGGCCAATTCGATCCGGCTGTTCGAGGCCGGTTGATGAACACCGACCCGGCTGCGAGGGAGGGCGCATCCGGGCCGGTCGCTGTGCAGGCCGACCGCGGCGGGACCGATCTGGTCCCGACCTTGCTGGACGGCCTGCGCGGCACCAATCCCGCGCTGGTGCTGCTGTTCGGGGCCACCGGCGACGCCCTGGGCGCGCTGCATGCGGGGCTGAGCCCGCATCTGCCGCAGGATTGCGTGATCGCGGGCTGCTCCTCGGCCGGTGAGATCGGGCCTGCGGGCTATGCCAGCGACAGCGTGGTGGCCATCGGCTTTCCGGCGCGCCATTTCCGGGCGGCGGCGCTGGTACTGCCCGATCTGGCGGCGCTGCCGGTGTCGGACTGGATGGCGCGGCTGCGCAGGCTGATGCGCGATTTCGCCCCCGACCCCGCGCGCCAGCTGTTCGGCCTGCTGCTGACCGACGGGCTGGCCGGACAGGAGGACGCGCTGGTCGCCACGCTGGACGCGGCGCTGCCTTCGGTGCCAGTGCTGGGCGGATCGGCCGGGGATGGGCTGGATTTCCGCCAGACCTCGCTGCTGGCGCAGGGGGTGGTGCAGTCGGGCGTCGCGGTCTTTCTGCTGGTGCAGACCGACCTGACCATCCACGAGGTCACCTTTGCCCATTTCAGCCCCACGCCCACCCGCGCCGTCGTGACCGCCGCCATTCCCGAACGCCGCCGCATCCTGGAGCTGAACGCCGAACCCGCCGCCCAGGAATATGCCCGCCTGACCGGCCTGCGCCGCGACGACCTGACGCCCACGGAATTCGCGCGTCATCCCCTGCTGCTGCGCATGGGCGGGCGCCATCACGTGCGCGCCATCAGCGCGGCCACCGATGATGAGGGGCTGTCGCTGCTGTCCTCGATCGACATCGGCACGGTGCTGACCCTGGGCCGGTCCGAGGATCTGATCCAGGGCTTTTCCGACATGCTGGACGCCCTGCCCGCGCGCCCGCTGATGGTGCTGGCCTTTGACTGCATCCTGCGCCGCCTTGCGCTGGAGCGTGCGGGGCTGACCGGGCGCATGTCGGACCTGTATCGCCACCACCGCGTCGCGGGGTTCAACACCTATGGCGAACAGCACAGCGGCATGCATGTGAACCAGACCTTTGTCGGCCTGGCCTTCCTGGAGCCGCCCGATGCTGCGTGACGACGACCCGCCCGCCCGGCAGATCGAAAAGCTGACCCGCATCAACGCCGTCCTGATCGACCGGATCGACCGGCTGGAAGAGTCGCGCGGCTCTGCCTGGTCGATGTTCCAGGGCGCCGTCGCGCTGGAACAGGAGGTCCTGGCCCGCACCCGCGATCTGGAACGCGCCATGGACGACCTGTCCCAAAGGAACCGCGAACTGGCCGTCGCCCGCGCCCTGGCCGAGGAGGCGAACCGTTCGAAAACGCGGTTCCTGCGCGCGGCCAGCCACGATCTGCTGCAGCCGCTGTCTGCGGCGCGGCTGTTCCTGTCGGCGCTGACCGACACCGCCATGGACCCGCACCAGACAGAGCTGACCGACAGGCTGGGCAGCGCCTTCGAATCCGTGGAACAGCTGATGCATGCGGTTCTGGACATCTCGCGGCTGGACAGCCAGCGGATCGAGTTCAACCGCCAGCCGGTGCCCCTGGATGATCTGTTCCGCCGCCTGGCCGCCGAATTCGCGCCGATGGCCCAGGCCAAGGGGCTGCGGCTGCGGTTCATGCCGACCACCGCGGTGGTGGACAGCGACCCGATCTTTCTGCGTCGCATCGCGCAGAACCTGGTCTCGAACGCGATCAAGTACACGCAGCGGGGCGGGGTCGCGGTGGGCGCGCGGCGCAAGGGGGCGCTGTGCTGGCTGTCGGTGCATGACACCGGGATGGGTATCCCGGCGGTGGACCGCAACCGCGTCTTTGACGAATTCCAGCGCCTGACCCATGACGGAGGGGCGCCCGGCATGGGGCTGGGCCTGTCCATCGTGCGCCGCGCCTGTGCCAAGCTGGGCCACCCGATCAGCCTGACCTCAGAGCCGATGCGCGGCACCGTGTTCCGCGTCGGCCTGCCACTGGTCGGGGCGCTGCCAGAACCCGCGCGGGGGGCGGATGCCCCCCTGCCCGTGCTGCGCGGCCGCGTGGCCCTGGTGATCGAGAACGACCCCGAGATGCGGCGCGGCTATCAGATGATCCTGGCCGACCGCCTGGGGATGGTCCCGCGCATCGCCGGCGGCACCGCCGAGGCGCTGGCCACGATGGGAGAGGAGCCCCCCGACGTCATCCTGGCCGATTACCACCTGGAGAACGGCGATACCGGCTTTGCCGCGGTCGAGGCGTTGCGCGCGGCCGCCGACCGTCCGGTGCCCGCGGTGATGATCACCGCCCATCGCGACCCGGCCATCGCGCGGCGCTGTGCGGCCATGGGCATCCACCTGCTGGAGAAACCCGTCCGCCCGCCCGAGCTGGCCGAGATCCTGGGCCGCCTGCTGGCCTAAGACCAAGGGGGGATGCGCGGCCCTGCGGGGCTTGCGCGCGCGCCCTGCCCCGCCCATCATGTGTCCACGTTTGGGAGGACGACCATGAAGACCCGCGCCATCGCACTTGCCCTGTTGCTGGGGCTTGCGCCCCTGTCCGTCGCCGCCGCCGAGGCGGGGGATGCGGTCTTTGCCGAACGCGGCCCCTGGGATCTGGGCGACCGGGCGCTGGAATGGCGCATGACCGTCGAAGGCCCCGCCGCCGAGGGCTTTCGCCCGACCGATGACGGGTCGCTGACCCTGTCGCAGGCCATCGACCCGAACGATCAGCAGCCGATCCTGCAGATGACCCAGAAGGCCGGTCCCATCGACCGCACGATCGGTCCGTTCCCGATTTCCTCGGGCGACCCGGTGCTGACCTTCTTTCTGGAGCAGACCACCCGCGACATGGCCGCGCTGACCGGCGGCAGCCCGCATTACATCCGCAACCGCATGAAGGAGGCGCTGTTCCGCGGCGGAGAGATCGCCACCACCGATGACGGCGTGACGGCGCGATTTCAGCCCTTTGCGGCCGATGCCAATGCCGCGCGGATGAACGGGTTCCAGTCGCTGACGCTGACCTTCGTGATGGCCCAGCCCGATCAGCCGATCCGCGAATTGCGCGCCGAAACCGACGCCGCCCCCGGCTATCGCAACCGGCTGGTGCTGCAATGATCCGCATGGCCGCCCTGGGGGTCGGGCTGGTGCTGGCCAGCCCCGTCCTGGGGCAGGCGGTGAACGATTATCCGACCAATGCGCGCGTCGAATACACATTCGCCTGCATGGCCACCAACGGCCAGACCCGAGAGATGATGGACCGCTGTTCCTGCGCCATCGACCGCATCGCCGAGGTGCTGCCCTATGCCGATTATGTCGGTGCGGAAACCATCCTGCGGATGCGCCAGACCACGGGCGAACGCTCGGGCATGTTCCGCGGCATGGCGACGATGACCGAGACCGTGGCCACCCTGCGCCGCGCCGAGGCCGAGGCCGAGATCATCTGTTTCTGACCGCCGCCCCTATAGCGACAGGCCGATCCCCGCGCCCGCCGCCAACGCCAGCACCGCGACCAGCCACAAAGGCACCGGATGGCGCGCCTGGATCAGGGTCAGCCGCGCCTCTTCGGGGTGGGCGCGCTCCCACAGGGCCTGCTCGATCATGCGCGGCAGCAGCGGGCCATAGCGGCCCACGGTCTGCGCGATATGGGCCAGGTCGCTGATCGCGGCCTTGGGACCGACGCTGGCCTTGATGTAATCCGACACGACCGGCTTGGCCGCGTCCCAGATGTTCAGCTGCGGGTCCAGCGACCGGGCCACGCCCTCGACCACGACCATGGTGCGCTGCAGCAGGATCAGCTCGGTCCGGGTCGGCATGCCGAAACGCTCGGTCACCTCGAACAGATAAGACAGCAGGTTGCCCATGCTGATGCGGCTGGCATCGGCGCCAAAGATCGGCTCTCCGACGGCGCGCAGGGCGCGGGCGAAGGCGGCCTCGTCGCGGTCGCGGGGGACGTATCCGGCCTCGAAATGCACGCGGGCCACCAGGCGGTAATCGCGCTGGATGAAGCCGTACAGGATCTGGGCATAGACGCGGCGGGTGTATTCGTCGATCTCGCCCATGATGCCGAAATCATAGGCGATGACATTGCCGTTCGCCGCGACCTTGAGGTTGCCGTGATGCATGTCGGCGTGAAAGAACCCGTCGCGCAGCGCATGCGACAGGAACAGCTGGATCACCCGGCGCGCCAGTTCGGTCGTGTCGTGACCCGCCGCGATCAGCGCGTCGCGGTCGCCCATCGGCAGACCCTCGGCCCAATCGGCGGTCAGAACGCGGCGCGACGACAGCTCCCACACGGGCATCGGGATCTGGAACCCCGGATCGCCGGCGGTGTTCTCGCCGAATTCGGATGCGGCGGCGGCCTCCAGGCGCAGGTCCTGTTCGCCCATCACGGTTTTCTCGAAATGGCTGACCACGTCGCGGGGGCGCAGGCGGCGCGTGCCGGGCGACAGGAATTCGATCAGCCGGGCGCCGAAATGAAAGGCGTCGATGTCGCGCTTGAAGGCCGCACCGATGCCGGGGCGGACGACCTTGACCGCGACCTCGCGGCCCGTCTCGCGCACGCGGGCCCGATGGACCTGCGCGATCGAGGCGGCGGCGACGGGTTCGGAGAATTCGCTGAACAGCTGATCGACCGGGGCGCGCAGCTCATCCTCGATGGCCTTCTTGGCGATGGCGGTCGGAAAGGGCGGCAGGCGGTCCTGCAGCATGCGCAGCTGCATCGCCATTTCAGGGCCGACCACATCGGCGCGCGTCGACAGGATCTGGCCGAACTTGATATAGGCGGGCCCCAGCGCGGTGATCGCCCGCGTGATCGGCGGCAGGGTCGGATCGCCCTTGTAGCCCAGCCAGCGGAACGGCCAGCCCAGCACCCGCGCCGCCAGCCGGATGCGCATGGGCGCGTCGACGGCGTTCAGCACGGCCTCCATCGCGCCGGTGCGCTCGAAGGTGGCGCCTGTGCGGATCAGGCGCAAGATGTTGTGGGGGCCGCGCATGATCCTACAGCTTCCAGCCGGAATGCAGGGCGGCGATGCCCATGGACAGGTTGCGCCACTGGACCCGGCCAAAGCCCGCATCGCGGATCAGACCGGCAAAGGCGTCCTGATCGGGAAACTTGCGGATCGATTCGACCAGATACTGATAGCTGTCGCGATCGCCCGTCACCGCCTGGCCCATCGCCGGGATCACGTTGAAGCTGTAGCGGTCATAGGCCCATTGCATGGCGGGCACCGGGATCTGGCTGAACTCCAGCACCATCAGGCGGCCGCCGGGCTTCAGCACGCGATAGGCCTCGGCCAGCGCATCGGGGATGCGTGTCACGTTGCGGATGCCGAAGCTGATCGTGTAGCGGTCAAAGCTGTTGTCAGAAAAGGGCAGCGCCATCGCATCGCCCGTGACCCAGGCCAGGCGGTCGGCCTTGTCCACCGCATCGGCGCGCTTGCGCCCCTCGATCAGCATGGATTCGGTCATGTCGCAGACGGTGACGCGCGCGTCCGGCGCGCGGTCCAGGAACCGGAACGCCACGTCGCCCGTGCCCCCCGCCACGTCCAGCAGGTGCTGACCCGCGCGCGGCGCCAGCCAGTCCATCATCGCGGTCTTCCAGACGCGGTGGATGCCCACGCTCATCAGGTCGTTCATGACGTCATACTTGGACGCGACGCTGGAGAAGACCTCGTGGACCATCCCGGCCTTGCGATCCTCGTCCACGGTCTGAAAGCCGAAATGGGTCTGCCTGTTATCCGTCATCACGCTTGCCGTTTATCCTGTCCATTGCCAGATAGGTCCGGCACGCCGCGCGCACAATGCGACGAAAGGAACCCGATTGCCAGAACTGCCGGAAGTCGAGACCGTCCGCCGCGGCCTGCTGCCCCATCTGGAGGGCGCCCGCATCGCCCGCGCCCAGGTGAACCGCCCCGACCTGCGCTGGCCCATGCCCGTCGATCTGGTGCAGGTGCTGACCGGCGCGCGCGTCACCGCGCTGCGGCGGCGGTCGAAATACCTGCTGGCCGATCTGGACCGGGGCGGCACCGTGCTGTGGCATCTGGGCATGTCGGGCCGCATGCTGGTCGAGGGCGCGGGCCTGGCGGGGTTCCACCGCGACCCCGGCATCCATGCGCGCCACGATCACGTGGTGCTGACCACGGAGGCGGGGACCACCATCACCTTCAACGACGCGCGCCGCTTCGGCATGGTCGACCTGATCCGCGAGGGTGCGGCCCATCCGCTGCTGGACCATCTGGGGCCGGAGCCCTTTGATGCCATCTTCACCCCCGCCTATCTGGGCGCGGCCTTTGCCGGGCGGCGCGTGCCGGTGAAACAGGCGCTGCTGGATCAGCGCATCGTGGCGGGACTGGGCAACATCTATGTGAGCGAATCGCTGTGGCGGGCGGGGATCGACCCGCGCCGGGCGGCGGGGCGCATCGGGCCTGCGCGCATCGCGGCGCTGGTCGGCCATATCCGCGATGTGCTGACCGATGCCATCGCCGCCGGGGGGTCGTCCCTGCGCGACCACCGCCAGGCCAGCGGAGAGCTGGGCTATTTCCAGCACAGCTTCCGCGCCTATGACCGCGCGGGCCAGCCCTGCCTGCGGGATGGCTGCGGGGGCACGCTGACGCGGATCGTGCAATCGGGGCGGTCGTCGTTCTACTGTCCTGCCTGCCAACGGTGAACGATTGGACGACCGCGCGGCCCTCTGATAGGACGGGGACCACGCAATCTGCCAACGAGGTCCAAGCCTATGGCTTACGAAACCATCATCGTGGAGATCGAGGACGAGGTCGCCCTGATCCGGCTGAACCGCCCCGAGGCGCTGAACGCGCTGAACGCCACGCTTCTGGACGAGCTGTCGGCCGCCCTGTCTGACGCCGACCGCAACGACAAGGTCCGCTGCATCGTTCTGACCGGCAGCGAAAAGGCCTTTGCCGCCGGGGCCGACATCAAGGAAATGTCGACGAAATCCTATGTCGACGTCTATGACGAGGATCTGTTCGGCGCCCAGATCGAGGCGATCAGCCGGGTTCGCAAGCCGATCATCGCCGCCGTCAGCGGCTATGCCCTGGGCGGCGGCTGCGAGCTGGCCATGGTCTGCGATTTCATCATCTGCGCCGAGAACGCGAAATTCGGCCAGCCCGAGATCAACCTGGGCGTCGTCGCGGGCATCGGCGGCACGCAGCGCCTGACCCGATTCGTCGGCAAGTCCAAGGCGATGGACATGAACCTGACCGGCCGCTTCATGGATGCCGCCGAGGCCGAACGCTCGGGCCTGGTCAGCCGCGTGGTCCCCACGCCCAAGCTGATCCCCGAGGCGATGGCCGCCGCCCGCAAGATCGCCGAGAAGTCCCAGATCGCCACCAAGACCGTCAAGGAGGCCGTGAACCGCGCCTATGAGACGACCCTGCGCGAGGGGCTGCTGTTCGAACGCCGCGCCTTCCACGCGCTGTTCGCGACCGAGGACCAGAAGGAGGGCATGGCCGCCTTTCTGGAAAAGCGCGAGGCGCAGTTCCGCGACCGCTGAAAAGGGTTTCCTTTTCCCCGGGTCGGGGCTATACGCCCCGACTTACATGCGTGTGGGCCCGCTTTGGCAAGAATCATGTCCGTCCTGACCGGGGACGGCGCCATGGGGCTTTTGCACGTTCGAAATTAAGACATGCAACCGACCCGATAGGAAGACACCCATGGCCAACACGCCCCAGTCCAAGAAACGCGCCCGCCAGATCGAACGTCGCACCGACGTCAACAAGGCCCGCCGGTCGCGCATCCGCACCTTCATCCGCAAGGTCGAAGAGGCCATCGCCTCGGGCAATGCCGAAGCGGCGCAGCTGGCGCTGAAGACGGCCCAGCCCGAACTGATGCGCGGCGTGACCAAGGGCGTCGTGCACAAGAACACCGCATCGCGCAAGGTGTCGCGCCTGGCAGCCCGCGTGAAGGCGCTGTCGGCCAACTGATCCACAGGCCCTGCGGGGCCGGATCTCCCCCTGTCACCGCCCTTCGGGGCGCTGCAAGACCAGACCGGGTGCAGGCGAAAGCCTTGCGCCCGTTTTGCGTTGCGCATGCAGGGCATTTTTCGAAAACCGTTAAAATTCAATGGTTTCGTAAAATTGTTAATCGAGTCAAAGGCCTCGCAGATTCGATCAGGCCAAGTTGCTGTCAAGCGCATAGTTCGGTTGCAGCTATCCACAAGCTGGGGCTAGGTTCCCCTAAGCGATTCACGTCGCTTGGGGACGGGCCGGCCCTGTGGACAGATCTGTTGATCGTTCCAGGACCAAGGCCGGGCCGCGAAGAACATCTCTTCTGCCCTCGGGTTCATGACATCCGGCTGCCACCGGGTGTCCGGGAACCTGTGTCCATGGCCGATTGCGGGCGGATGCCCCTGTTTCACCCGCTTGCGGGTGCAGGGCATCCTGTTGTCATGCGGCCCCTTGCGACGTGATCTCTGTCCCGCCGGATTGCCCGGCGGGGATTGGGGACAGGCACGGGAAACGGAATGATGATGGACAGGATCTGGGGTCAGGCATGCGCCGAGCTGGAGCAGAGCGTGGGGCCGAACAATTACAACCACTGGATCAAGCCGCTTCGCCTGACCGCCATCGACGACGGCGCGGCGCGCTTCGTCAGCCCGACGCGCTTCATCTCGGATTGGGTGGGGCGTCATTTCGCCAAAGACATCATGGCCGTGCTGACCCGCAACGGCACCCCGGTCGAGCGTCTGCGCTTTGACGTGGGCGCCGCCGCGCGCCCCGCAGCCCAGGCAGCAGCCCCCGCGGGCCAGACCCCCGAGGCGCCCACAACCCGCGCGCCGCGCGCCGATCTGGGCGCGCCGCTGGACAATCGCTTCACCTTTGGCAACTTCATCGTCGGCAAGCCGAACGAGCTGGCCCATGCCGCCGCCCGCCGCGTGGCCGAAGGCGGGCCCGTGGGCTTCAACCCGCTGTTCCTCTATGGCGGCGTGGGCCTGGGCAAGACGCACCTGATGCATGCGATCGCGCATGACTATCAGGCGCGCCATCCGTCGGCGCAGGTGCTGTATCTGTCTGCGGAACAGTTCATGTACCGCTTCGTGCAGGCGCTGCGCGAAAGCTCGATAATGGATTTCAAGAGCATGTTCCGCAACGTGAACATGCTGATGGTCGACGACGTGCAGTTCATCGCCGGCAAGGACAGCACCCAGGAGGAGTTCTTTCACACCTTCAACGCGCTGGTCGATCAGGGCAAGCAGATCGTCATTTCCGCCGACCGCGCCCCCGCCGAGATCAAGGGCCTTGAGGAACGCATAAAGTCGCGCCTGTCCTGCGGGCTGATCGTGGACCTGCACCCGACCACTTATGAACTGCGCCTTGGCATCCTGCAGTCCAAGACCCAGAGCTTTCGCGCTCAGCAGCCCGACCTTGAGATCGGCGCGGGCGTGCTGGAATTCCTGGCCCATCGCATCACCACCAACGTCCGCGTGCTGGAAGGCGCGCTGCAGCGTCTGTTCGCGCATGCCAGCCTGTTGCGCCGCGAGATCACGCTGGAGGTGGCGCAGGAATGCCTGGCCGACATCCTGCGCACCAATGACCGCAAGATCAACATCGACGACATCCAGCGCAAGGTCGCGGAACATTACAACATCCGCCTGGCCGACATGATGGGCCCGAAACGCGCCCGAAACGTCGCCCGGCCCCGCCAGATCGCCATGTATCTGTCGAAACAGCTGACAAGCCGGTCCCTGCCCGAGATCGGGCGTCGCTTCGGCGGGCGCGACCACACCACGATCATGCACGGCGTGCGCAAGATCGAGGAGCTGCTGGTCGAGGACAGCACCATGGTCGAGGACATCGCCGTGCTGAAGCGGATGCTGGAAGCCTGATCCACGAAAATCTTGTGACTGCCCGCGCGGGCGGCTATGCATCAGGTCCGGCAAGGGCCACAGAGCCATGGGACAGGGGAAACTGATGAAATTCTCGATCGAGCGCGCCGTTCTGGTCAAGGCCGTATCGCAGGCCCAATCGGTCGTGGAACGCCGCAACACCATCCCGATCCTGGCCAACGTGCTGATCGAGGCCACCCCCGAGGGCGTCAGCTTTCGCGCGACCGACCTGGATACCGAGGTCGTGGACCGCGCCATAGCCCAGGTCGAGCGTCCCGGCGCCACCACCGTCAGCGCCGTGATGCTGAACGAGATCGCGCGCAAGCTGCCCGACGGGGCGCTGGTGCAGTTGTCCCATGACGAGGCCTCGGGACGGCTGTCAGTGCAGGCGGGACGGTCGTCCTTCAGCCTGGCGACCCTGCCCCGCGACGATTTCCCGGTCCTGGCCAACACCGAATACAGCGCGAACTTCAAGGCCCCCGCCAGCCTGCTGCGCCGCCTGTTCGACAAGTCGAAATTCGCGATCTCGACCGAGGAGACGCGATACTATCTGAACGGCGTCTATATGCATGTGGCCCAGTCCGAGGACGGACCCGTCCTGCGCTGCGTGGCGACCGATGGCCACCGCCTGGCACGCATCGACGCGCCCCTGCCGGTCCATGCCGACAACATGCCGGGCGTGATCGTGCCCCGCAAGACCGTGGGCGAACTGCGCAAGCTGCTGGACGATGACGAGGCCGAGATCGCCGTGTCCGTCAGCGAGACCAAGATCCGCTTTGCCACGCCGACGATCACCCTGACCTCCAAGGTCATCGACGGGACCTTCCCGGATTACAGCCGCGTCATCCCGCAGGGCAACACCCGCAAGCTGGAGGTGGATGCCGCCGATTTCGCCCGCGCCGTCGACCGCGTGGCCACCGTCAGCAGCGAACGCAGTCGCGCGGTCAAGCTGTCGCTGGACGCGGACCGGCTGGTCCTGTCGGTCAACGCCCCCGACGCGGGCGCCGCCGAAGAGGAGCTGATCGTCGCCTATGCCGACGAGCCGCTGGAGATCGGCTTCAACGCGAAATACCTGCAGGAGATCGCGTCCCAGGTCGACCGCGACAATGCGGTGTTCCTGTTCAACGGTTCGGGCGACGCGGCCCTGATCCGCGAGGGCAGCGATCTCAGCGCGGTCTATGTCGTCATGCCGATGCGCGTGTGACGCTGACGGCGCTGCGGCTGGCGCAGTTCCGGTCCTGGCCCCGGCTGGACCTGGAGCTGGATGCCCGTCCGCTGGCGATCTTCGGGCCGAACGGGTCCGGCAAGACCAACATCCTCGAGGCCGTGTCGATGCTGGCCCCCGGGCGCGGCCTGCGCGCGGTGGCGGCGCCCGAACAGGCGCGGCTTGGCCTTGACGCGGGCTGGCGCATCCGCGCGGTGCTGGGCGATCACGCGGTGGAGACCGTGGCGCCCCCGGGCCAGCCCCGCCATGTCATCCTGGACGACAAGCCGGTGACCCAGACCACGCTGGCGCGGCTGGTGCGGGTGATCTGGCTGGTGCCCGCGATGGACCGGCTGTGGTCGGACGCCCCCGAGGGGCGGCGGCGGTTCCTGGACCGCGTGACCCTGTCGCTGATGCCCGATCACGCCGATCTGGCGCTGGCCTACGACAAGGCGATGCGCGAACGCAACCGCCTGCTCAAGGATCAGATCACCGATCCCGGCTGGTATCGCGCGCTGGAGGCGCAGATGGCCGAGGCGGGCGCCGCCCTGACCCGCAACCGCCAGGCCGCGCTGTCCGCGATCATGGCCGCGCAGGATGGCGGCACCGACTTCCCCGCCGCCCGCCTGACCCTGCTGCCGCAGGACGGGTTCGCCGATGATGCCGACCCCACCAGCATCGCCGCGCGGCTGGCCGCCATGCGGCCCCGCGACATGGCCGCCGGGCGGACGCTGACCGGCGCCCATCGCGCCGATCTGGGCGCCAGTTGGGGCCCGCAGGACATGCCCGCCGGACTTTCCTCGACCGGAGAGCAGAAGGCGCTGCTGTTGTCGCTGATTTTGGCCAATGCGCGGGCGCTGTCGGATCAGCCGGTCCTGCTGCTGCTGGACGAGGTCGCGGCCCATCTGGACGCGGACCGGCGCGCGGCGCTGTATGACCGCATCGGCGCGCTGCCCGCGCAGAGCCTGCTGACCGGCACCGGGCCGGAGCTGTTCGACGCCTTCGGCCCCCGCGCGCGCCGCCTGACCGTGACCAAGACCGACGGGGCCTCGACCGCCCGCCCGGCCGAACCGGGCTGAGCCGCGGCCCATCGCTGTGCGCTGAACCGCGCGGGGCAGAAAACCCGCCGACAGCGCCGAAAAACCCTGTCAAAGCCGTGACTTTGCCCCCGCGAAGGCCTATATCAGGACAAGACGAACAGAAAGCCCGACGCATGACCGACACCGCTGCCCAACCCGCTTTGTACGACGCCGATTCCATCAAGGTTCTCAAGGGTTTGGACGCCGTGCGAAAGCGGCCCGGCATGTATATCGGCGATACCGACGACGGGTCGGGCCTGCATCACATGGTCTATGAGGTCGTCGATAACGGCATCGACGAGGTTCTGGCCGGTCACGCGGACTTCGTGCAGGTCAAGATCCATGCCGACAGCAGCGTCAGCGTGCGCGACAATGGCCGCGGCATCCCCGTCGACATGCACGCCGGAGAGGGCGTCAGCGCCGCCGAGGTCATCATGACCCAGCTGCATGCGGGCGGAAAGTTCGACCAGAACAGCTACAAGGTGTCGGGCGGTCTGCACGGTGTGGGCGTGTCGGTGGTGAACGCGCTGTCCGACTGGCTGGAGCTGCGCATCTGGCGCAACGACAAGGAACATTACGTTCGCTTTGAACGCGGCGACACGGTCAAGTCGCTGGTCGTCGTGGGCGACGCGCCGGGCGAAAGCGGGACAGAGGTGCGGTTCCTGGCATCGGCCAAGACCACCCACCCCGAGGGCACGTTCAGCAACCTGGACTACAGCTTCAAGACGCTGGAGAACCGCCTGCGCGAGTTGGCCTTCCTCAACAGCGGCGTGCGCATCATCCTGGAGGATGAGCGCCACGCCGAAGTCCAAAAGACCGAGCTGTTCTACGAGGGCGGCGTCAAGGAGTTCGTCAAATACCTGGACCGGTCCAAGGCCTCGGTCATGCCGCAGCCGATCTTCATCACCGGAGAGAAGAACGGCATCGGCGTCGAGGTCGCGATGTGGTGGAACGACAGCTATCACGAGACGGTGCTGCCCTTCACCAACAACATCCCGCAGCGCGATGGCGGCACGCATATGGCCGGTTTCCGGGGCGCGCTGACCCGCGTGATCGGCAAATATGCCCAGGACAGTGGCATCGCGAAGAAGGAAAAGGTCGATTTCACCGGCGATGACGCGCGCGAGGGTCTGACCTGCGTGCTGTCCGTCAAGGTGCCCGATCCGAAATTCTCCAGCCAGACCAAGGACAAACTGGTCTCCAGTGAGGTTCGCCCGGCGGTCGAGGGGCTGGTCGGCGAAAAGCTGGCCGAATGGTTCGAGGAGAACCCGACCGAGGCCCGCCAGATCGTCGGCAAGATCATCGAGGCCGCACTGGCCCGCGAGGCCGCGCGCAAGGCCCGCGAGCTGACGCGACGCAAAACCGCGATGGACGTGGCCTCCCTGCCCGGCAAACTGGCGGATTGCCAGGAAAAGGACCCCGCCCTGTCCGAACTGTTCATCGTCGAGGGCGACTCGGCCGGTGGGTCGGCGAAACAGGGCCGCTCGCGTCAGAACCAGGCCGTCCTGCCGCTGCGCGGCAAGATCCTGAACGTGGAACGCGCGCGCTTTGACCGGATGCTGGGCAGCGACCAGATCGGCACGCTGATCACCGCGCTTGGCACCGGGATTGGGCGCGACGAGTTCAGCCTGAAGAAGCTGCGCTACCACAAGATCGTCATCATGACCGACGCCGACGTGGACGGTGCGCATATCCGCACGCTGCTGCTGACCTTCTTCTTCCGGCAGATGCCGGAGCTGATCGAAGGCGGGCACCTGTATATCGCGCAGCCGCCGCTGTACAAGGTCGGCCGGGGTCGGTCCGAGGTGTATCTGAAGAACGAGGCCGCGCTGGAGGATTACCTGATCCAGCAGGGCGCCGAGGGCGCGACCCTGCGCCTGGATTCGGGCGAGGACATCACCGGCAACGACCTGACCCGTGTGGTCGAGGAGGCCCGCCAGGCGCGGCGCTATCTGCGCGCCTATCCGACGCATTACCCGCCCCACATCACCGAACAGGCCGCCATCGCGGGCGCGCTGGTGCCGGGGCGGATCGACCAGGACGCGCAGGGCGTGGCCAGCGATATCGCCGCGCGCCTGGACCTGATCGCCGAGGAATACGAGCGTGGCTGGCAGGGCCGTCCGACCCAGGACGCCGGCATCCGCCTGTCGCGGACGCTTCGCGGCGTCGAGGAGGCGCGTGTGCTGGACGGCCAGATGCTGCGCAGCGGCGAAAGCCGCCGTCTGGGAGAGATGACCCAAGGGCTGCAGGACATCTATGCCCGCCCCGCGCGCCTGATCCGCAAGGACCGCGACCAGCCGATCCACGGCCCCCTGGGCCTGCTGCAGGCGGTGTTCCTGGAGGGCGAAAAGGGCCTGTCGCTGCAACGCTACAAGGGTCTGGGCGAGATGAACCCCGAACAGCTGTGGGAAACCACGCTGGACCCCGTCGCGCGCACCATGCTGCAGGTCCGCATTGAAGACGTGGCCGAGGCCGAGGATCTGTTCACCAAGCTGATGGGCGATGTGGTCGAACCGCGCCGCGAGTTCATCCAGCAGAACGCCCTCAACGTGGAAAATCTGGACACCTGATCCGGGGCTTGTTGCCCAAACATCACGTCCCATGCGCCGATTCGATGGCAGGCTGCCGGTCTGCCTGCTGTTTGAATTGCGCAAAGCCCGTGCTTCTGCTTTGAACAGCGCGATCTTTACCTTGTAAGGCCGCGCTGCCGCGGTCCTAGATTTCAGGAGTTCCTCCATGCGTGCTGCCATCCCTGCATCCCTGTTCTCGGCCGCCGTAATCGTCGGAGCGGGCACCGCCATGGCCGGCGGCGTCGTCGGTCCCGTCGTCGAAGCATCCTCCGTCCAGGTCGCCCCCGTCATGGGCGCATGGGAAGGCGCCTATGCTGGCGGATCGCTCGGCTACATCCTGGGCACCGATGACGAGGTTAGTCTGGCCGCGATCCAAGATGGTGAGCAGATCGCGCGCTTTACGAACCTCGGCGATGTCGGCGTTTTAGGTGCGACCGTCGGCCTGCATGGCGGCTATCGCTGGCAGCGCAACAACTGGGTGTTCGGCCCTGAATTGGGCATCGAGTTCGGCTCGGTCGATGAAACCATCAGCTTCCGGGACCCCGTTGATCTTTTCGAGGTGGAAAGCAAGATGAACAATATCATTACGCTGGTACTGAAGACGGGCTACGAGATCAGCCCCGGTACGTTGGTCTATGGCACGTTCGGTGTCGCCAGAGGTGATTTCGATTATACGCTGACCCGCAGTGGCAATTCGGTGACCGAGAGCTTCGACGCAGTCGGCATCGCCGCCGGCTTTGGCGCTGAGCGCATGATTAATGAACGGACATCGATCTTCGCCGAATATCAGTACCGCGATTTTGGCAACGAGTCTGTTAGCTTCGACGCTGGCGTAGGAAACTCGCTCGATACACTGGCCAGCATGTCGATGAGCACCGTCAAGGTCGGCGCGAACTTCAAGTTCTGATCCTCCGCATCACCGCATGACAGGGCCGGCCGCCATGCGCGCCGGCCCTTTCTCATGCGGCCCCGGCCCGTCGCCCCTGCCCCACCGGCACAGGCAGCGCCCGCGCCCCGCAGGCGATGGCGATGCCCTTGGGCACCAGCGCCTGCAGCGCCCTGTCCGTGACCTCCAGCCCGCCGGTATAGGCACCAAAGGCCGGCAGGATCAGGTGGTCGCGCCCGACCAGAAAGCAGCGCCGCCGCTGGCCGGCCAGCCGGATGCAGGGGTGGAAATGGCCCGACACGTCCGGCCCCGTGCCCGCCTCATGGCGCAGGATCAGGCCGTCGCTCAGCTGCTCCAGACTGGCGCCCGGCAGGCGCGGGCAGACAGCAGCAGGGTCGTGATTGCCGCTGACCCAGATCCAGCGCCGCCCCTGCGCCATGGCGCGCAGCCGGTCGCAGATGTCGTCGGGCAGCGCCCGGCCGGCCGCATCGTCGTCGAACCCGTCGCCCAGGCTGACGACCACCGCCGGGTCGGTGGCGGCAATCTCGGCCTCCAGCCGGTCCAGCGTCGCCAGCGTCTCATAGGGGGGCAGCAGGGCGCCGCCCCGCCGTGCCATCCGTTCGGATTTGCCCAGGTGCAGGTCGGCCACGATCAGCCAGCGGCGGGCGGGCCAGAACAGCGCGCCCGATGCCCGTGCCTCCAGCGCCTGTCCGTCGAAATCGAAGGGGTGGAACGTCACGAAAGCCCTGCCTCTGCCATCAATGCCGCCGCCTCGGCCTCGGCCATGCGCTCGCGTCCTTGGCCCGCGATGGGCACGCGGCCCAGCTCCAGCATCAGCGGCGCGGCGAGCGGCGAGACCCGCTGCAACATGCGGTGGTCCAAGCGGTCGGTACGCCCCAGCATCTCCTCGATCCGGCCGAAATCCACAAGCCCCCGGCTGGCCTCGGCGGCAGTGATGCGCAGCATCAGGTGGTCGGGGTCGTATTTGCGCAGCGTGTCATACAGGATGTCGCTGGAAAAGGTCGCCTGCCGCCCCGATTTGCGCGCGCCGGGCAGGTTGCGCTGGATCAGGCCCGCGATGGTGGCCACGGTGCGAAAGCTGCGCTTCATCACCGCATTGCTGGCCAGCCAGTCGCCCAGACCCTCGCGCAGGCCATCGCGGTCCAGCAGCGGCGCGGGGTCAGTCACGGGGTCCAGCGACCAGATCAGCAACGCGTAATCGGTGGCCAGGAACCCCAGGGGGGCCAGCCCCGCCTCCTCCATCAGCCGCGTCATCAGCAGGCCCAGGGTCTGCAGCGCATTGCGCCCGGCAAAGCCATAGACCGCCAGATGCCAGCGGCCCTGATGGGGAAAGGCCTCGGTCAAGAGCGTGCCGGGACGCGGCAGCGCGCTGACCCGTGCCTGCAGCGCCAGCCAGTCGCGCGTGTCGGCGGGCAGGCCCGCATGCGCCGCCGGGTCGCCGACCAGCGCCAGAACCCGGTGCGACAGCTGCGTCGATGTGGCCAGCTTCATGCCGGAGAACGTGGCGATGCGCGGTTCCTTGGAGGGCTGCTTCGTGACCTCGACCACCATCTCGCGCAGCGCATCGTATCGCACCGTCTGCCCGCCGATCAGGAAGGTGTCGCCCGGTGCAAGGGTCGCGGCAAAGCTTTCCTCGACCTCGCCCAGAGGGGCGCCGCCGCGCCCGCGATAGCGGACCTTGAGCATCTCGGCCTCGACGATGGTGCCGATGTTCATGCGCAGGTTGCGCGCCGCGCGCGGGTCGCGCAGGCGCCACAGCCCATCGCGTTCCATCAGCCGCTGCCAGCGGTCATAGGCCCGCAGCGCATAGCCGCCGGTGGCCGCAAATTCCAGGCAGGCGTCGAAATCGGCGCGGGTCAGGTCGCGATAGGGCCCCGCCGTGCGGACCTCCGCGAACAGCGCATCGGCGTCGAAGGGCCCCGCGCAGGCGGTCAGCAGGATATGCTGGCACAGCACGTCCAGCGGCCCCGGCCCCCGGTCGTCGCCGTCCAGATCGCGTTCGCGCACCGCTTGCAGGGCGGCGACGCATTCGATGACCTCAAAGCGGTTGGCGGGCACGATCCGCGCCCGCGACGGCGCGTTATAGCGGTGGTTGGCCCGCCCGATCCGCTGGACCAGCCGCTTGACGTTGCGCGGCGCGCCGACCTGGATCACCAGATCCACCGCGCCCCAGTCGATGCCCAGATCCAAGGACCCGGTCGCCACCACGGCGCGCAAGTCGCCTGCGGCCATCGCGGCCTCGGTCCGGGCGCGGGCCTCGCGCGACAGGCTGCCGTGATGCAGGCCGATGGGCAGGTTCGCGTCATTCGCGGCCCACAGCGCCTGAAAGAACAGCTCGGCCTGGGCGCGGGTGTTGATGAAGATGATCGTGGTCGTGGCCTGCGCCACCGCCTCCAGCACGTCGGGCACCGCGTAATGCCCACCCGCGCCCGCCCAGGGCGGCGCCTTGGCGGTGGGCAGCATGGCGATGTCGGGATCGGGGCCGGGATCGGCATGGATGACCGTGGCGCCGCCCATGAAGCGGGCCAGCCGCGACGGGTCCTCCACCGTGGCCGACAGCCCGGTGACCTGCAGGTCGGGGGCCAGCGCGCGCAGTCGCGACAAGGCCAGCATCAGCTGATCGCCGCGCTTGTTCTCGGCAAGGGCGTGCAGCTCGTCCAGCACCACCCGGCGCAGGCCGCCAAAGATTGCAGGCGCCTGTTCATAGGACAGCATCAAGGCCAGCGATTCCGGTGTGGTCAGCAGGATGTCGGGCGGGTCGACCCGCTGGCGGGCGCGCTGGCTGGCGCGGGTGTCGCCGGTGCGATCCTCGATGCGTATGTCCAGGTCCAGGTCGGCCACCGGGCGCGACAGGTTGCGCGCGATATCCGCCGTCAGCGCCTTGAGCGGCGACACATACAGCGTGTGCATCCCCTTGTGCGGCGCGGTCAGCGCGACCAGCGAGGGCAGGAACCCGGCCAGCGTCTTGCCCCCCCCGGTCGGCGCGATCAGCAGGCTGTCCCCCGTGGCCGCCAGCAGGTCCAGCTGATGCGGATGCGGCTGCCAGCCCTGTCGGGCGAACCAGTCCTGGAACGCGGGGGGCAGCGTCACGGGATCATGTCCTTCAGCGTCTCCAGCCGGTCAGCCTCGGCCGCGGGTTTGTCCCACCGGATGCGGCTGATGCGCGGAAAGCGCATGGCGACGCCGGATTTGTGGCGCGGAGAGGCGTTCAGCCCCTCGAACGCGACCTCCAGCACCAGCTTGGGCGCGACGGACCGGACCGGCCCGAACCGTTCGGTGGTGTTGGTGCGCACGAACCGGTCCAGCTCGCGCAACTCCTCATCGGTAAAGCCGAAATAGGCCTTGCCCACCGGCACCAGCGCCTCCCCGTCCCATAGGCCAAAGGTGAAATCGCTATAGAACCCCGACCGCTTGCCATGCCCGCGCTGCGCATAGAGCATCACCGCGTCGACGACCATCGGGTCCCGCTTCCATTTGAACCAGGGCCCGCGCGGGCGGCCGCCGACATAAGGGCTGTCGCGGCGCTTGATCATCACGCCCTCGATCACGATGCTGGGCGGGTCGGCACGCAAAGCCGCCAGATCGTCCCATGTCGTGAACGGCAGCAGGGGCGAGATGTCGATGCGGTCGCTGCCGAAATCGGCGGTCTCCAGCATGGCGCGGCGGTCCTGATGCGGCAGGTCGCGCAGGTCCTGGCCCTGCCAGATCATCAGGTCATAGACCCGCAGCGCCGCCGGGTGGCTGTTCAGCATGGCGCGCCCGACCACCTTGCGGCCAAGGCGCTTTTGCAGATCGCCAAAGGCCGCCACGTCCGGGCCGCGCCGGACCAGCAGTTCGCCATCGACCGCGCCGTCGAAATTCAGCGCCTCCAGCAGGTCGGGAAAGGCCGCGCCCAGATCCTCCCCGGTGCGCGAATACAGGCGCCGCGTGCCCTGATCGTTGATCGCCTGCACGCGGATGCCGTCCCATTTCCATTCCGCCACATACAGCGCCGGGTCGAACGCCCGCAGCTGATCCAGATCGACGGGCGTCGACAGCATCACCGGACGGAACGGCGCCAGGGCCGCATGTTCGGGCCGCGTGCCGCCCGCGATCCAGTCGAACAGCGGCTGATAGGGGGGCGTCAGGCCGTGCCAGATCTCCTCGATGTCCTTGACCTGCGGCTCACCCATCTCGGCCAGGGCGATGCGGGCCATGCGGGCGGACAGGCCCACACGCATATTGCCGGTCGCCAGCTTGAGGAAGGCAAGCCGCTGCGAGGGCCCAAGCCGGTCCAGCATCGCGGTGATCGCCGCAGGCAGGCCCGCGCGCCCGGTGCCCGACAGCAGGTCCACTGCCTCGCGCAGGGGGACATCCTCGTCGCCATCCGTCTCCCACAGCAGGGCGATCGTCTCGGCCAGATCGCCCACGAAATCATAGGACATCGCGAACAGCTGTTCGTCCACACGCCCCGCCATCAGCCCGCGCAACAGCCCCGGCGTCACCGCCCGCAGCTTCAGATCGCCGGTCAGCGCGGCCAGCGCATAGCCCCGGTCGGGGTCGGGCGTGGCCTGCAGGTAATGGCGCAGCAGGCGCAGCTTGGCGTTGCGCGCCGCGGTGAAGGCCAGCCGTTCCAGCAGATGGGCGAATGCCTTCATTCCGGCTCGTCCTCGTATCCGATCAGGCGCAGCGGGCGCGACGCGATGCCCTGCAGCTCGCACCAGCGCATCAACCCGTCCTCGGTCCCGTGGGTGATCCAGACCTCCTGGGGGGACAGCTCAAGGATGGTCTGCGTGACCTGCGGCCAGTCGACATGGTCGCTGATGACCAGGGGCAGCTCGACCCCGCGCTGGCGGGCGCGGGCGCGCACCGTCATCCAACCTGACGCAAACGCGATCACCGGGTCGTCGAACCGCTGCACCCAGGGGCTGGCAAAGGCCGAGGGCGGACCGATGACCAGCTGCGCCTCCACCGATTTCGCAGTGGCGGGGATCAGCGGGCCCAGGTCGATGCCTTGTTCCACGTGAAAATCGCACAGGCGCTGCAGCGCGCCGTGGATGGCGATGGGGCCGTCGATGCCCGCCTGGCGCGCCAGCGCGATGACCCGCTGTGCCTTGCCCAGGGCATAGGCACCGATCAGGTGGGGGCGTTCGGGGAATTCGGCCATGCTGGCGATCAGCTTGGTCATCTCGGTCAGCGGGTCGGGGTGGCGAAAGACCGGCAGGCCAAAGGTCGCCTCGGTCACGAAGATGTCGCAGGGGACGGGCTCATAGGGCGCGCAGACCGGGTTCGGGGCGCGGCAATAATCGCCGGACACGACGATCTTGGGGCCGCGGTCGGGCATCACCGCGATCTGGGCAGACCCCAGGATGTGGCCTGCGGGGTGAAAGCTGACCTGCACGTCGCCGATGCGCGTCACGCCTTGGGCCGGCTGGCGGCTGGCCGTGAAATCGGCGCCATAGCGGATCGCCATGATGTCCAGCGTCTGTTGCGTGGCCATCACGGCCCCATGGCCCGACCGGGCGTGGTCGGCATGGCCGTGGGTGATCAGCGCGCGGGGCACCGGACGCACCGGGTCGATGTAGAAATCGCCGGGCGGACAGTAAAGCCCGGCCTCGGTCGGGTGCAGGATCTGGTCGGGACGCATGGCACCATCATGGCAAGGGTTCACCCTGGCTCAACGCCGCCCATCGCCGCAGGGGTCCATTCAGCTGGGGGGCGGGCGTTTGACCGGCGGCGCCTTGGACAGCTGCACCGCCAGGATGCCCGCCATGATGATCGCGACCCCGATGACGTCGCCCGCGCCCAGGGCCTCGCCCAGAAACAGGGCGGCGGTGGCCACGCCAAAGAACGGCGTCAGGAAATGGAACGTCGCCGCGCGCACCGCGCCGATGCGCCCCACCAGCAGGAACCAGACCCAGGTCGCCAGCAGCCCCGGCACGATCACCGTGTAAAGGAACGCCCCGACCAGGCGCGGGGTATAGGTGACGTCCCATGTCTCGAACCAGGGGGCAATCACGCCCAGGGTGACGGCACCGACCAGCATCTGCAGGCCCACGATCATCATCACGTTGCCGCCCGAACTGGCGCCGCGCACGGTCAGCGTGGCCACCGCCAGCGCCAGCGCCGCGACAAAGCACATCACGATCCCGGTCGGGTCGCTGCCGCCCTGCAGGCGCGCGCCCATGATGATCGCCACGCCCGCCACGCCCAGGAACAGGCCCGCCACGCCCATGCGGCGCAGACGCTCTCCCATCAGGGACCAGCCCAGAAAGGCCACCAGCAAAGGCATCGTCGCCGCGATGATCGAGGCCAGCCCCGCCTCGATCCACTGCATCGCGGTCCAGTTCAGGCCCAGATACAGCGCGTTCTGGCACAGGCCCAGCACCACCACGGCGCGCCATTGCGCCCGCGTCAGCCCGCGCCAGGACTGTCCCATCGCCCATGCGATCATGACCCCCACCGCCCCCGACAGCGCAAAGCGCAGCGCCAGCGACATCAGCGGCGGCGCCTCGGTCACGATCATCCGGGTCGAGGTGAAGGCCGAGGCCCACATCACCGCAAAGGCCAGCCCCATCAGCAGCGCGCGGATATCCATGTCGGGCCTTTCTTGCATGTGCTGCAAATGGCTAGCAGAGCGTCCCGCCGACGCGCAAGACGCAAAGGAAAGGGGCCGTGCCTGATGGCACGACCCCGTTCCGTCATCGCAGGTTCTGCGGATCAGCTGTTGACGCTGTCCTTCAGGGCCTTGGCGATGGTGACCTTGACCTGCTTGTCAGCGGGCTTGGTCATCATTTCCTGGGTCTGCGGGTTGCGGACCTGACGCTCGGGGCGTGCGCGGCAGGCGATCTTGCCGATGCCGGGCAGGGTCACCGCGCCGCCGCCGGCGACTTCGCGCGTCACGATCGCCACGATCGCGTCCAGCGCCGTCGCGGCCGATTTCTTGTCGGAGCCCATTTCCTCGGCGAGGGTCGCCACCAGCTGGGTCTTGGTCATCGGTTTTGCTGCAGCCGTAGCCATTATCCGTCTCCTCTTGCCCTGTTGCACCGGGCCCACAAATTGCGCCTTTTGCGGCATAACGCCTGCTACACACGGTTTTCACGGGCAGATCAAGCCTTTTTCGCCACACGCGCGAAAACCCGCGTTTGCTGGTGTTTTGCCGCCGCGCTACAAAAAGGCCGTCTCGCTGAAGGATCGCAGCTTGCGCGAATGGATGCGTTCCAGCGGCATGTCGCGCAGCTTTTCCATCGCGCGGATGCCGATCAGCAGGTGGTTGGCGACCTGCGTGCGATAGAAATCGGTGGCCATGCCGGGCAGCTTCAGCTCTCCGTGCAGGGGCTTGTCGCTGACACACAGCAGCGTGCCGTAAGGCACCCGGAACCTGAATCCGTTGGCCGCAATCGTGGCGCTTTCCATGTCCAGCGCGACCGCGCGCGATTGCGACAGGCGGTGGACGGGGCCGGACTGGTCACGCAACTCCCAGTTGCGGTTGTCGATGGTGGCGACGGTGCCGGTGCGCATGATCCGCTTCAGCTCGTATCCGTCCAGCTGGGTGACCTCGGCCACGGCCTCCTGCAGGGCGACCTGCACCTCGGCCAGGGCCGGGATGGGCACCCAGACGGGCAGGTCGTCGTCCAGGACGTGATCCTCGCGCAAGTATGCATGGGCCAGGACGAAATCGCCCAGGGACTGGCTGTTCCTCAGACCCGCGCAATGGCCGACCATCAGCCAGGCATGCGGGCGCAGCACGGCGATATGGTCGGTCGCGGTCTTGGCGTTGGACGGGCCCACGCCGATATTGACCAGCGTGATCCCCTGCCCGTTCGCGCGCTTGAGATGATAGGTCGGCATCTGCGGCATCTTGGACAGGACCGCGACGGGCTGCTGGGGGTCGGTGATCTGCTGGTTGCCGGGCGCGACAAAGGCGGTATAGCCCAGGGCCGGGTCGGACAGGGCGCGCCGGGCATAGGCCTCGAATTCATCGACATAGAACTGATAGTTGGTGAACAGGACAAAGTTCTGGAAATGCTCGGGCGCGGTGGCGGTGTAATGCGCCAGACGCGCCAGCGAATAGTCGACCCGCTGCGCGGTGAACGCCGCCAGATGCTGGCTGCCGTCGGGCATGGTGCCCGCGACGCCGTTCACGATGTCGTCGTTCATGGTGTTCAGGTCAGGGACGTCGAACACGTCGCGCAGGCTGAAATCCAGCACCCCCTCCTGCGGGACGGCCAGATCGCTCTGGGCGGCGACGGCGAAATGCACGGGCATGGGCGTGTCCGACAGGCCGATGCTGACCGGGACGCCGTGATTCTTGATCAGCAGGGCCAGCTGTTCGGTCAGATAGTGCTGGAACAGGTCGGGCCGGGTGATGGTCGCGGCATAGGTGCCCGGCGCCACGACATGGCCAAAGGACAGGCGGCTGTCGATCTTGCCATGCGTGGGCACGACAAGCCGCACCTCGGGGTAGAAGGCGCGATAGCGCGCGGCGGGGGACGCGCCCTCCAGGATGCGGGTGAAATGGCCCAGCAGAAACCCGGTCGCCTGGTCATACAGCGCCCGCAGATGCGCCACGGCAGAGGCCGCGTCGGTGAAATCGCGCCGGGCCTGCGGGGCGGGGGTTTCGGTGGGGAGGAAACGGGCGTCGGTCATCGGTCTGTCCTTCTGGTTGCACCGACCCTGCCAGCGCGGCGGGCGGCAGGCAAGCGTCTGGCGCAGCGCCGCGCGCGCCGTTACGGTGCGGTCATGAAGATGCTCGTTTTCGGACACGGCTACAGCGCCGGCGCCTTGACCCCCCTGCTGACGGCACGGGGATGGGATGTGATCGGCACCACGCGGGACGATCCCGGTCGCGTGGCTGCGGCGGGGGCAACCCCGCTGATCTGGCCGGGGGCCGAGGATGCGCTGCGCGACGCCATCCCCCGGGTCGACGCCATCCTGATCAGCACCGCGCCCACGGATGCGGGCGACCCCGTGCTGGCGGCATTCCGAGACGATCTGGCCCGCGCGCGACCCCGCTGGCTGGGCTATCTGTCCACGACCGGCATCTATGGCGACCGCCAGGGCGGGTGGGTGGACGAGGATTCGGTGCTGGACGGGTCCGGCCCGCGCGGCCAGGCCCGCATCCGCGCCGAGGGTGCGTGGCAGGATCTGGCCCGCGCCCATGACCTGCCGCTGCATATCTTTCGGCTGGCGGGGATTTATGGGCCCGGTCGCGGCCCGTTCCAGAAGGTCCGCGACGGCACCGCGCGCCGCATCATCAAGCCGGGCCAGGTCTTTTCGCGCATCCATGTCGAGGATATCGCCCAGGTGCTGCTGGCCTCCATCGACGCGCCCGCGCCCATCGGCATCTACAATGTCTGCGACGACGACCCGGCCCCGCCCCAGGACGTGATCGCCCATGCGGCCACCCTGCTGCGCCTGCCGCTGCCACCCGCCGTGCCCTTTGATCAGGCGCAGATGTCGCCTATGGCCCGGTCGTTTTACGGCGACAGCAAGCGGGTCCGGAACGACCGGATCAAGCGCGATCTGGGCGTCACGCTGCGCTATCCCGACTATCGCAGCGGGCTGGCCGCGCTGCTGGCGCAGGGGGCGTGAGGCTGCGCGCCGCATTGCCTTTGCCCCCGGCCCGTGCATTCTGCCGGGCATGACACAGGATTTCGACATCGTGATTGCCGGGGGCGGGCTGAACGGCCCGACCTTGGCGCTGGCCCTGGCGCAGGTGGGGCTGCGCGTGGCCGTGGTCGACCCGCAGCCCGCGCGGGCACGGGCGGGCGCGGGGTTCGACGGGCGGGCCTATTCGCTGGCCATCGCCTCGGTCCGGGTGCTGCGGGCGCTTGGCCTGTGGGACCGGCTGGCCCCCGATGCCCAGCCCATCCATCAGATCAAGGCGTCCCAAGGCCAGCCCGGAGAGGGCGCGGGCCATGTCTTCCTGCATTTCGACAGCGCCGAGCTGGGCGAAGGCCCCGTGGGCCACATGCTGGAGGACCGCTTTCTGCACGCCGCCCTGGTCGACGCGATGGAGGGCAGGGTCACCACCCTGCCCGGCCTGTCCGTCACCGGACAGGAGGTCGGCCCGGCTGGTGTCACCGCGATCCTGTCCAACGGTCGTCGGCTGACCGCGCGCCTGCTGGTCGGGGCGGATGGGCGCGGGTCCGGCGTGGCCACGCGGGCGGGGATCAAGCGGCAGGGCTGGGACTATGGCCAGACCGCGCTGGTCGCGGCCATCGACCACGCGCTGCCGCATGACGGCATCGCGCATCAGTATTTCATGGCGACCGGGCCGCTGGCGATCCTGCCCCTGCCCGGCAACCGCAGCAATGTCGTCTGGTCGGAAACCGCCGCGAATGCCGCAGCCATCGCCGCGCTGGACGACGGGGCTTTCCTGGAGGTCCTGCGCCCCCGCTTTGGCGATTTCCTGGGCGATCTGTCGCTGGCCGGGCCGCGGTTCAGCTATCCGCTGTCGCTGTCGCTGGCCGAACGCTATGCCGCCGACCGCGTGGCGCTGGTGGGGGACGCGGCGCATGGGGTGCATCCGATCGCGGGTCAGGGCCTGAACCTGGGCCTGCGCGACGTGGCCGCCCTGGCCCAGGTGCTGGTCGATGCCGCCCGTCGGGGCGAGGATATCGGCAGCCCGCTGGTGCTGGAGCGGTATCAGGCCTGGCGCAGACCCGATGCCACGACGCTGGCCCTGGGCATGGACGGGGTGAACCGGCTGTTCGCGACCGATGACGCGGCGGTCTCCGGGCTGCGCGCCCTGGGCATGGGCGTGGTCCAGGCGGTGCCCGCGCTGCGGCGCGGCTTCATGCGGCAGGCGGCGGGGCTAGCGGTGTCGCCGATGCCGCGCCTCCTGGCCGGACAGGCGCTTTAGCGCTTTTCCCTGCGCCGCATTCCCGGCATAGGCTGCGCGCAAACGGGGGATGCCATGACGTTGGATCGGTTTCTGCAGGATCTGGATCGCGACATCCGCGCCGCCGCCGATTGGGGCAAAGTCGCGGATTACATCCCCGAGCTGGGCGGCATCGCCCCCGATCAGTTCGGCATCGCGGTGGCGCTGGCCGATGGGCAGGTGCTGACCGCAGGCCAGGCCGATCAGGAGTTTTCGATCCAGTCGGTCAGCAAGGTGTTCGCGCTGGCCTGCGTGCTCGGCCGCATCGGCGAACAGCTGTGGCTGCGCGTGGGCCGCGAGCCGTCGGGCGACCGCTTCGATTCGATCCTGCTGCTGGAGCAGGAGAAGGGCCGGCCCCGCAACCCGTTCATCAACGCCGGCGCCATCGTCGTCACAGACGAGCTGCTGCGCGGCCGCAGCCCGCAGCTGACCCTGGCCGAGATCCTGGGCTTTGTGCGCGCCGCTGCCGAGGATGACGACATCCATATCGACAAGGCCGTCGCCCGGTCCGAGGCCCGCACCGGATACCGCAACGCTGCCCTGGCGCACTACCTGCGCAGTTTCGGTAACCTGCGCAATCCGCCGGACCATGTCATCGGCACCTATGTCCACCAATGCGCGATCGAGATGTCCTGCATCCAGCTGGCCCGCGCGGGCCGGGTGATCGCAGGGCTGGACTGCGCGCCGGCGCTGCTGGCCCCGGTGAAACAGCGGCGCATCAACGCGCTGATGATGACCTGTGGGCAGTATGACGGGTCGGGCAATTTTGCGTTCCGCGTGGGCATGCCCGCGAAATCGGGCGTGGGGGGCGGGCTGCTGATCATCGCGCCGGGCAAGGCGTCGATCGCGATCTGGTCCCCGGGGCTGGACGGCTGGGGCAATTCCCAGATGGGCACGCTGGCCGCCGAAAAGCTGGCAGAGTTCACGGGCTGGTCGGTCTTCGGCTGAGGCCTCAGGCCACCATCCGAACGGCCTGCGCCAGATCGGCGCGCAGCTCTGACAGCGCCGCGGGCGCGCGGTCGGGCGGCAGGCGCAGGATCAGGCTGGGATGCCAGGTGATCAGGACGGGCCCACCATCGCGCGCCGGTTCGACCAGCCCGCGCCGCGGCGTCAGCGGCTTGCGGTTGCCAGTCAGCGCGAAGGCCGCCGTCGCCCCCAAGGCTACGGTCAGACGCGGCGCGACCATCCGGCGCTCCAGGTCCAGCCACCAGCGGCACTGGTCCACATGGTCGCGGTCGGGCGTCTGGTGCAGGCGGCGCTTGCCGCGCGGGGTAAAGCGGAAATGCTTGACCGCATTGGTCAGCCAGGCCCGGTCGGGGGCCAGCCCGGCCTCGGCCATGGTGCGGTGCAGCAACTGGCCCGCGGGGCCGACAAAGGGCAGGCCGGCCAGATCCTCCTGATCGCCCGGCGCTTCGCCCACCAGCATCAGGGGTGCCGTGGGATCGCCCTGGCCCCAGACGGTCTGGGTGGCCGCGTGACACAGCTCGCACCGGGTGCAGCGGGCGGCTTGGGACGCGGCCTGCTCCAGCGTGTCGGGAATGCTGTCGTCGGGCTGCTGGCGGAGGCGCGCGGTGATCTTGGGCGCAAAGGCCGGCGCATCCGAGGCACCCGCGTCGCGCATGGCCTGAACCCGGCGGGGGGCATCGGCCAGCATGTCGGGAATCAGGCGGGTTTCGGGCAGGTTCTTCCAGTATTTCTTGGGCATCTCGGACCGCATCGCATTGGTCTTGATGCGCGCCGGGTTGAAGATATTGGCGAAATAGGTCTGCCACAGCCCGTGGCTGGCATCGTCGGGCAGGTCAGGACGCGGGGCCGGGTCGTCATAGGCGATGGCATCGCCGTCGAACCGGGCGGTGCCTTCGGGCGTGGCGATCAGCCAGTCCATGTCGGCGAAGCGCTTGGCAAAGAACGGCGTGCCGATCTCCAGGATCGGGTGTTCGGGTTCGAACCAGGCGCCAAAGGCCCGGCGTGGCCCGTCGGGGGGCAGTTCGTGGAACCGGACAAAGGCGTGCATCTTGTGGATGTCGCGACGAACGGATTTCGCCATGCGCGACAGGCGGTCCAGCATCGGGTCGGCCGGGTTCGACAGAAAGCGCCGGTCGCCCTGCGCGCGCATCAGCGCGCCATACAGCAGCGACCAGCGTTCCGGATCGGAATGGCCGGCGACCTGGCGGGCCAGTTGCAGGAACTCCTGCGTGGCGACCACCGGATGATCGCCCGGCGGCGGGGCCGGGTCGGCGCCGAACAGATCGGGGGGCGTGTCGGGGTCGGCCCAGGTCACGTCCTCCATCGGGACGCGGCCGCTGGCCAGATCGCGGGCCGCATGGCGCCAGGCGTCAAACCGTCCGAACCGCGGCAGCGTGATCCGGATCATCAGAACAGGGACAGCTGCTCGGGCGGCGGCGCGAACCGGGCGCGCAGGCCCGCGCTGTCGGTCAGCGCGCCGGGCGTCCAGTCGGGCAGCGTGACGAAGGGCTGGGCCTTGGACATGATCGCGCCCATGCGCAACAGGTCGGCGTATCGCAGCACGCCATTCCTGCGTGCCGTCAGGATGCGGCCCACGGTCTTTGTCCCGAAACCCGGCACCCGCAGCAGCATCTCGCGCGGGGCGCGGGCGACATCGACCGGGAACTGCGCACGGTTGGCCAGCGCCCAAGCCAGCTTGGGGTCGATGTCCAGGTCCAGATTGCCCGACGGATGCGCCGACCCGATCTCTGTCGCATCAAAGCCATAGAAACGCATCAGCCAATCGGCCTGATACAGGCGGTGTTCGCGCATCAAGGGCGGCTTGATCAGCGGCAGCATGGCGGACGCATCAGGAATCGGGCTGAAGGCCGAGTAATACACCCGCTTCAACTGATACCCAGAATAAAGGTTGGCCGAGGTGTTCAGGATGTCCACGTCCGTCGCCTGATCCGCGCCGACGATCATCTGCGTGGACTGCCCTGCGGGGGCAAAGCGCGGCGGGCGTTTGCCGGTATGGCTGCGGTCCTTGGCGGCCTCTCGCCCCAAACGCACATCCGCCATGGTGGCGCGGATCGTCTCGGGACGTTTTTCGGGGGCCAAGTGGCGCAGGCTGGCATCCTGGGGCAGCTCGACATTCACCGACAGGCGGTCCGCGAACAGGCCCGCCTGCGCCACCAGGTCGGGCGAGGCATCGGGGATGGTTTTCAGGTGGATGTAACCCTTGAACCCGTGTTCGATCCGCAGCATCCGCGCGATGCGGACCATGTCGCCCATCGTCTGGTCCGGGCTGCGGATGATGCCCGACGACAGGAACAGCCCCTCGATCATGTTACGGCGATAGAATTCCAGCGTCAGCCGGACGACCTCCTCAGGTGAAAACCGGGCACGTTCGACATTGCTGCTGACGCGGTTGATGCAATAGGCGCAATCATAGATGCAGAAATTCGTCATCAGGATCTTGAGCAGGCTGATGCAGCGCCCGTCCGGCGTATAGGCGTGACAGATCCCCGTCCCCCCGGCCGAACCGATGCCCCCCGATCGCGAATCGCGTCGCGTCGTTCCGCTGGACGCGCAGGAGGCGTCGTATTTCGCGGCGTCCGACAGGATCGCCAGCTTGTCCTGCAAGGTGCGCTGTGCCATGCCCGGAAAGATATGTTCCCGATGCGTTCTTCGCAAGGCATCATGGATGAAACAAATGACGCGGAACCGTCACGGACGCGCGATGGTTGGCCCGGCATTCGTCCGCCAGACGTGATGTGCATCGAAGCCGCGAAAGGATAATATCGGGACCATGAACATACGCACCCTCGCCCTCGCGCCCGCCCTTCTCATCGCCATGGCCTTTCCGGCCCTGGCCGAACGCATCCCGCTGAACGAGATATCGCGTTATCTCAACAGCCTGACCACGGTGACATCCGCCTTTACGCAGATCAATCCGGACGGCACCGTGTCCACCGGCACGGTCTATATCCAGCGTCCGGGCCGCGTGCGGTTCGAATATGACAACGACCGCACGCTGGTGTTGGCCTCGGGCGGGAACGTCGCGGTGTTCGACGCGAAATCGAACAGCGGACCGCAGCAATACCCGCTGTCGCAGACGCCGCTGTCGATCATCCTGGACGCCAACGTGAACCTGGGCCGCCAGGGCATGGTCACCGGCCATTCCGAACAGAATAACGCCACCGTCGTGACCGCCCAGGACCCGCAGCGCCCGCAGAACGGCACCATCCAGATGGTGTTCACCGCGCCCACCGAACTGCGTCAGTGGATCATCACCGATGACAGCGGTCAGAAGACCACCGTGATCCTGGGAGAGATGGCCAAGGGCGGCTCGATCCCGTCGTCGCGCTTCTCGATCCAGGCAGAGCTGGGGCGCCGCTGAGCGCGGATTGCATCCCCACAATTGCGTGATTGACGTTGTCCCCGACCGGGGGCAACGCTGCGGAACCGCCACAAGGTTTCGCCCATGTCCCAGTCCCGCATCCTGACCCCCGTGCTGATCGGGGGATCGCTGATCCTGCTGATCAATTTTGCCCTGCGCGCCAGCTTTGGCGTGTTCCAGATCCCCATCGCCGCGGATTTCGGCTGGCCCAGGGCCGAATTCAGCCTGGCCATCGCCATCCAGAACCTGGCTTGGGGCGTGGGCCAGCCCATCTTCGGCGCATTGGCGGAACGGTGGGGCGACCGGTGGGCGATCATCCTGGGGGCCATCCTCTACAGCACCGGGCTGATCCTGACGGCTTTTGCCACCACCCCCGCCGGGGTCCAGCTGCTGGAGATCATGGTCGGTTTCGGCATCGCGGGCACCGGGTTCGGCGTCATCCTGGCCGTAGTCGGACGCGCCGCCAGCGACGAGAACCGCAGCCTTGCCCTGGGCATCGCCACCGCCGCCGGATCGGCGGGCCAGGTCTTCGGTGCCCCCCTGGCCGAGGTGCTGCTGGCCTTCTACCCGTGGCAGTCGGTGTTCATCATCTTTGGCATCATCGTGCTGGGCACACTGTTCTTCCTGCCGATGCTGGGTTCGGGCAAGCCCGCCACGCCGTCCCAGCTGGAGGACAGCATGGGCACGGTGCTGAAACGCGCCTTCCGCGACCCGACCTTCATGATGATCTTTGTGGGGTTCTTCTCCTGCGGGTATCAGCTGGGCTTCATCACCGCGCATTTCCCCGCTATGATCACCGAGATGTGCGGCCCCATCGACCCGGCGGGCATGCTGGCGGGCCTGGGCATCACCACGACATCAGCCCTTGGCGCGGCGGCGATCAGCCTGATCGGGCTGGCCAATATCGCGGGCGCGATCCTGGCCGGCTATCTGGGCAAACGATACACCAAGAAATACCTGCTGGCGGGCATCTATACCCTGCGCACCATCGCGGCGGCGGCCTTCATCCTGACGCCGATCACGCCGGGCACGGTCATCGTCTTTTCGCTGGTCATGGGGGCGCTGTGGCTGGCCACGGTGCCGCTGACCTCGGGGCTGGTCGCCTATATCTATGGGCTGCGCTATATGGGCACGCTGTATGGGTTCGTGTTCCTGTCGCATCAGATCGGATCGTTCATGGGGGTCTGGCTGGGCGGGTGGCTTTATGACGCATCGGGCGATTACCTGCTGGTCTGGTGGATTGGCGTGGGCGTCGGCGCCTTCAGCGCGCTGATCCACCTGCCGGTGCGCGAGGCGCCGCTGCGCATGCCCGCGCCTGCTGCCTGAGACCCCCGCCGTTTGACCCGGGCGGCTGGCGTCCCTACGGTCAACCGCAGATTGCATGAACCAAAGGGGATATCCGATGCTGACCACCACCCGCGCCCTTCTGACCGGGGCGGCCCTGCTGGCCGCGCCCGCGGCCCTGGCCCAGGATTGCGACGTCTCCCAGTTCACCATGGGCCTGCGGTTCCAGCAGCAATCGGCCGAGGTGCGCGCCCTGCAGCTGCAGGCCTGGAACCTGGCGACGCTGCGCCTGGATCAGGCCGTCGAGGGGGTCGAGGACCGCGCCTCGCTGGCCGTGGTCACCGACCTGGACGAGACGGTGATCGACAACACCGCCCTGCTGGCCCGCGATCTGGCCGATTGCCACATGTATGACGCATGGGACACCTGGCTGCCCTGGGAACGCGACGGCATCCCCGCGATGATCCCCGGCGCGATGGAGTTTCTGACCCATGCCGACGAACTGGGCGTGACCATCCGCTATATCTCGGACCGCTCGGACGAGCAGAAGGTCGACACCATGGCCACGCTGACCGCCCTGGGCCTGCCGCAGATCAGCGAGGATTCGGTCCTGCTGTTGGGCCCGCCCAAGGTCGATCGCCGCGCCATCGTCGCCGAGGATCATCAGATCGTCCTGCTGCTGGGCGACACGCTGCATGATTTCTACGGCCGCTTCCGCAGGACGCCCTTGGACGAACAGCGCGCCACCGTGGCCGAGGAGGCCGCGAAATGGGGCGCGGAATGGATCGTCTTTCCCAATGCCAGCTATGGCACCTGGTCCGAGGCGCCGCTGACCGCCTGGTCCGCCCCCCAGCTGATCGAGCCGTGGGAGTGAGCGGCATTTGACCTTGCCCCGCGCGCGGCCTAGTCATGTCGCGCGCGATCCAAGGACAGACCATGACCCTCACCCGCCCGCCCCATGACCATGCCATCGCCGTCCGCTATCAGCAGGCCTCGGCCGAGGTGCGGGCGCTGCAGCGGCAATGCTATGCGCTGGCCACGCTGCGCCTGCAGGCGGCGGTCGATCAGGCGGGCGGCGGCGCGGGCCTGGCCATCGTCAGCGACATCGACGAGACCATCCTGGACAACAGCGCGGTCATGGCGCTGGCCATGCATCACGACGGCATGTTCCAGAACCTGGACACCTGGAAGCTGTGGGAGCGCGAGGGCGACCCGCATCTGATCCCCGGCGCGGCCGAGTTCTTTGCCCTGGCCGACAGGCTGCGCGTCACGATCTTCTACGTGTCGGACCGGTTCGAGGAGAACAAGCTGGCCACCATCGCCACCCTGTCGCGCCTTGGCCTGCCGCAGGTCCGGGCGGAACAGGTGCTGCTGTTCGGCCCGCCCAAGGCCGAACGCCGGGCGGCCGTGGAACGCGACCACCGCCTGATCCTGCAGCTGGGCGACACGCTGCACGATTTCGACGGTGCCTATGCCGGCGCCGCGCTGGAGGATCAGCACCGCCTGTCGCTGGACCATGCTGACCGCTTTGGCCAAGACTGGATCGTCTTTCCCAACGCCGCCCACGGCACCTGGATGCAGGCCGAGCTGCGCCCCTGGCAGCCGGCCTAGCGCCGCAGCGCGCGCATCACCGCCCGCAGCGGCGCCGTCACCCGCCACGAGGTGCTGGACAGAAACGCCGCCTCGCGCTGCGCGGCCTGATCGCGGCAGGCGGCCAGCTGGGCCAGGGCCTGGTCCCGTTCGGCGCTGACCCGAAGGTCATCGGCGCCCTGACGCAGCCTTGCCTCCAACGCGCCGCGGACCTGCCGGTCGTCCTCGGCGGCGCGCTCGACCCGGGCGGTCAGCTGCGCCAGCGTCTGGCTCAGCGCGTCGGGATCGTCCAGGGCCAGGGCCAGCGACAGCCGTTCCTGCATGTCGCGGACCTGGCGGTCGGCCAGGGGGCGCAGCTGCGCCTCGGCCACCTGGCACCGGCCCTCCAGGATCATCACCTGCTGACGCAGATCGGCCAGCTGCGCCTCGGCGCGGGCCAGATCGTCGCGGTCATCGTCGTGCGGGGCGGGGGGCTGGCTCATCTGCGGGGCCTTCCGGTCTGGGGGGTCATATGCGGGCCTCGTCCGGGTTGTGGATGAACACCGATGCCAGCCCCATCCGGGCCGCGACGGCGGGCCACAGCCGCTCGATCAGGTGATAGACGGTGCCGTCATCGGGGATCGGCTCGGCGGGCCAGGGGTAGTCCTCGGTGAACAGCGCCAGCATCTCGCGGGCGACGTCGGCGCGGGTCCAGAACATGTTGCCCAGGGGAAACAGCAGCGGATGGTCCGGCAGCGGCCCCGGAAACCGGTCGGCCACGCCCGGCAGCAGGGGGCGCTGATCGTCCCAAGACACGACATGCGGATCAAACGGCGCCACCAACCCGACGCCCGGCGCCGCGATCTGCCCCAGGGCCGAGGACAGCCCCCCGCCATCGCCCAGCAGGACGCGATGCAGAAACCGCCGCCAGCGATCCCCATGCGCCGCCGCGCGCAACGATTTCTTCTGGTGCAGGTGGCCCCAGATCAGATCGTCGCCCGCGGCCCCGCCCCGCCCGAACAGCCGCAGGAAGGGCAGGATGTCGCGGCCCTGGTTGGGCACCACCAGCACCTGGACCGTCAGCCCCAACCCATCGGCCATCGCCCCGATCCGCGCGGCCTTGGCGGGGGTATCGGTGGTGATCACGATGCGCGAGGCGCGCGCAAAGGCCAGATGTCCGCCCAGATCGGCCGCCAGGTCGTCCAGGTGAAAGGCATGCACATGGATCGCGAATGGCGGCAGATCCGCATTTGTGGGCAGGGGTCGGTCATCCTCGATCCGCAGGTGGCGGTGCAGCCAGTTGTCCGATGCCGCAACCACCGCGCGGGCGTGATCCGCATCGCGCCACAGCACGCGGCGGTCCAGGCGGAACAGCTTTTCCCGCTCGCGGCGCCGCCGCGGGCGATCGGCCTCGGACGCGCTGAACAGCTGCGGAATGTCGAATTGGCTCTCTCCCACCACGGCCAGGCGCTGACGGGCCAAGCGCAGGCGCAGCGCCGACAGGATGGCGTCGCGCCATGGGGCGGGGGCCTGCGGCTGCGCCACGGTCGCGGGCGTCGCCGACAGGGCGGTCAGGGCATCCATCGGATCGCCGGGGGCGACGACGGTGATGAGACCCGCCCGGCGATATCGCGCATCGGCAAAGCCCGTCGCACGGTCAAGGCAGACCACCGGCAGGCCGTGGGACACCGCGTCGAACACCGCCTCGGGCAGCGCCGCCTGACGGGCCGACAGGAACATCGCATCGGCGGCCTGCATCACCTGGTCGACGGGCGGTCCGTCGCGCAGCAGGATCGCCGGTTCATCCGCGCACAGGTCATGCAGATGACGGCCAAAGGCCGCATCCCGGCAGGGTTCGTGCCGGTCAAGGCCGGTGCAGGCCCAGACGAACAGCATGTCGGGATGGGACCGCGCGGCGATGCGGGCGGCCTGCGCGAACAGGTCCGGGCCATGACGCCAATCCAGCGGCCCCGTGCCGCAGATGACCCGCCTGCCGCCCAGATCCTGGCCCAGGGCCTGCGACAGCGCCGCGCGGGCCGCCTGGCGGTCGGCCGGGGCGACCGTGCCCCCCATCAGCGGGCGGGGCGGGAAGACAACGCCGTCCGTCCCTGCATCGGCGCCGACATCGGCCAGACGCCCGGCCCATCGGTCGCGCAGGTGATCGGACGAAAAGACCAGCAGGTCGGCAAAGGCGGTCACGCAGCGTGATTTCCAGCGCGCCAGGGGCGGGTCGGGATAATCGGCCAGACAGACCGCGAACGGGATCTCCTGCGCGACCAAGGGGTGCACGAACAGCGCAGCCTCGGCCGAGGAGAGGATCGCGGCATCGATCCGGTCAAAGCCCGCGTCGTCGATATGGGGCATCTCGCGCAGCGGGTGCGGCGTGATCAGGACGGCGCAGCATTCGGGCAGCAGCACCTCCAGCATGGGCCCGCCCGACAGCGCGGCCAGGATCAAGTTGTGCCCGGCCCGGCCCGGATGCCGCAGCAGATCGACCAGCGCCGGATCGGCGCCGGACGCCAGGCTGGGGGTGCAGACCAGCAACGTGGGCAGGTCCGGGCGCAGGGGCTGGCCGCCACGATGCAAGCCCTGATGCAGGTCGGCCAGGGTGCGGCGCCCGCCCTCGACCCAGCCAAAGCGCAGATAATGCATCAGCGGGTTCATGCCCGCCGCGGCGATGTCGGGATACCACTCCAGATAGGTTCGATGAGAGAACCAGGACACCTGCCGGTCGACCGGCGCGCCCAGGGCGATCAGCTCATGCGCCAGCTCCAGCGCGTCGGGATGGCCCTCTGCGATCAACGCCCCCAAGGCCGGATGCGTGACCAGCGCGGCCAGCGGCAGGTCGATATGCGGGGCCTGCGCGCGCAGCGCGGCATAGGCGGTGCGATGCGCCCCGGCGGCGCCATCGAACGCCGGGTCCAGACGGAAATCGGGCCTCGCGTCCAGCACCCCCAAGGGCCCCGCCAGCGCGGTCCACAGGTCATCCGGGGACATGCGGCCCCCCTTGCAGAACCGCCCGCAGAAAGGCGAAACGGCGGGTGTCAGGCATGGGCATGGCGGCCAAACGCTGCGCCGCGGGGCGCAGCAGCGGGCTGCCGACCGCCAGCGGCGACAGGTGGCAGGCCGTGACCCTGCCATCCGAATCGGCCTGCCAGGTCAGGGGTGCATCGTCGCGCGGCTCTGGCCCGACGCCCGCACCGCGGTGATAGCGCAGCCCCCCCGGGCGGGTCGCCAGCACATGGCGAAAGTGATGCAGGCCCTGGGACAGCACCACGAAGGCATCGTCCTGCGCCTGCAACATGACCAGCCGCAGGACCGCGTCGGGGGCCCCTTCGCCCATCGCCGCCGCCGTGCCCGCAAGGATCACCCCGTCCGGGCTTGACGCCAGCAGATCGGCCAGATCCGACGGTGGCCGGTCCGCCTGCGCGTGGATGATGATCATGCGCCCTCCCCCGGACGGGCCGCGGCCGGATGCGACGGGGCGATCAGCGGCGCCGGACCAGACGGCCCAGAACGCGGACCGGTGCGCTGACCCGCCACGAGGTGCTGGACAGGAACTCCTGGCGTTGGTCGTCCAGCTGACGGCGCAGCGCCTCGACCTCCTTGCGGGTCTGGTCCAGCTGCTGGCGCGCGGCCTCGGCCCCGGCGCTGCGCTGCTGCTGCTCGGCCTTCAGGCGGGCGTTCTGCTGTTCCAGCTGCGTGGCGCGGTTCGTCATGGCCAGCGTGTCGCGCCGGATCGCCGCCAGCGCGGCATCGCGGTCGATCAGGCGGTCGGTCAGCATGTCCAGCTCCTGCAGCTGGCGGGCCTGGCGGGCCTCGCGAGGCCAGGAAGTCGGCCTGGCGGGCGTTCTTGTCGGGGTCGGTCCAGTAATCGTCGCCCTCCAGGATGGCGATATGGTTGCCCGCCGCCTCGCGGACGCAATGCTGGTAATTGGCCGAGACGCCGAAATTGCCGCCGGTGCTGATGTTGCGGATGCGGTTGGGATAGCGCGCGGCATAGCGCGCCATGATCCGCGCCGTCCCGTCGGACGAGCCGTCATCGGCCAGAAGGATTTCGTGCGTGTAATTGCCGCGCTGTTCCAGCCCGCTCTCGATGGCCTCGACGATGAATTCCTGGTGGTTGTAGCTGAGGATCGCGGTCGAGACTGTCGGACGCGGCGAATGCTTGCTGTGCACCGCGACCTTGGCCCGCAGGAAGGATTCCCGGACCGAGATGCGGTCGGCGCTCTGCCCCTGCTCGTCGTCGCTATAGTCCAGCAAGACCTGCGGAAGGAACACAGGGTCTTGATGCGCCGTCAGACGGATGATCAGATCCCAGTCAACAAGCCGGCGCAGATCCGGGTCAAACCCGCCAAGGCGATGAATAAGCGACTTGCGATGCGCAAAAACGCCAAGGTCGATGTAATTGCCTCTGAGGATGTCGTTTCGTACGAAGCCGCACCCAACGACAAGTCCGGTTCCACGATTGATGATCTGACCGTAAAAACAGTCCTTTTGGGGCTGTTCGATAATGGCGTTCGCCATCACCGTCAGAAAGTTCGGCCGCAGCTGGTTGTCGCTGTCCAGATAGGTGATCCAGTCATGCCGGGCATGGGCGATGCCGATGTTCCGCGCGGCGCAAACCCCGCACGATTCCGCCAGCCCGACATAACGGATCGTGCCGCTGTCCAGTTGGGGGCCGAACGCGCGTTGGATGACTTCAAAGGTGTCGTCGTCCGACCCGTCATCGACGATGATCAACTCAAAGTTCTGGTGGGTCTGACGCAGGGCAGAGCCTATAGCCTCCGAGATGCACCACGCCCGATTGTGCGTCGGCATGATCATCGAAAAGCCGATACGTCCGACATCCTGGAACCGGGCGATAGTGAAATCGTCCAGGGCCGCCCGATGGACCACGGGGGCGTGCTGACGCAGCCAGTCCAGTGTGCGATCGGTGCCTTCGGCATTGCTTTCGGTCTGGCGCAACGCCTTGGCCTTGACCAGGGGCAGGCCCATCTCCATCGCGGTGATCGGGTGTTCGACGATGTTGCGATAGGTCGGGTCGAGGGGATGGACCCCCTCCAGTCGGTTCTCGACCATCGCGCCCCAGCTGTAGCCGGCCCCGGCCAGCGTCTTGGTCAGGCCGATCTCATATTTCATGATGACCTGCTGGACGTTCGGCTGCTTGCTGATGCCTTCGATGAAATTGCGGAAGACCGGCGACTGGAACACATGCCAGCCCAGCACCACGAAAAAGCTTTGCAGATTCGGGTGGAATTCGCGGCCGTCGGTGGCGCCCCAGAAATCCAGATGCCGCGCCTCCATGCGTTCGAACATTGGGGCAAAGCTGCCCACCGGACCGAAACAGCTGTCGTTGCACAGGATCAGGTCGTCGGCCTCGTCCAGCCAGCCTGTCTGACGCGCCCAGGCCACGCCGCGCTTGTAGGAGCCGAAATCGTATTTGCCATGCCGCCCGGTGATCACATGGTCGGCCAGCCCGGACAGGCGCGCGACCTGATCGGGGGCCAGGTCGTTGTCGCAGACCACGACGATGCGTTCGACCAGCGGGCGCAACCCCTCCAGATAGGGCTGCACCTGCGGGGGCAGCACGCCGTCGCCGCTGTAGCTGGCAAAGACCGCCACCCGGCGCCGTTTGGGCACCGTGCGGCTGCGCTGGCGGCGGCGCGCGGCCTCCAGTTCGGTCAGGGTGTCGGTGGTGGGGATGCGTTCGCGTGACATGGTCGCCGGAAAGCCGGTGACCCGCTGCGGCAGAGCGTCCCCGTCGCGCTGATCGCTGAGCAGCACGGTGCCGCCGTCGATGCCGTCCGCGTTCTTCCACAAATAGGCCGGGCCATAGAGGAACAGCTGCCGCGCGCCCGCCAGCATCACCTGCGGATCGCCGCGAAAGCCCGCGATGATCTGATCGACCTGGCGGCGCGACCCCAGCACCCCGCCCAGCAGCATCCGGCGCCAGGCCTCGGGCATCTTGAGGCCCTTTTTGGAGTGGATCTTGCAGACAAAGCCGTAGCGGCCCAGATCCACTTGGTCCATCAGTTGCATCAGCGCGCCGACATCCTGGCCCAGGTTCTGCACGGGCACCAGCTGAGCGCCCTGAAAGCGGTCGGCGATGCGCTGGCGGTCCTCCGGCGACAGCGTGTCCGCGAAGGTCACGAACCGGTCGGCATCGGCGGGAAAGTTCCCGCAGGCCGCCGACAGGTCGTCCAGCGTGTCCAGGAGCCAGACATGGACAATCAGGGCAAAGGCGTCGGGGTTGCGGTCGGTGGGCGCGGGCAGGGTCAGGTCCGGGGTATCTTCGGGCACCGGTCAGGACTCCTCTGGGCGGCGGTCGGCGGAGGGCGGCCGCGTGTCGTCGGTTTCGCAGGCCGGCGCGCGGTCCCGCATGGGGTCGCGCAAAAACGGCATGCGTGCTGCCCCCTAGCACAGGCGCCCCCGACACTACCAGAGGTTGCCGAACCGATCGGGGCAGATGAACGCCCCTGCGCGTAATCCCACCAGGGGCGCGACCGGACTGCCCGGTTGGATCGCAGGCCAAGCACGGCTATAGCAGGGCACGGCAGGGTGGCTGCCGGGCAGCGGACAGGACGGGATGATGAGGATACTTCTGGTGGGCGCGGGGCTGTCGGGGGCCGTGATCGGGCGGGCCCTGGCCGAGGCGGGGCACGATTGCCGCATCATCGATGCGCGGCCCCATATCGCGGGCAACTGCCACACCGAACGCGATGCCGAGACCGGCGTGATGATGCATGTCTATGGCCCGCACATCTTTCACACCGATGACGAGGGCGTGTGGAATTACGTCAACCGCTTTGCCCGTTTCCTGCCGTTCCAGAACCGGGTCAAGACGACCGCACAGGGCCGGGTCTATTCGCTGCCCGTGAACCTGCTGACGATCAACCAGTTCTTCGGCACCACCCTGCGCCCCGAAGAGGCCCGCGCCCTAATCGAGAGCAAGGCCGACACCACCATCACCGACCCCCAGACCTTCGAGGAGCAGGCACTGCGTTTCGTCGGCCCCGAACTGTATGAGGCGTTCTTCAAGGGCTATACCGAAAAGCAGTGGGGCTGTTCGCCGACCGAGCTGCCCGCCTCGATCCTCAAGCGGCTGCCGGTGCGGTTCAACTATGACGACAACTATTTCTTCCACCGCTTCCAGGGCATGCCGCAGGACGGCTACAGCGCGATGGTCGCGGCGATCCTGGACCACCCGCGCATCACCGTCGATCTGGACACGCTCTATCATCCCGACATGGCGGCGCAGGCCGATCATGTGTTCTGGTCGGGGCCGTTGGACGGGTATTTCGACTATCGCCTGGGGCGGCTTGGCTATCGCACGCTGGATTTCGAGCGGTTCACCCATCAGGGCGACTATCAGGGCTGCGCGGTGATGAATTACGGCGACCGCGAAGTGCCCTATACCCGCATCACCGAGCATAAGCACTTCAGCCCTTGGGAAAGCCACGAGGGCTCGGTCTGCTATCGCGAATACGCCCGCGCGGCCGAACCGGGCGACACGCCCTATTACCCGATCCGCCTGGTCGAGGAAAAGGCGCTGCTGGAGCAGTATATCGACCTGGCCCGCGCGACGCCGGGGGTGACCTTCGTGGGCCGCCTTGGCACCTATCGCTATCTGGACATGGACGTGACCATCCGCGAGGCAATGGACACGGCCCAGGCCTTCTCCCAGGGACCGACCCCGGCCTTCCTGCGCGATCCGCTGTGACCGGACGCCCCGGCGCCGCAGGGGTGGGGCCGGGCTGAAAACAGTCGTTGCGAGGGCATTGAGCAGGTGAGTGGATTAGGCGGGATCCTCCGCCGCATAGAGACGCATCATCAAGGCATGGATCTTGCTGTCGTTATAGTTACGATCCAGGATTAGCTGGCGAACGGAATCGGGCAGTTCCTCTGCAGGCTTTGAACCAACATTCGTATGATACTCATGGATCGGTGGCAGCCCATGGGATCGTGACAGATAGGCCAACGACTGGCCTAACCTCTCTGTGACGCCAATAAAGCTATAATATGCTGTGAGCTTTCTCAACACGTCATCAAAGGATGAGACGATCCCAATAGCTTGTGTTAATTGAACATCCAGATCGGTATTTTCAATATAGCCTTCGATGGTAGGATTTCGCCTAATAAAATCTTTATGTGCTGGATGTGCTTCGGAGCTATTATAATTAAAGTTAGAAATCATCCGTTGAACAGGGTCACGCAGAATAGTCCCTGACTTTACTGGCAGCTCCTGATTGCGCCAGAACTGTATTTCAGCCCAACCATAATGGCCTATGATAACCTGGCGTACATTAGTCCTTGACTGCATATAGGCAGCCCTTCGCGCCAGCTTGCGGAAAGAGGCACCAGCATTATTCCACTCGACACCATAAAACTGGTCAAAAGTTTGTTGCAGAGCTTTACCTACAGACATTCCAGCTGTCTTTGGAATATGCACGAAAAGCATAGTATCAGAACTGGCCTGAAACTGGTTCGTAGAAACCATCGCAGGCGAAAAACGCTTGACGAAAGCGGACATCACCGGAGCAGATGCACCAAATTCTAATGCTAGACGATCAATCATTGCGGAGTCAGGCTGCATCGGCTGAGGCATCTTCAAGGCACGCCCGCGTGCGGCCAGTCTGGAAGCCATCCGCCGCAGAGAGAAATCTTGGGTCATCAAGTCACTCGCTCAATAGCAGGTCGAAAGGAATAACCTTTCAGGATGGCGCGGTAAATGGCCCGGCGCAGCGGTGCGGGCACGCCGCCGCTGCGCATCTGCCGGCGCACGCCATAGGCATAGGCCAGCACGCTGACCAGCCCCGCATCGCGGAGGCGGAACGAGGTCTCGTTGCGGGCGCCATACCTGAACTTCCACAGGGTCTTGTCGTCCACCAGGGCAAAGTTCACGCCCTTGTTGTCCGGGGTGTCATGGGTCACCACGCTTTCGGGCACGAAGATGCCGGGATAGCTGCGCGCGATGCGGCGGGTGTATTCGGCATCGTCGAACCAGATGAAATAATCGGCGATGGGCAGGCCATGATCGGTGACCGCCCATCGCGGGATCATCACCGAGACAAAGGACGCGCTGTCCACCAGCGCCCAGGCCCGCTCTGGCTGAACGAACCGCGCCCAGTCCCAGACCGGCCGCGGGCAGTTCATCTCGCACAGCGTCCCGTCGATCCATTCGACCCGCGAACAGGCAAAGCTGGGCCGCCAGCCGGTCTGTGTCTGAAAGCCCATCAGCGCGTCATGCAGCGCGCCGATCGCGTCGGGCTGCGGATAGGCGTCGTCATCCGAGACCCAGAAATACTGCGCGCCCAGCTGATAGGCGGCCTTGATCCCGGCATGGAACCCGCCCGCGCCGCCGATGTTTTCGGGCAGGCGCAGATGGCGGATGGTCGGGTCGGCCTGGGCGCGGGCCTGGACCAGCGCCGCCGTGTCGTCGGTCGAGGCGTTGTCGACCACCAGCACGATGTCGGGCCGCATGGTCTGCTGGGCCAGCGCGTCCAGCACCTTCATCAGCTTGGCCGAGCGGTTGAAGGTCACGATGACCGCCGCCGTCATGGTCAGCACGCTCATGCCCGCGTTCCTTCGGCGATGCGGCGATAGACGGGGGTCAGAACCTCCTCGGCGGTCGGATCGGCGGACAGGCGCGTCCAGGCCTGCTGCAACCCGTCCTTGTGACGCGCCAGCAGGTCGGCGTCGCGCCACATCGCATCCACCGCCGCGACCGTCTGGCGGACGGTGGCGCGCGGCGCCAGCGGCACCAGCAACCCCTCGGGCAGCACCTCGTCCTGAGAGCCCACGCGGGTCGAGATCGGGATGCAGCCATGGGCCACGGCCTCATAGCAGACCAACGCCAGCCCTTCGTTGTTGGAGGGCAGCAGCAGGATGTCGGACCGGCCCAGCAGCGCGGGGATGTCGGTCTTGCCGGGCAGCATCGCCACCTTGCCCGACAGCCCGTGGAGGCGCAACAGGGCGACCAGCGTGGCCTCGAACGGGCCCTCGCCCACGATGGTCGCGCTCAGCGTCACGCCGTTGCGGGTGGCCCAGGCATCCAGCGCGCGCAGGCATTCGACCACGACCACCGGCCGCTTCTGGTAATAAAGCCGCCCGATAAAGCTGACATGCAGCGTCTTTTGACCGGCCGTCAGGCGCAGCGGTGGCAGGCTGGCGGCCGTGTCGTCGCGATCCAGCATGCGGCCCAGAACCACCTGCCCCGCCGGCGCGTGAAAGGTCCCCTGCATGTAATCGACCAGTTCGCGGCTGATGACATGCTGCATGTCCAGATAGTTGGACCAGACCCCCGAGATGCGCGGATAGCCCCCGTTCGCGTATTCGATGATATGGGTGCTGTCGATCGTCTGCACCCAGGGCAGGTGCATGCGCAGCATCGGCAGGCTGTCATACAGCGGCGTACAATGATGGATATGCACCGCGCGGATGTTCTCGGCCAGGGCCAGCCTTTCGACATAGCGCGGCCACAGCGCATGGGGCAGATAGCGGTCCAGCCGGATGAAGGTCACGTCTGGGTGGTCCGGCAGCCGGTCGGCCAGCCGCTGGATCGACGGGATCGAGGCCACCACGAACACCCGCAGCCCCGCCGCCAGCGCCCACCGCACCGTGTCAAAGCCCAGCTTTTCGGCGCCGCCCATCTCCAGCCAGTGCATGCCGATCAGGATGGCGGGCCGCTTGTCCGAGGCCGGGGGCCGGGGCGTCCCGATCAGCGCCGACCCGCGCCCCAGGGGCATGGCCACACGGTCGGCCTGGCGGTCGGCCCGCCGCTTGCGCAGCATCTCGGCGCCATAGCGCATCTGCTCATAGGCCAGGGGGCTGGCGCGGAACAGCCAGTCCAGGCGGCGGATCGGCCGCCAGGGCGCGTCGGTCTGGCGCAGCTCTCCGGGGGTCGGCGGGCGCGGGATGGCCAGGCGGATGGTCACCTCGGGCGCGTCGGGATGGGGGCTGGGACAGGTGATGGTCCCCAGATAGTCGGCGCCCAGATCCTGCGGGCGCGGCAGATGCGGCCCCTCGGTCACCTCAGGGCGGGACCAGACCGGATCATGCCCCATGGACAGCACGTAATGCAGCCGCCGGGTCGGGAACAGGGTCCGATAGATCCCGCGCGCCTCGGCGATGGATGCGGCGACATGGGCGGCCAAGGCCGGGTCGGCGGGTTTCTGGGATGCAAGATCGGACATGGGCGTCGTCAATCCATGGGGCCGGCCATCGGGCGGGCCGGGTGTGTGGTCAGTCGATCAGGCGCAGTAGATAGGCGCCGTAATCGTTCTTGGCGAACCGGGCGGCGCGTTCGCGCAGCTGGTCGGCGGTGATCCAGCCGGCCTCGAAGGCGATCTCCTCGGGGCAGCCGGTCTGCAGGCCCTGGCGGTTCTCCAGCGTGCGCACGAAGTTTCCGGCGTCCAGCAGGCTGGCATGGGTGCCCGTGTCCAGCCAGGCGAAACCGCGGCCCATGCGCTCGACCGTCAGGCTGCCGTCATGCAGATAGCTTTCCAGCAGGGTCGTGATCTCCAGCTCTCCGCGGGGCGATGGCTGGACGGCGCGGGCGCGTTCCGGTGCGGTGCCGTCCAGGAAATACAGCCCCGTGACCGCATAGTCCGAGGGCGGCACCGTCGGTTTCTCGATGATCGCACGGGCGCGCATCTGGTCGTCGAAATCCACCACGCCATAGCGTTCCGGGTCCGACACGCGATACCCGAACACCGTCCCGCCGCTGTCGCGCCCATCCGCCGATGCCAGCAGCTCGGGCAGGCCGTGCCCGAAGAAGATGTTGTCACCCAGCACCATCGCCGAAGGGCTGCCCGCCAGGAAATCCTCGGCCAGGATATAGGCCTGCGCCAGACCGTCCGGGGAGGGCTGGATGATATAGGTGAAGCTGATCCCCCACTGGCTGCCATCGCCCAGCAGGCGGCGGAACTGGTCCTGATCCTCGGGGGTGGTGATGATCGCAATGTCGCGGATGCCGGCCAGCATCAGCACGCTGATCGGATAATAGATCATCGGCTTGTCATACAGCGGCAGCAGCTGTTTCGACACGCCCATAGTGATGGGATAAAGCCGCGTGCCCGACCCGCCTGCCAGGATGATGCCCTTGCGCTGTGTCATGTCTTGTCCTTCAGTTGGTCCAGAACGCGGGCCAGACCGGCCCGCCAATCGGGACGCGCGATCCCGAAATCGCGCGCGATGCGCCCGCAATCCAGCCGCGAATTCAGCGGCCGCGCGGCAGGCGTCGGATAGTCGGATGAGGGGATGTCGGCCACCTGGGCGCCTAAGGACGCCTGCGCCATGATCTCGCGCGCGAAATCGGCCCAAGAGGCGTCGGGGGCGCCGGCAAAATGATAGATGCCGCCCGTGGTGTCGGGCCGGTCGCGCATCAGGCGGATCATCCGCAGGCAGGCAGCTGCGATGTCGGCGGCGGGGGTCGGCCCGCCAATCTGGTCGGCCACCACCGTCAGCCGGTCGCGATCGGCCCCAAGGCGCAGCATCGTTTTCACGAAATTCGCGCCATGGGCCGAGAACACCCAGGAGGTCCGCATGACCGCCCACCGGCCGCCCGCAGCAGCCACCCCCTGCTCTCCGGCCAGCTTGGTCGCACCATAGACGCCTAGGGGCGCGGTCGGCGCATCCTCGGCCCGCGCCTGATCGCCGGACCCGTCAAAGACGTAATCGGTCGAGATATGCAGGACCGGGATGCCCAGTTCGGCGCAGGCCTGCGCCATCGCGGTGGGGGCGTCGGCGTTGACCAGACGGGCGGTGTCCGGGTCCGTCTCGGCCCGGTCCACGGCGGTATAGGCGGCGGCGTTGATGACTGCGCGGGGACGCGCCTCGCGGAGTGCCCCGGCGCAGGCGGCGGGGTCGGTCAGATCGGCCCCGTCACGGCCCAGAAAGGTCGCCTCCGGCGCCAGCGCGGCCAGTTCCCGCGCGACCTGGCCGGTGCGGCCAAAGACCAGCAATCCCTGCATCACGCGGTCCCCAGGCGCTTGCCCACGCCGTCGCGGTCCAGCAGTGGCTGCCACCAGTCGCGATTGGCCAGATACCATTCGACGGTGCGGCGCAGCCCCTCCTCGACCGTCACGGATGGGCGCCAGCCCAGCTCGGTGCGGATGCGGGTCGGGTCGATCGCATAGCGGCGGTCATGGCCGGGGCGGTCGGTCACGAAGGTGATCAGGTCGGCATGCGGCGCGCCTGCAGGGTGCAGGTCGTCCATATGCGCGCAGATCGTGCGGACCAGGTCGATGTTCGTGGCCTCGTTCTCTCCGCCGATGTTGTAGCTGCGGTTCAGCTGGCCCTTTTCCAGGACCAGCAGCAGCGCGTCGGCGTGATCCTCGACATACAGCCAGTCGCGGATATTACCTCCATCGCCATAGACCGGGATGGGCTGGCCCGACAGCGCCTTGAGGATCACCACCGGCACCAGCTTTTCGGGGAAGTGATACGGGCCGTAATTGTTGGAACAGTTCGTCAGCACGACCGGCAGGCCATAGGTCTCGGCCCAGGCGCGGACCAGATGGTCGGACCCCGCCTTGCTGGCCGAATAGGGGCTGCGCGGGTCATAGGGGGTGGTTTCCGTGAACTGCCCCGTCTCGCCAAGCGACCCGAAGACCTCGTCGGTCGAGATGTGGTGAAACCGGAACCCGTCGGGCTTGCCCTGCGCCGTCCAATAGGCGCGGGCCGCCTCCAGCATGTTAAACGTGCCGATCACGTTCGTCTCCACGAAGGCCGCAGGGCCGTCGATGGACCGGTCCACATGGCTTTCCGCGGCCAGGTGCATGATCGCGTCGGGGCGGTGATCCGCCAGGATGCGGTCCAGCGCGGCCCGGTCGCGGATGTCTGCCTGCTCGAACGCATAGCGGTCGGACTGCGCGGCCTGGGCCACGTTCTCCAGGTTCGCGGCATAGGTCAGCGCGTCCAGGTTCACGACGTGATGGCCGCGCGCGATGGCCAGGCGGACGACGGCAGAGCCGATGAAGCCGGCGCCGCCGGTGATCAGGATCTTCATGGCGTCACCTCGAACGGGCTGGTCCAGTCGGCAAAGGCCGGGGCGGCGCGGTCCTTGTCCGACAACAGCGGGCCTTGCACGCCCCAGTCGATGCCCAGGCTGTCCCAAGCCACCGCCCCATCCGACGCGCGGTCGTAATGGTCGGTGCATTTGTAGACGATCTCGGTGTCAGGCTCTCGTGTGACGAAGCCGTGCAGGAAGCCTGCGGGGATCCACAGCTGGCGCCCGTTCTCGAAGGACAGCTCGGTCCCGAACCACTGGCCAAAGGTCGGGCTGCCGCGGCGCGCGTCAACGGCCACGTCGAACAGGCGGCCTCGGCCGCAGCGCACCAGCTTGCCCTGCGCATGGGGCGGCGCCTGATAGTGCAGGCCGCGCAGCGTGCCCACCTGCATCGACATCGAGTGGTTGTCCTGCACGAATTCGGGCAGCTCGACGCCCGCCTGCATCAGCGTGCGCCGGTTCCAGCTTTCGGAGAAGAACCCCCGCGCGTCGCCATGCCGCGCCGGTGTCAGGATCAGCACGCCGGATAGCGGGGTGGACTCAATCTGCATCATCGCCTCGGGTCTTGAATGTGGGTGCTGTTTAGGGCCACGCGGCGCGAATGTCAGCCCCATCCGGGCCGGAAAGCCCGGCGATGCGCGGGCCGGGGCCGCGGTTGCCGCGCCAAGGCGCTTCGTGGTATCGCCCGCCCCGACCCGCCGGCCCCCGCCGGCCCCAGACAAGAGCGGCACGCATGGCCCCCTTCCGACCCTCGATCACCGCCGTGGTCGTCACGCATGACCGGCTGGACAAGCTGTCCGTGACCGTGACGCGGCTGCTGGACCAGCCGTTGCAGCGGGTGATCGTGGTGGACAACGCCTCGACCGACGGGACCGCCGCCTGGCTGGCCGCGCAGGCCGACCCGCGCCTGCGCGTGCATCGCTGCGACAGCAACCTGGGCGGCGCGGGCGGGTTTTCCGTGGGCATGCAGCTGGCCCGGGACGAGGAACCTTCGGACTGGACCGTCGTCATGGACGATGACGGCCGCCCTGCCCCTGGCGCGATCGACGCCTTCCGCGCGCTGGACCTGACGGGATGGGACGCCATCGGCGCGGCAGTGTTCCACCCCGACGGCCGCGTCTGCGAGATGAACCGCCCCTATCGCAACCCGTTCTGGCATCCCGGCGCCTTTCTGCGCACGCTGGCACGGATGCCCCTGGGGCGCGGGCGCCGCGGCTTTCACCTGACGGACGCCGATTACCGGGCGGACGCCTTGATCCTGCCCGTGGATATGAGCAGCTTCGTCGGCCTGTTCCTGTCGCGCGCGGCGCTGCAGCGGGCGGGCCTGCCCGATCCGCGCCTGTTCATCTATGGCGACGACCAGCTTTATACGCTGCTGATGCGCCGACAGGGCCTGCGTATCGGCTTTGCCCCGCAGGTGCGGTTCGACCATGACACCACCGCCGTGCAGGGTCAGGGCGGCGTCGTGCTGCGGCCGATGTGGAAGGTGTTCTACATGTATCGCAACGCGCTGATGGCCTATCGCGTGGCGGCGGGGCCGTGGTTCTGGCCGCTGGTGCCGCTGCTGTTGCGCAAATGGCGCCGCAAGGCCGCCGATTACGGCCCCGACGCCACGCTGTTCCGCACCATTCTGGATCAGGCTGTGCAGGACGGTCTGGCCGCGCGGCTGGACCGCACCCATGATGAGGTGTTGCGCCTGGCCCGCCCCGACTAGGCGCGCGTCAGTCCAGGTGGCCCGCGATGGCGCGGCCCAGGGCAAAGACCCGCTGTTCCAGGATCACCGGCGTCTCGCAGACATAGGTCAGCGACTGCTGGCGTTCGGTAAAGATCCGCTGGTCCCAGTCCAAGGCCTGCTCCTCGGCGTCGATGGCGTCGAAATCGGGCGGGTCGGCGGCCTCCAGGGCGGCCATGCGGGCACGGCGCTCTTCGATGCGCAGGGACAGGTCCAGCTGGGACTGGCCATAGCGCGCGATGCCCCCGATCAGGGCGCCGCGGTCATTGTCGATGCGGTCAAAGATCGCCTGCATCAGCGCCACCAGCTGGGCCTGCGACGCCTCTGCGGCGAAATCGGCGATCTCGGCCTCGGCCTCCTCCAGCGGCAGGCGGCGCTGTTCCAGCCGTTCGGCCAGGCGGGCGATCTGCGGGTCGCGCACCAGGGCCTGCGCCTCCTCGTCCGGCAGGGGGCCGGTCCAGACCTGCCCCATCGACAGGTTGGGCTGCTTGCGCTGGATGCAGGGCCAGTCGGGGTCGGTGCCCGCCGCGCCAAGGGCGGGGCCTGACAGCAGCGCCAGCGCCAGGGTGATGCGGATCATGCGGGGCCTCCTTTCCGGCGGGCCCAGAGGCCCTTTTGCGGATCATACATGAACACCGCCGCGCCGAAGAACCCCGCCAAACATCCTAGGACCACCGCCAGCGAGGTCCATTCGACCCGCAGATACAGCGCAAAGCGGATCAGTTCGACCGCATGGGTGAACGGGTTGAAGCGGCAGATGTCGTATAATAGCGGGCTGCTCTCGCGCATGCGCCACAGCGGATAGAGCGCGGATGAAGCGAAGAACATCGGAAAGATCACGAAGTTCATGACGCCCGCGAAATTCTCCAGCTGGCGGATGGCGCTGGACAGGAACAGCCCCATCGCCCCCAGCATCAGTCCCGACAGGATCAGCGCCGGGATCACCGCGACATAGCCCCAGACGGGCGGGCGGATGCCCCACCAATAGGCGATCGCCAGAAAGGTGAAGACCTGGATGATCGACACGATCACCCCCGCGATCAGCTTGGACCCCAGCAGGAACCAGCGCGGGAAGGGGCTGACCAGCAGGGTGCGCATGGCCCCGGTCTCGCGGTCATAGACCATCGACAGCGACGATTGCATGCCGTTGAACAGCTGGATCATCGCGACCAGTCCGGGGGTCACATAGACCTCGTAGAGGACATAGGTCTGATAGGGCGGCGTGATCGACAGGCCCAGCACGGCACGGAACCCGGCGGCAAAGATGAACAGCCAGACCAGCGGCCGCACCAGCGCCGCCAGGAAACGGCCCCGCTGGTTGACGAAACGCAGCGTCTCGCGCCGGGCGATGCCCAGGAACGCGGTCAGCCAGCCGCGCGCATGGGCGGTGGGCGGGGTCACGGCGCCACTCCGGTCAGGTCCAGAAAGGCGCGGGTCAGCCCCTGCGCGCCCGCGATATCGCGCGCCGGGCCGTGGCGCAGCACTTCGCCGCGATGCAGGATCACCAGGTCGTCGGCGGGGTCGATCTCGTCCATGATATGCGTGGCCCACAGCGCGGATACCCCGTCGCGCGTGATCAGGCGGCGGGTCAGGGCCAGCACCTCGGCCCGCGATTTCACGTCCAGGCCCACGGTCGCCTCGTCAAGCAGCAAGAGGTCGGGGCGATGGATCAGGGCGCGCGCGATCTCGGCCCGGCGCGACTGGCCGCCCGACAGGGCGGTGACGCGGGCATCGGCGCGGTCGGCCAGATCGACCTGGGCCAGCACCGTGTCGATGCGGGGCCGGGCCAGGCGGCCGGGAATGCCGTGCAGGCTGGCGTGATAGATCAGGTTCTGGCGGATGGTCAGGTCGGCATCCATCGCGCGGCTTTGGAACACCACACCCAGACGCGCCAGCGCCCGCGACGGTTCGCACCGCAGGTCGTGGCCGCCGACCCGGATCGTGCCGGATCGGTTGCTATAAAGCCGCGTGATTAGCGAGAACAGCGTCGTCTTGCCCGCGCCGTTCACGCCCAACAGCGCTGTGAACCCGCCCTGCGGAACAGTCAGCGAGACGTCCTTCAGCGCCTGCACGGCGCCGAAGCTGTGGCTGACATTGTCGATCTGCAGGGCGGGCGCGGTCATTACTGGATGTTGAACACGGCCTGCAACGTGTCCCCCGATGAGCCGGGCACAGACAGCGTATAGCGCCCCGGCAGCACCGCGATAAAGCTCAGCCGCGCGGTCCCCGCACTGTCGAACTCGATGCTGTGGACGCCCATCGGGCGGATCTCGATATCCTCGATGACGATCTCGTTGATCCAGATCGCGCGGAAGAAATCGCCCCCCGACAGGGCCAGCTCCTGGCTGCCATCGGCATTGATCTCGATCCGATAGTATCCGCCGGACTTGATCGTGTATTCGCCCCCGGCGACAGGTTGTCCCGAGGCAAGCGTCAGGGGCGCCAGTTCGGTGCGGTTCTGCCGGTCCAAAAGCCCCGAGAACCCGTATTCGTGCATGCCGCCGGCCTCATAGACACCGCCAGCCTCCTCTGCTTCGGCCTCCTCGTCGTCATCATCATCGGTATCGGCCGCCGCCGGGTCGTTGGTCTGATCGGTCGCCTCGCCCGATTGCGTGCCCGGTGCCGCCTCTTCGCCGACGACCGCATCGCCTGCCGGAGCCTCGGCATCCTGGGCGTGGACGGGCGCGGCCATGACAAGGGCAAGGGCTGCCCCGGCCATCAGTCTGGAAATGGTGCTCATGGGTTGTCTCCTCCGGTATTGATATCAGTTCGGCGCCACGACGACGCCCCAAGGCTGCTGGCCGACCTGGACCGAGCGCAGCACCTCGTCTGTCTCGACATCGATGATCGAGACGTCGTTCGAATTGCCGTTGGTGGTGTAGAGCCGCGTCTCATCGGGGTTGAAGGCCAGCTGCCAGACCCGCTGCCCGACCAGCAGATAATCGATCACCTCGTCGGTTTCCGCATCCACCACCGCGATGCGATTGGCCGGACCCAGTGCGACATACAGTTTCTTGCCATCCGAGGTGACGCGCGCGCCGACCGGCTGGATCGCCTCGGGCAGGACGCCCGGAATCTCGAAACTGATCTTTTTGGTGATCTGCTGCGTCTCGGGGTCGATGACGCTGACCGTGCCGCCGATCTCGGAGGTCACGTACAGCTTGGACCCGTCGGCGGTAAACTGGGCAAAGCGGGGGCGGCTGTCGACCAGCACGTTGGCGGTGATCTGATACGTCTCGGTGTCGATGAAATGCGCCATGTTGGTGGTTTCCGAGGTGTTGATCACCACGCGCCCGTCCGGGCTGACTCCCATGCCCTCGGGCTCCACCCCGACCGGAATCTCGGCCAGGACCTGGCGGGTCTTGACGTCGACCACGGTGACGATGTTGTCATCCTCGTTCGCGATATAGAGGGGGTTGCCCGACGGGTGCAGCACGAACAGCTCGGGGTCCGGCCCCGAGGGCAGGGTGTGCAGCTCCTCCATGGTGTTCGGATCGAAGACGCGCACCAGATCGTCGTCGGAGGCACAGACATACAGCTCGGTCCCGTCCGGGCTGATGGTGATGCCGCGCGGGCGGTTCCCGGCGGGATAGGTGCCGATCACCTCGAAGGTCTCGCCGTCCAGGACGGTGATGTCGTTGCTGCGCTCGTTGCTGACAAAGACGCGGTTGGCCATGGCGGGGCCCGATGCCAGCATCAGGGCCAGACCGGCGGTGGCGGAAAGCAGATGTCTCATGGCGTCTCCGGAAATTGGCATTGGGTTTCGGGGCGGTCGATGCCCAGCGTGTCCAACTGGCTGGTCTGGTGCAGATACTGGTCCTGCGGGCTGACGGAAGTTGTCAGAACCCCCGTGGTCAGCAGGATCGGCTGGCGCACCTGGTGGTCCCAGTCGCGGACCGTCAGCGCCTGCCCCTTGAAGCCCGCGACGTCGAAATCGTCGGACAGGATGAAGGCCTTGAGCGTCTCCGGATCGCCGGAATTCGTGCGGGTCGCGGCCTCTCCGACGATGCGCAGCGACAGCCAGGTCTGATAGTCGGCCTCGCGGATGGGACGCGCGGCCAGGCGCTCGAAGCGGTTCTGGAACTGGGTGCCGCCCCAGGCCTCCATCGCCGGATGCCAGCTGCGCGGCACCAGGCCCGCCGACCCGGCCACCGGGCGCGGGTCCCAGGTCAGATAGGGCAGATGGGCGGCAAAGACGTCGGCCTCGTCGGCGGTGATGACGATGTCATGCTCGGCCGCGCGTTGGGTGAATACCGGCATCTGCGCTTGGACCTGCACATGGCCGCTGTCGGTGCGCCGGGCGCCGCCGGTATCCTCGAATTCGCGTTCCTCGACGATGCGGGCGCCGAACTTGGCGGCGGCCGTGCGATAGGCATCGGCCATGGCCTGGTCCTGCGGGTGGCTGCCGTGGATCAGGAACCAGCGCGGCCAGTTCTTCCACATCAGGAACTGGGCCAGACCGTCGGCCAGCATCGCCCGGCTTGGCGCGACATGGATCGTGTTGAACCGGCAATCGGCCCCGCGCAGGTTGTCGCCCCGCGCCATCGCGTTGAAGACCATCGCCCGATCCCCCGCCTGATCGGCCAGGGCCAGCGTCGTGGCGTCATCGGCCAGCAGCACCACGAACTCGATCCCGTCATCCAGCAGCCGGGCCAGCTCGGCCTCGGCGGTGTCGGGGGTGGCCGTGACCTCCTCGGCCTCGAAATCCTGGCCCATGAAGCGGCCGGTCGTGTCGTTGTCCTCGATCGCCAGGCGGGCGCCCGCGAACCCCAGATCGGCGGGCGGCAGATCCAGCCGCGAGATCGGCGGCAGGCCCGGATCGTCAACCCGCAGAACGGCGGCGCGGATCAGCACCGGATCGGGGGACTGGGCCGCAGCGGGCTGGGCCAGTGCCGCGGCACCCGCCAAAAGTCCTATGATTCCCTTGAGCATTTTCTCTCTCCCTGGGGTCATGGTGGGCGGGGATTCGGCCTGCGGCAACCCGGTTATTGTTCCCGCCGAAAGCGGGAAGTTTTCCCTCAACCCAAGGTCTGAGGCGGCTACGGCTTTTGTCTGATAGACGCCCGGCATGGTCGGGCGCATGGTCGGATCATGACCCGAACCGGACCGATATCGACCCTGCTGCTGGCCCTGCTGGCCCCCGCGACCGCCCTGGCACAGGGCGCACCGCCGCCCGGCACCGCGACCTGGTTCGGCATCCATTACATCGACACCTCGACCGAGGGCGCGATCAACGGCATCCGCGCGGATGAGACCGACCGCATCACCATGACCGAGGCCTATATCGCCGAGGATCTGGCCGCGCGGGGCTTTGATCTGACCGCCCCGCCCCCCGAGGCGGTGGCTGCGATCCTGAACCCCGTGCATTCGAACGGGGCCGATGCCCGCATCGCCCGCGAGATGGGCACCGACTATGTCATCGCGGGCGAGGTCCAGAAGGTGTCGAACCTGATCCAGTCGGTGAACCTGCACATCCGCGACGCGGAGACGGGCCGCACCCTGCGTGCCGGATCGGTCGAGATCCGGGGCAATACCGATGACGCGTTCCGGCGCGGCTACAGCTATCTGCTGAGAAATGTGATCTTTCGGGAGGAACGGAAGGAATGAGGACGACGACGCTTTTGGCCGGTGCGCTTGGTGCGGTTCTGGCCATGACGACGGTGGCGGGGGCGCATGGCCCGTCGCGGCTGAAGACCGAACAGACGGTGATGCTGGACGCCACCCCCGCCGAGGTCTGGGAGGTGATCGGCCGGTTCGACGACATGAGCTGGCACCCGGTGGTGGCCCAGACCGCGATGGTCCCCGAGGGCGCGCCCGCGGATGTCGCCGACGAATCGACCCGTGTGCTGACCCTGGCGGGCGACGGCGACGCCACCATCACCGAACAGCTGATGGGCATCGACAATGACAAGATGCAGTACCGCTACATGATCACCCAGGTCGACACGGCGGTGCTGCCGGTCACCAACTATTCCTCGACGCTGCAGGTCAGCGACAAGGACGGCAAGGCCGAAGTGCTGTGGCGCGGCGGGTTCTATCGCGGCTTTCCCAACAATGATCCCCCGGCCGAGCTGAACGACGATGCCGCCATCGCCGCGGTCGAGGGCGTCTATCAGGCCGGGCTGGACGCGCTGGCCGAGCGGTTCGGCCGCGCCGAATAGTGCTGCGCGCCCTGCTGCTGGTGCTGATGGGGTCCCCGGTCATGGCCGGGGATCTGGCTTTCGTGACATCCCAGAACGGCAATGCGGTGACGGTGGTGGATCTGGGTCGGGGGGAGATCCTGGCGCAGGCCGACATTCCCGGCGCGCCCGCACCGGTCGCCTATGACCCGGCCACCGGCCGCGCCTATGTCATCGCCGCCGATACCGGGCGCCTGCATGTCCTGGACGAGGCCGCCCGCCCCCTGAACCATGTCGATCTGGGCGCCGGGGCCTTTGGGCTGGCGGTGGGCGATGGGGCGGTGTTCGTGACGCATTGGTACGACGCGCGGCTGACCCGGCTGGACGCGTCGCTGCAACCGGTCTGGGCCGTGCCGACGGGCGCGGCCCCGGCGGGCGTCGCGGTCAGCGCCGATGGCCTGCTGGTCGCGACCGCCGATCGCGATGCGGATGCGGTCAGCATCTTTGACGCCGCCAGCGGGGCGCGCCTGCACCGGGTGGCGACGGCGGGCGCGCATCCCTTTGGCATCACCTTTCATGGCGGGCGCCTGTTCACGGCGGATGTGCAGGGCGACCTGGTATCGGTCATCGACCCCGTGGCCGGACGTCTGGTCGGGCAGGTGCCGACGGGCAGCCACCCCTATGCGGTGGGTTTTGCCGCCGGTCGGGGCTTTGTCACCGATCAGTATGACGGCACGGTCACGGTCTTTGATGCCGCAACGCTGGCGGTTCTGGCCACCGTGCCCATCGGCGACTATCCAGAAGGCATCGCCCCCCTGCCCGACGGCAGCGGCGTGGCGGTCGCCAATTGGGATTCGGACAGCCTGGTCGTTCTGGACGCCCTGACGCTGGAGGTTACGCATCGCATCGCGATGCCCCCCGGCCCCCGCGCCTTTGGCAGCTTTACGGGGCGACAGGGTCCGCGATGACCAGCGGCCGGCCGGCCTGTTCCCAGGCATCGGTGCCGCCGGGGAACCACAGCACCGGGTCGAACCCCCATTCGACGGCGCGGCGCGCGGCGTTCCAGCTCATCCAGCAATCGGCGCGGCAAAAGATCACCAGCGGGCGGTCGGGATCGTCCTGTTGGGCACGGGTCAGGCCGTCGCGCAGCCGCGCCTCCTCGGCCGGGGCCAGCGCCTGATAGCCGGTGTTCCACAGCCACAGCGCGCCGGGGATGGTCTGGTGCGGGGGCTCGTTCCACAGGGTGCCTTCGGGCAGACCCTCGGGGCGGGCCTTGCGCGGCATCGCGTCCACGAAGGCCGCGCCCGCCTCGTGCAGGGCCACGGCCTCGTCGATGCCGATGACCTGCGCGCCGGTCAGGGTCGCGGGGACCGGCGCGCGATAGGGCTCTCCGCGATAGGTGTCGGGCTCGGGCACCGTCTGTGCCCAGGCGGCGGGTGCCAGCAACAGCGCCAGGACCGCCGCACGGATCATGGCAACAGCGCCTTGCCGTAATCGTCGACCAGCGGCACCCCGGCCTCGTGCAGGATGTCGTTGATGGCATCCTGGTTGCGGCGGATCAGGCTGTTCAGCTCGCGCTTCCATTCCTGCTCCTCCATGCGCACGCCCATGGTGATGCGATAGAACAGGCGCGGATTGGCCTCTTCGTGCAGCAGCGGCGTGAACTGCAGGTCGGGGTCGTCCTTGACGCGCGGCCCGGCCAGCGGGCCCCACATGACCGCGGCGCCCATCTCTCCGCTGCGGACACCCTCCAGCAGATCGCCCATCGGGTCCTCGACCCGGCGGTCGACGAACAGATCGACGCCGCGCATGTTGGGGGCCAGCCCCGCCCGGGCCAGATGCGTGGCGGGCGGCGTGCCCGCGACCACGCCGATGCCGTGATCCTTGAGCGCCGGGTCGGTCAGCCGGTCCACCTGCGCCAGGGGACCGTCGCGGCGCGTCACGATGCCATAGACCGAGGTGTAGTAATGATTGGTGTTCTGGACCAGCTCATCGCCCTGGGCATAGCCGATCACCACGTCGCAGGTCCCCATCCGCAGGGTCCGCTGGATAAAGCCCATGCCCGAGGGAAACCAGCTGTAGGTGACGGGCAGGCCCAGCGTCTGGCCCACGAACTCCGCCAGACGGTTCTCAAAGCCGGTGCCGTCGCGGTCCGACATGGGCGCGTTGGCCGGGTCCGCGCAGACCCGGAACTGCGTGGTCGAGCGTAGGTCGGCGACCTGCGCCGTCACGGGGCTGGCCAGCATCCCCGCGATCAGCCCCAGGACGCCGATGCAGCGCCGCATCAGCTGGACATGCAGGAATCTTCCTGCGCCGTGTAATCCTCGGATTTGTCGGCCCGTTCGGCGGGGCGTCCGCGCCCGATCGTGTCGGTGCCATGCGCCAGCAGATAGACATAGATGTCGTCGATATAGCACCAGACGTTCTTGTTGGTGCCAAAGGCCGGCATGACCGAGTTCGTGCCCTGTTTGCCCGAGGCCACAACCTGCATGAAGTCATAATAGTCCATCCGCAGCACGGAATTCTTCAGCGCCGGCGCATAGGTCGACCCTTCGCCATCGGGGCCGTGGCAGACATGGCATTCCGCGTGATAGCGACGGAACCCGTTGAAGGTCGCGAAATCGACCACGCCGTCCTCGACGTTGAAGGTCGGGATGCCCTCGGCATTGCGCCAGCGGCCGTCCATCTCCTCGACGGGGGTCATGTCCTGGCCGTTCGCCAGGACCATGTCACCCTCGGCAGCCTCGGGGGCCGTTTCAGTCTGCGCCAGGGCCATGCCGGCCAGGGACGCACCCAGGACCAGCGCCGTGAGGCTGGTGATGGCTTTCATGTCGGAAGTCCTCCCAAAGTCGTCTGTCTCCTCAGACGGTTCCGCCCCAGTCTAATGCTGGGGCGGCGCCATCAAAGGTCACGCTTGCGTATCCGGGCCCAAAGTATGAGGCGGCCCGGCTGCCGGTCTCAGTTCGGCAGTTCGAACACGGTCAGCTGACCGCCCAGTTCGGTATAGTCGCTCAGCGCGGCATAGCCGCCCACGGCGCCCAGACCGTCATTGGGGTTGGTCAGACCGGCCGCCAGACCGATTCCGGCCCATCCGCCGACACCCGACAGAACGGCGATGTACTGCTTGCCGTCATGCTCGTAGGTCATCGTGTTGCCGATGATGCCCGACGGCGTCTTGAAGCTGTACAGCTCCTCTCCGGTCTCGGCATCGACGGCCTTCAGAAAGCCCTCCAGCGTGCCGTAGAAGACCACGTCGCCCGCGGTCGCCAGAGCGCCAGACCAGACCGAGAACTGCTCGGGCAGGGACCACTTGATCTCACCCGCGACGGCGTCCCAGGCGATGAAGTTGCCCATGCCGCCATGGCTGTCGGGGGCCGGATACATCGACAGGGTCGCGCCGACATACGGCTGGCCCGCAGTATAGGCCACGCGGAACGGCTCATAGTCCATGCAGACGTGGTTGGTCGGGACGTAGAACAGGCCGGTCTTGGGCGAATAGGACGCCGGCTGCTGGTCCTTGGTTCCCAGGGCCGCCGGGCAGACGCCGGTGGTGTTCACATCCTCGCCGTTCTGGGCGGTCGAGTATTCGGCCACGACCATCGGACGGCCATAGGTGTCCGAATCGGGGTTCATGTCGACTTCGGTGGCCCAGTTCACCGCCGGGTCGAACTTTTCGGCGACCAGCAGCTCTCCGGTCTCGCGGTCCAGCGTATAGGCGAAACCGTTGCGGTCGAAGTTCACCAGCAGCTTGCGCATCTGGCCGTCGATTTCCTTGTCGACCAGGATGTTCTCGTTGACGCCGTCATAGTCCCATTCGTCATGGGGCGTCTTCTGATAGAACCACTTGGCCTCTCCAGTATCGGCATCGCGGGCCATGATCGTCATGGACCAGCGGTTGTCGCCCGGACGCTGGCTGGGGTTCCAGGTCGAGGGGTTGCCGGTGCCGTAATAGACCAGGTTCAGGTCCGGGTCATAGCTGAACCAGCCCCAGGTCGAACCGCCGCCGATCTTCCACTGATCGCCTTCCCAGCTGTTCAGAGAGCTGTCCGCGCCGACCGGCTGGCCCAGATGCATGGTGGTCTCGGGGTTGACCAGCATCTCGTCGTCGGGGCCGGTGGAATAGGCCTTCCACGCCTCGGTGCCGTCCGCCAGGTTATAGGCGGTGATGCGGCCGCGCACGCCGTATTCGCCGCCCGACACGCCTACCAGGACCTTGTCGCCCACGGGCATCACGGTCGCGGTGTTGGTCTCTCCAATGGCCGGATCGCCGGTCTGGACCGACCATTTCACTTCGCCGGTCTTGGCGTCCAGCGCCAGCAGCGTGGTGTCGGCCTGGTGGCTGATGATCATGCCGTCCGCATAGGCTGGGCCGCGATAGACGGTGTCACAGCACATGACCGCGATGACCTCGGGGTCCTGCTGGGGGGTGTGGCGCCACAGGATCTTGCCGTTGTCGTTCAGGTCCAGCGCAAAGATATTGTTGGGGAACGGCGTGTGGACATACATGACGTTGTCGACCACCAGCGGACCACCCTCATGGCCGCGCAGCACGCCGGTCGAAAAGGTCCAGGCGACGCGCAGGTCGCCGACGTTGTCGCGGTTGATCTGGTCCAGTTCGGAATAACGTTGGTTGGCATAGTCGCCGGTCTGGATCGCCCATTGCGCCGAATTGCCCGTCTCGGTCAGGACGCTTTCGTTGGCATAGGCCGATACGCCCGTCATCAGCAGCGCGATCGCCGCGCTGTTCAAGAGATTTTTCATAGAGTGCTCCTCCGCTCCCTGGATGCAGCGCCGCAGGTTTCCTCCTCCCGCGGCAGTCCATGTCCAAGTAGTTGGTCGGGCACCCCCTTGCGTCAATCGCGGCCCCTGCCCTTTGCCCCTAAAGTCTTATGGGAAAACGGCAGGGGTGACGGGAATGTTCGGCAATCGGTTCAGACCAGCTGTTCGGCGTGCCAGAACACATGGTCGGCCATGAAGCTCTGCACGAAGAAGTAGCTGTGGTCGTAGCCCGGATGCATGCGGAACTGACCGGGCTGGCGGCGTGCCATCATCGCATGCGCCAACGATTCGGGACGCAGCAGGTCCAGGAACTGATCGTTGGCGCCTTGGTCGATCAGCACCTCTCCGGGATAGCCGCGTTCGGTCATCAGCAGCGTCGCGTCATGGGCGCGCCAGCTGTCCCGATCCTCGCCCAGATAGGCGGTGAACTGCTTGCGGCCCCAGTCCGATTCCGTCGGATTGGCGATGGGCGAGAAGGCCGAGACCGATTTGTAGCGGTCGGGATGGGTCATCGCGATTGTCAGCGCGCCATGCCCGCCCATCGAATGGCCGGTGATGCCCATGGCGTCGGCGTCGATGGCAAAGTTATCCGCGACCAGCTCGGGCAGTTCGGCGGTGATGTAATCCCACATGCGGAAATGCGGCTTCCACGGGTCCTGGGTGGCATTGACGTAAAAGCCCGCCCCCTGGCCCAGGTCATAGGCCTCGTCATTGGCCACGCCCTCGCCGCGGGGCGAGGTGTCGGGAAAGATGATGGCGAGGCCGGCCTCGTCGCACCATTGCTGGGCGGCGGCCTTGGTCATCGCGTTCTCGTGGTTGCAGGTCAGGCCCGACAGGTACCACAGCACCGGCACGCGCCCGTGCAGCGCCAGTTCGGGCAGGTAGACCGCAAAGGTCATGTCGGTGCCGGTCGCCTGCGATGCGTGGCGATAGACGCCCTGGGTGCCGCCAAAGCTGCGGGTTTCGGACAGTGTCTCAAGGCTCATCGGTGTCTCCCTTCAGGGTGTGGAACATGACCAGCGCATCGACCGGCCCGTACTGGGGATGAAGAAACGCGCCCGGCAGGCGGCCCACAACCTCAAACCCGGCCTTCTGCCACAAATGGACGGCATCGGCATTGGTGGACACGACGAAATTGAACTGCATCGCGCGGAAGCCCTGTCCCGCAGCCCAGGATTTCGCGTGATCGACCAACGCACGCGCCACGCCCCGGCCGCGGGCATCGGGATGGGTGGCGAACGAGGCGTTGGCGACATGCGACCCGCCCGCCGGACGGTTCGCGCCGACATGGCTGGTGCCCAGAATGCGCCCGTCCGCGACCGCCACGAAGGCGGAAAAGGGGGCTGCGAACCAGTCGCGGATCGCCTCGTCCCGGTCGACGTCGCGGGGCATGCAATAGGTCTCTCCCGCGCGATAGACGGGGCGCAGGATGTCCCAGATGGCGTCGTGGTCGTCCGGTCTGGCGGGGCGGATCGCCACCCCGCCAGACCCGCTCATTTCAGGTCGTCCACGGTGCGGATGATCTGGCCCAGCAGGCCGTAATCCAGCGCCTCCTTGGTGTTCAGCCAGAAGTCGCGCTGCGTGTCCTTTTCGATGCGCTCGATGGACTGGCCGGTCGCCTCGGCAAAGATCTGGTTCAGGCGGTCGCGCATCAGGCGCACCTGTTCCGCCTGGATCATCATGTCCGACGACGTGCCGCCGATCCCGCCCGAGGGCTGGTGGATCAGGAACCGCGTGTTGGGCAGGCAGTAGCGGTTTTCCTTTTTCGCCGCGACAAAGATCAGCGCGCCGGCAGAGGCCACCCAGCCCGAGCCGATGGTGCGCACGGTGGGGCGGATGAACTTGATCACGTCATGGATCATGTCGCCCGATTCCACATGCCCGCCGGGGGACGAGATCAGCATGTTGATCGGCTTGTCGCTTTCCTCGGCCAGGGCCAGCAGGTGGGCCACGGTGCGCTGCGCCAGCTTGTCGTTGATGGCGCCCGCCACGATGACCGTGCGCGACTTGAAGTACAGCTTGCCGATCTTGTCGCCCTCGGGCAGGCCCAGGCCGCCATCCTTGTCGCCCTTGGGCTGGCGGTCGTCGTCTTCCTCGTGATCGTCGTCGTCGTCCAGCCACTGGTGGCGCATGGGCCTGCTCCTTCGTTCATTCTTATGGCGACGGCGGGGCGCGCGGGCCCCGCCGTTCTTTTACCTAAGCAGCCATGAAGGATCAGTAAAGGACGACCGAGCGAATGGATTCGCCGTTATGCATCAGGTCGAACCCCTTGTTGATGTCGTCCAGCGGCATCGTGTGGGTGATCATCGGGTCGATCTCGATCTTGCCGTCCATGTACCAGTCGACGATCTTGGGGACATCGGTCCGGCCCCGCGCGCCGCCAAAGGCCGTGCCCTTCCAGACGCGGCCGGTGACCAGCTGGAACGGACGGGTGCTGATTTCCGCACCCGCGGCCGCCACGCCGATGATGACCGACACGCCCCAGCCCCGGTGCGTGCATTCCAACGCGTCGCGCATCACCTTGGTGCTGCCGGTGGCGTCAAAGCTGTAATCGGCGCCGCCGATCTGATCGAACGGGGTCTTGGTCATCTCGACGATGTGCTGGACGATGCCGCCGTCGATTTCCTTGGGGTTGACGAAATGCGTCATGCCGAAACGTTCGGCCATCTCTTTCTTGTCGTTGTTCAGATCGACGCCGATGATCATGTCCGCGCCGGCCAGCCTCAGGCCCTGGATCACGTTCAGCCCGATGCCGCCCAGACCGAAGACGACGGCCTTGGCACCGATCTCGACCTTGGCGGTGTTGATGACCGCACCGATGCCGGTGGTGACGCCGCAGCCGATATAGCAGATCTTGTCGAAGGGCGCGTCGTCGCGGACCTTGGCGACCGCGATTTCCGGCAGCACCGTGTGGTTCGCGAAGGTCGAGCAGCCCATGTAGTGATAGATCGGGGTGCCATCCAGCATGGAAAATCGGGTCGTGCCGTCGGGCATCAGGCCCTTGCCTTGGGTTGCGCGGATCCTGGTGCACAGGTTCGTCTTGCCCGACAGGCAGGACGCGCATTCGCGGCATTCGGGGGTATAGAGCGGGATCACGTGGTCGCCGACCTTCAGGGAGGTGACGCCCTCGCCGACCTCGACCACGACGCCCGCGCCCTCATGGCCCAGGATGGCGGGAAAGATGCCCTCCGGGTCGTCGCCCGAGCGGGTGAATTCGTCGGTGTGGCAGATGCCGGTGGCCTTGATCTCGATCATGACCTCGCCGGCCTTGGGGCCTTCCAGATTGACCTCCATCACTTCCAGCGGTTTGCCGGCCTCGAGGGCCACGGCGGCACGGGTTCTCATGAATATTCTCCTGTTCCCTCTTGGGCGTATCGGTCAGGGCGAAGGGGCCGACGGTGCGGCCCCTTGGCGGTTCTTCCAGCGGCACGCGCATGCCGTCAAGCAGGCAGCGCGCCCGCACGTTTGGCGACATGGGTCGCGATCGCGTCCATCAGCGGTGGGGACAGCGCATCATAGGGGTCCAGCCCAAGCTCGCGCAGGCGCGACCGGATGCCGTCCATCCGCGACGGATCGACCCCCGATTCGATGACCGAGCTGACAAAGGCCGCGAATTCGGGCGCCGACCAGCCCGCATCGCCGGACAGTTCGGTATGCACGAAATCGAGGCCATAGAACGGATGGTCCTTGTTTTCGATCCGGCCATACATGTGAACGCCGCAGTCGCGGCAGCGATGTCGCTGGATGGCGGCAGAGGCATCGACCACCTCCAGCTTGTCGGCGCCCTCCAGCACCTCGACCGCATCGCGGGACACGACCGCGATCTGGCTGAACACCGCGTCATCGGGCTTCCAGCATTTCGTGCAGCCGCAGACGTGGTTATGGGCGGTCTGTGCGCCGACCCGGACGCGGACCGGATTCGTGGCACAATGACAGGACAGCACGCCGCCCGAGAATCCCGGACTGCCTTTCGCGATGCCGTGATCGACGGCAGGGTGGATATGGACACCTTCAGTGCTGGTCATCATCCCCTCCTCTGGCTGACCGGATGTGACCAAGCGTCGCGCCATCGGGAATGATCGGCAAGTCAGCGGAAGGTGGTAGCAGCCCGGCCGCGTGGCCGGGCCGCGGGGCCCTTTAGCTGGCGGGCGTGGACGACACGCCGACCTTGGCCGGGCGCAGCAGGCGGTCATGCAGCATGAAGCCGTTATCCATCACCTGGATGATGTGGCCCGCGACGGTGCCGGGGACCGGGGCCTCGAACATGGCCTCGTGATGGGTGGGGTCGAACTTGTCGCCCGGCTCGGGGCGGATGATGGTGATGCCGTGCTTGGTGAAGACGTTGGACAGCTCGCGCAGGGTCAGCTCGACCCCCTCGATCAGGGCGGCGGCGGCGGTACGCTGCTCCTCGCCCGCGGCGTCCAGCGCGCGGGTCAGGGCGTCATGCACCGGCAGCAGGTCGCGCGCCAGACGCGATCCGCCGTAATTCTCGGCGTCGCGGCGGTCCTTGTCGGCCCGCTTGCGCGAGTTCTCGGCATCGGCCAGGGCGCGCATCCACTTGTCGCGCATCTCGTCGCGCTCGGCGGTCAGGCGCGCCAGGGCGTCATCGGGATCGGCCAGCGGGTCGTCCAGAAACTCGTCCATGGGCTGTTCGTTCTGCTCGGTCATTTCACTTCATCCTTTCCGGCCGGACAGCACCCGCCCGACCAGTTGCGCGGTATAATCGACGATCGGCACGATCCGGCCGTAATTCAGCCGGGTCGGCCCGATGACACCCACCGCGCCTACAATTTTCCGGTCGGCATTCATATAGGGTGAAACGACCAGAGCGGAACCCGAAAGTGAAAAAAGCGTGTTTTCCGACCCGATGAAGATGCGCACCCCCTCCCCGCGCTCGGTCAGCTCCAGGAATTCGACGATGTCGCGCTTGCGCTCCAGATCGTCGAACAGGATGCGGATGCGGTTCAGATCGGCGGCCTCGCTGTCCAACAGGTTCGCGCGGCCCCGCACGATCAGGCGCGGATCGGCGGCCTCGGCCCCCCACAGCGCGATGCCCGATTCCACCAGCTCGGCCGCCAGCACGTCCAGCTCGCGCCGCCGCGCATTGATCTGCTGGGACAGATGGCCGCGCAGCTCGGCCAAGGTCTTGCCCTCGGCCATGGCGTTGAGGAAATTCCCGGCCTCGCGCATCGAGGACGGGGTCTGGCCCGGCGGCGGGGTAAAGATGCGGTTCTCCACATGCCCGTCGGCAAAGACCAGCACCACCAGCGCCCGGTCCGGCCCCAGGCTGACGAATTCGATATGGCGGATCGGCGCCTCGTGCTTGGGCATCAGGACCAGCGAGGCGCCCCGGGTGATCGACGACAGCGCGGTGCTGACCCGGTCCAGCAGCACCCCGGTTTCGGGGTCGTCATTGCCAAGCGTCTGGTCGATGGCCGCGCGGTCGGTCGAGTTGACGGCGTCGATCTCCATCATGCCGTCCACGAACAGGCGCAGGCCCATCTGCGAGGGCATCCGCCCGGCCGAGGCATGCGGGCTGTCCAGAAGCCCCATGAACTCAAGGTCCTGCATCACGTTGCGGATCGTCGCGGCGCTGACCTTTTCCGACAGCGCGCGGGTCAGCGTGCGCGAGCCCACCGGCTCTCCGGTTTCCAGATAGGATTCGACCACCCGGCGAAACACCTCGCGGGAGCGGTCGTTCATCTCGTTCAGCAGCGATTCCTGGGTCATCAGCTCTGTCTTGTGACCCCTGTTGGGGTTGCGTGAGGGGGGCCCCGGGCGCTATGGGCAGGGGATATTCACGAAAAGGAACAGTCATGCGCCCGTCCGGCCGGAATCTAGCCCAAATGCGTCCGATTTCAATTGAAACCGGGGTGATGCGCCATGCCGAGGGCTCCTGCCTGATCAAGTGCGGCGACACGCATGTCCTGTGCACCGCCACCATCGAGGACAGCCCGCCGCGTTTCCTGAAGGGCACCGGTCTGGGATGGGTCACGGCCGAATACGGCATGCTGCCACGCGCGACCAACACGCGCAACCGCCGCGAGGCCGCGCAGGGCAAGCAATCGGGCCGCACGCAGGAAATCCAGCGGCTTATCGGCCGCAGCCTGCGCGCGGGCATCGACCGCAGCGCGTTGGGAGAGCGTCAGATCAGCATCGATTGCGACGTGATCCAAGCCGATGGCGGCACGCGCTGCGCGTCGATCACCGGGGGCTGGGTCGCGCTGCGGCTGGCGGTGAACAAGCTGCTGAAGGCGGGCGCGATCACCAGCGACCCGATCTTGGACCACGTCGCGGCGGTCAGCTGCGGCATCTATGCGGGCCAGCCGCTGCTGGACCTGGACTATGCCGAGGACAGCGAGGCCGGGACCGACGGCAACTTCGTGCTGACCGGCGCGGGCCGCCTGATCGAGGTGCAGATGTCCGCCGAGGGCGCGACATTCTCGCGCGACGAGATGGGCCGCCTGCTGGACCTGGCCGAGGCCGGGATGGCCGATCTGGTCGCAGCCCAGAAGGCTGCGATCGCGTGAGGGCCTTTACCGAAAAGCGTCTGCTGGTCGCGACCCATAACGCGGGCAAGCTGGACGAGATGCGCGCCCTGCTGGCCTCCTACGGGGTCGAGGTGGTGGGCGCGGCCCAGATGGGCCTGACCGAGCCCGCCGAGACCGAGGACAGCTTTGCCGGCAACGCCCGCATCAAGGCGCGCGCCGCGATGCAGGCGACCGGCCTGCCCGTGCTGGCCGATGACAGCGGCATCTCGGTCGATGCCCTGGGCGGCGCGCCGGGCGTCTATACCGCCGATTGGGCCGAGACCGGCCAGGGCCGCGATTTCGCGATGGCGATGCAGCGGACCTGGACCGAGGTGCAGGCGACGGGCACCCCTGCCCCGCATGCGGCGCAGTTCCGCTGCACGCTGATCCTGATGTGGCCCGACGGCCACGAGGCGCTGTTCGAGGGTGTGCTGCCCGGTCAGGTCGTCTGGCCCCCACGCGGGGCCGAAGGTCACGGCTATGACCCGATCTTTCAGCCGGACGGGCATCAGGTCACGCTTGGCGAGATGTCGGCCGAGATGAAGAACAGCCTCAGCCATCGCGCCCGCGCCGTGGCGCAGATGATCGAGGCCTGCTTTGTATAGGCTCTCCACCGGATCGCCCTTCGAGGCGCGGCTGGCCTATAGCCGAGCCGTGATCAAGGGCGACTGGTGCTTTGTGTCGGGCGTGACCGGCTATGATTATGCGGACATGACCATGCCCGACGATCCGTGCCAGCAGGCCCGCAACTGCTTTGCCACCATCTTTTCGGTGCTGGCAGAAGCGGGATTTGCGCCGGGTGACATCGTCCGCGTGCAATACACCATCACCGATGCGGCCTTGGTCGAGCGGATCGCCCCTGCCCTCTCCGAGGCGCTTGGGCAGATCCGCCCGGCGGCGACCATGATCGTCGCGGGCCTGATCCGCCCTGAAATGCAGGTCGAGATCGAAGTCACGGCGTTCCGGGGATGACCGAGGCGGGTGAAGACTGGCGCGCGGGCGGGTTTGGCCTCTATGTCCATTGGCCGTTTTGTGCAGCCAAATGTCCCTATTGCGATTTCAACAGCCATGTCGTGGCACGGGTCGACCAGACGCGGTGGGCGACCGCCCTGTCGGCCGAGATCACGCGGCTGGCCGCTGAGACGCCGGGGCGGCACCTGGGCAGCATCTTTTTCGGCGGCGGCACGCCATCGCTGATGGAGCCGGACACGGTTGATGCCGTCATCACCGCAGCGCGCGCGGGCTGGGGTTTCACCAACGATATCGAGATTTCGCTGGAGGCGAACCCGACCAGCGTCGAAAAGGGCCGGTTCCAGGGCTTCGCCGATGCGGGCGTGAACCGCCTGTCGATGGGCATCCAGGCGTTGAACGATGCCGATCTGCGCCGTCTTGGCCGAATGCATTCCGTGGCCGAGGCGCGGGCCGCGTTCGACGTGGCCCGCGACGTCTTTGGACGCATCAGTTTCGACCTGATCTATGCCCGCCAAGGCCAGCGGCGGGACGCCTGGCGGCAAGAGCTGCGCGAGGCGCTGGCCATGGCCGCCGATCACCTGTCGCTGTACCAGCTGACCATCGAACCGGGGACCGCCTTTGGCGCCCGGGCCGATGCGGGACTGCTGCGCGATCTGCCCGATGACGATCTGTCGGCCGACATGTATTTCGACACGCAGGAGATCTGCGAGGCGGCCGGAATGGGCTGCTATGAGATCTCGAACCACGCCCGGAGTGGGGCGGAAAGCCGTCACAACCTGGTCTACTGGCGTCAGGGTGACTGGGCTGCCGTGGGCCCGGGTGCGCATGGCCGCCTGACCCTGCCCGCCGGGCGTACCGCCACCGAGGCGCATCGTGCGCCAGGCGCCTGGCTGGATGCCGTCGAGGGTCGGGGAACGGGCGAACTGCCGCGCGAGTTCATCCCCTCAGGTGAACAGGCGACGGAATATCTGCTGATGGGCATGCGGCTGGCCGAGGGCCTGGACACCACCCGCTATGCCGCGCTGGCCGGAGAGCCGCTGGATGCGGCTGCCATCGCATCGCTGGAATCGCTTGGCATGGTGCGCCATGAGGGCGATCGTCTGCGTGCGACGGCTGCGGGCCGGCCGGTTCTGAACGCCATTCTGCGCGAATTGGCACGCTGAGATGCGGCGCAGGGTCTGGCTGGCGGTTGGGTGGTTGTTCACCGTGCTGGGCATCATCGGGGTGGCCCTGCCCGTCATGCCGACGGTGCCCTTCCTGCTGGTCGCCGCATGGGCTTTTGCGCGGTCGTCACCAGTGCTGGAACAGCGGATCATGAACCACCCGACCTATGGCCCCCCGGTCCGGGCCTGGCGGGATAGGGGCGTGGTCGGGCGCTTGGCCAAGGTATGGGCGATCAGCGCGATGACGTCTGGCGTAGTCCTGTCATGGTGGGTGGGGATGCCGATCTGGGTCGTCGCAAGCCAGGCCGGAATCTGCGGCCTTGTCGCGATTTTCCTGATCCGGCGACCAGAAGTTTAAGCAAATGTGGTGACTTTCTTCAGGAAGGACACCACATGTTGTTACTCATTCCCACCTAGAAGCTGGCAGAGGTGATCAAGCTGGTCCAGATTCTTGTAGGTGATGACCAGCTGTCCACCATCCATGCCGGCATGCGCGATCTCGACCTTCATCTTGAGATGAGCCGACAAATCACCCTCCAACGCCCGCGTGTCGGCATCCTTTTCGGAACTGCGGGGCGATTTGCGCGGTTTGGCATCGGGTGATTGGGCCAGCTTGCGGACCATATCCTCGGTATCGCGGACCGAAAGTCCCTTCTCCGCCACCTTCCGCGCCAATTGTGCCGCATCGGGCGCGGTGATCAGGGCGCGGGCATGGCCTGCGCTGATCTTGCCGTCCTTGACCATCTCCTGGACGGAATCGGGAAGGCTTAGCAGGCGCAGCAGGTTTGCAATATGACTACGGCTTTTGTTCAAGGCCTCGGCCAGACGCTCCTGCGTGTGGCCGAAACGGTCCATCAGCTGACGAAAGGACGCCGCCTCTTCGATGGCGTTCAGATCAGCGCGCTGAATGTTCTCGATGATCGCGACTTCCAGGACTTCGGTATCGGACATGTCGCGAATGATCACGGGCATCTCGTGCAACTGCGCCATCTGCGCGGCGCGCCACCGGCGCTCACCAGCGACGATCTGGTACAGGCCGTGATCGCGCGGATGCGGGCGGACGATCAGCGGTTGCAGAACCCCGCGCTGCTTCAGCGACGCGGCCAACTCTTGCAATGCCTCTGGATCAAAGCTGCGCCGGGGCTGATCAGGGTTGGCGGTGATCTGCTCGATCGGCAGCACCGTCTTGTCACGCGCAGCACTGGAGGGCGCATCTCCAAGATCCATGTCCGCCATCAAGGCGGAGAGTCCACGACCGAGGCCCCTCTTGGCGGTCTTGGCGTCTGACATCATGCAATCTCCGGGATGAGGTTGAGGCGAGCCATGAACTCGGTCGCGAACTGACGATAGGCGACACTGCCTTTGGACTGTGGGTCGTATGCAAGGACGGGCTGCGCATGGGAAGGCGCCTCGGACACGCGAACGTTCCGCGGAATGACGGTCGGATAGACCAGATCACCCAAAGTTTCGCGCGCGTCCGCTTCAACCTGCTGAGAGAGGTTGTTGCGATAATCGGACATGGTCAGAAGGATCCCGTTGATCCTGAGGCGGGGATTGGCACCCTGACGGACCTGTTTGACCGTCCCCAGCAGTTGGGACAACCCTTCGAGCGCATAAAATTCCGCCTGCAGCGGTACCAGAACACTGGATGCGGCGACCATGGCATTCACGGTCAACAGTCCCAAAGCCGGAGGGCAATCGATCAGAACGATGGTTCCGGGGGACGCAGACGCCAGCTGACGTTCCAGAAGGCGCGTGCGATCCGCAGTCTGGGAGAGATCCACATCCGCCGAGGCAAGGTCGGAGGTCGATGGAACAACCCGGAGATTGGTGACATCGGTCTCGACAGCGGCGGAGGACAGCTCGATCTCGCCAGTCAACAGCTCATAAACCGTATGGCGTCTTTGGTCGGCAGTGATGCCCAGACCGGTCGATGCATTCCCTTGCGGGTCGAGGTCGATCAGGATGACGGAATGTCCCGCCTCGGCCAGAGCCGCGCCGAGATTGACAGCCGTAGTCGTCTTCCCCACCCCCCCTTTTTGGTTCGCGATGGCCACAATATGTTGTTCAGGCATGCGAGACTCCGGTGATGTTCAGGATTGCCGCTTCGGGGTCCGTTCTACTGGAAATGGCACGAAGATCAAATCGCCAATCGTCTTTGGCTGCCTCACATTCCTGGCGCCATGCCTGACCTTTCATCAACCAAGCCTGCCCATCTGGCCGCATATGGCGCGCCACATGCGGCAGAAGCGTCGCCAGCGGAGCCAAAGCGCGAGCAGAGAGATGATCGGCATTCAGAGGCGGCACGGACTCGATGCGGTCCGAAATCACCGATGCTCTGCTCAGGCCCGTCTCTCTCAGAACAGCGCGTAGGAAGGCTGATTTTCTCTGATCGCTTTCAACAAGTGTGACATGCAGGTCCCAGTCAGCCGCCAGGATTGCGACGACGATGCCGGGAAAGCCCCCACCGCTGCCGAGGTCGACCCATAGCCCACTCACCGGGCCAGAGTGATCGATAATCTGTACGCAATCGTCGATATGCCTCAACCTCAGTGAGGAAACGGTTGATGCGGATACAAGATTGATACGGGGATTCCACTTTTCGACCATCGCGGCATACGTCGCCAGCCGCTGCTCTGTTTCACGTGAAACATTCATCCGGCGCAACTTCGAATGACGGAGCGGGACGCGGCGATCAGAAGCGTCAAGGCAGCGGGAGTCATTCCTTCAATCCGAGATGCTTCTGCAAGGTTCGCCGGACGTCGCTCCTGCAGCTTTCGCGACAGTTCCGACGAAAGTCCTCCAAGGGATTCGTAGTTGAGGTTGGGATCCAAACGCATCTGCGCGTTGGCCTTTAGCGACTCGGCGTCGCGATGCTGTCGGTCAGTATACTGGCTATAAAGTGCGTCGTTCTTGATCTGCTCCAGAGACGTCTTGGAAATCTCCGACAACTTGGGCAACGCGGCGACCAGCATGTCTGCGTCGATGTCAGATTGACCCAGAAGAGAGAACACGGACCGAGATTGCCCGTCCTGACGAACATGAATACCCATCCGCTCGAGCTGCGTCGGTGACAGCCGGATTGACTCGCAGGTTTCCCGCGCCGCCTCATACGCATCCTGGCGGCGAGTGAATGCCTCTATCCGCTCGGGACCTGCGCAGCCAATCCGGATAGCCATACGCGTCAGTCGTTGATCTGCGTTATCCGCCCTGAGGGACAGACGAAACTCTGCCCTGGAGGTGAACATCCGATAGGGTTCGGAAACACCTTTGGAGATTAGATCATCGATCATGACACCAATATAGCTGTCCGACCTGCTGAAATGCATGGGCTCGGCGCCACGGGCGATCAATGCAGCATTCACGCCTGCAACCAGCCCTTGCGCAGCCGCCTCTTCATATCCCGTCGTGCCATTGATCTGACCGGCCAGAAACAAACCTTCGACTGACCGAGCCTCCAGCGAGGCGTCCAGAGACCGCGGGTCGACATAGTCATATTCGACCGCGTAGCCGGGCTGAGTGATCCGCGCATTCTCTAGACCGCGGATTGAGCGCACATAGTCCAGCTGGACATCCTCGGGCAGTGACGTCGAGATACCGTTCGGATAGACCGTGCTGCTTTCTAAGCCTTCCGGCTCCAGGAAAATCTGGTGGGACTCCTTATCGGCAAATCGGACGACCTTATCCTCGATCGACGGGCAATATCGCGGCCCGGCCCCGGTGATATTGCCCTGGTAAAGTGCGGATTTACCAAGATTCTCCCGAATAATCCGATGTGTCGTCGCATTCGTATGGGTTATGGCACAGCTGATCTGAGGTGCCTCGGGTGCGTCATTCAAATATGAGAACATCACGGGCTCAGCGTCGCCAGGCTGAACCTCGAGGCAGGCCCAATCTATCGAGTTGGTATCGATCCGCGGCGGCGTGCCGGTCTTCAACCGACCCATCGTCAGGCCAAACCGCTCCATGCTGTCGCTCAGCTTGTGTGCGGCGCCGTCGCCCCACCGACCGGCTTGTCGGCACTCATCACCGATATGAATTGTTCCCCGCAGGAACGTGCCCGTCGTCAGTACAACGGTCTTCGCTTGGACTTCACGTCCATCCGCAAGACGGACACCTGTCACCCTCTGATCGGTGCCAAGCAAATCTTCAACCTCGCCGAAGGCGAGATCCAAGCCAGGATAAGTGCTGATAAGCTCCCAAGCCGCTTTGCGGTAGAGATCCCGGTCCATCTGCGCACGCGGCCCTTGAACAGCCGGGCCCTTGCGTCGGTTCAACAGCCGGAATTGTATCCCGGCTCGGTCGGCGATACGTGCCATGACGCCGTCCATGGCGTCAACTTCACGAACCAGGTGCCCTTTTCCCAGCCCTCCGATCGCCGGATTGCATGAAAGCGTTCCTATGTCTTCCTTGCGCATCGTCAGCAGGATAACAGCAGCGCCCATCCTGGCGGCTGATGTGGCAGCCTCCAATCCGGCATGCCCCCCGCCAATCACTGCGACGTCGTAATGTTTCACGTGAAACACTCCCTATTTCCCGATGCAGAAGGACGAAAATATTTTATCCAGATAGTCATCAGGATCGATTCGTCCAAGTAAGCGATCCAAAGCGATGTTGGCACGGCGCAGCGATTCCGCCAACAGTTCAGCAGGCAGAGAATCAGCGCCCTCCAACGCGGCCAAGGCCGATATGACCTCCAAACGTTGCCGCTCGTGACTGATCAATCCGGCATCAGAGACCTTCGAGCCAAGCGTCTCAAAGATTTGCGTCAAGACTGCGCCGATCCCCTGCCCTGTAACGGCAGAAATCGCCAGCGGCGCAGAGGCACTAAGGTCGGCGTGGCTCTGCACGACAAGATCGCCAGGCACCCACAGCTCATCGACCCGCGAACCGTCCCGTGACAGATGAATCCTCATGTCGGCTGCCCGCGCGCGGGAAAACGCCCTTTCGATACCGATCTGCTCGATATCATCGCCCGATTCCCTCAGACCTGCCGTATCCAGAAAGGTCACTGCCAAACCTTCCAGGTCGTATCTTAGTTCAATGACATCTCGCGTCGTGCCGGCACGGTCGGACACGATGGCCACATCTCTTTTGGCTAACCTGTTTAAAAAACTAGATTTTCCTGCATTCGGCGGCCCGATGATCGCGATGTCAAAGCCGGCACGCACACGCTCTGCGGCGCGAAACCCGTCCAATTCCTGCTGCAATGCCTGACGCAATGTCGCCACCAGGTCGAAAACCCGAGCAGGCACCTCGTCGGGAACATCTTCATCCGCAAAATCGACGCTGACCTCAACCAGTGCCCCGGCCTCGATCAGCATGTCGCGCCAGCCCGTCAGCTTTCGGGCCAATTCACCGCCAGCCGCCCTCAGGGCCAACTTTCGTTGCGACTCCGTTTCCGCAACCAGAAGATCGCCCAGGCCCTCGACCTCGGCCAAATCCATCCGACCGTGCAGGAACGCCCGCCGGGTGAACTCTCCAGCATCGGCCGGACGTGCCCCCAGGTCCAGAAGCGCGGCACCCACCCTGCGGACGACCACGGGCGCCCCGTGAAGGTGCAGTTCCGCGACCTCCTCACCCGTAAAGCTTGCACCCGCCGCGAACCACATTGCCAGCGCCTGATCGATCGGTTCACCGTCATGCGTGACCGCGCGGAAATAGGCGTGGCGCGACAGCGGCATCGACCCGACCAGCGTTTCCGCCACGGCCCGGGCACGATCACCGCTCAGCCGGATCACGGAAACGCCCCCCCGCCCGGGCGGGGTGGCCTCTGCAAAGATCAGGTCCATCGCTGCCCCGTTTAGGCGTTCATCGAGTCGAAGAACTCGGCATTGCTCTTGGTCTGCTTCATCTTGGAGATCAGGAACTCGACGGCATCCGTCGTCCCCATCGGGTTCAAGATGCGCCGCAGCAGATAGGTCTTCTGCAGGTCCTTGCTGTCGACCAGCAGCTCTTCCTTGCGCGTTCCGGACTTGAGGATGTCCATCGCCGGGAAGACGCGCTTGTCGGCGACCTTGCGGTCCAGCACGATCTCGCTGTTGCCCGTTCCCTTGAACTCCTCGAAGATCACCTCATCCATGCGCGATCCCGTATCGATCAGCGCGGTGGCGATGATGGTCAGGCTGCCGCCCTCCTCGATGTTGCGCGCCGCGCCAAAGAAGCGCTTCGGGCGCTGCAGGGCATTCGCATCGACACCACCGGTCAGCACCTTGCCCGAGCTGGGCACAACAGTGTTGAAGGCCCGGCCAAGTCTTGTGATCGAGTCCAAAAGGATCACAACATCTCGTTTATGCTCGACCAGGCGCTTGGCCTTCTCGATCACCATCTCCGACACGGCGACGTGCCGGCTGGCCGGTTCGTCAAAGGTCGACGACACCACCTCGCCGCGCACGCTGCGCTGCATGTCGGTGACTTCCTCGGGGCGTTCGTCGATCAGCAGCACGATCAGATAGCATTCGGGGTGATTCTTCTCGATCGAATGCGCGATATTCTGCAGCAAGACCGTCTTGCCGGTCCGCGGGGGCGCCACGATCAGCGACCGCTGGCCCTTGCCGATCGGTGCAACAAGGTCGATGATCCGGGCACTGCGATCCTTCAAGGTCGGGTCCTCGATCTCCATCTTCAGCCGCTCATCGGGATAAAGCGGCGTCAGGTTGTCGAAGGCCACCTTGTGACGCGCCTTTTCGGGATCCTCAAAGTTGATCGTCTCGACCTTGGTCATCGCGAAATAGCGTTCGTTGTCGCCCGGCGCGCGGATCACGCCGTCAACCGTGTCGCCCGTGCGCAGCGAGTGCTGCCGGATCATGTCGGGGCTGACATAGATGTCATCGGGACCGGGCAGATAGTTCGCTTCGGTCGAGCGCAGGAACCCGAATCCGTCCTGCACGACCTCCAGCACGCCGCCACCGCCGATTTCCCACCCCTCCTCGGCATGCTCCTTGAGGATCGAGAACATCATCTCGCCCTTGCGCATGGTCGAGGCGTTCTCGATCTCCCATTCCTCGGCCATCGACAGCAGGTCGGCAGGGCTCTTTGCCTTGAGGTCGGACAGATTCAGGCGTTCTTCGGTCATTCTGATGCAAACTTTCGGCCGCGCGACATATCGGAGCGGAGAAGACGGGTGTTCCAGGGAATCCCGTGCCGGACGGCCGGGGTTGGGGCGCAGATAAGGCCCCGGTCCGCACGAGTCAATCTTTTCGATCAGAACTTGATGATCACCGAAGACACGATCGCCACCATCAGCAGCGTCGGAACCTCGTTCATCAGACGATAGGTGCGCCCCGCCTGCGCGGTTCCGCCCGCCAGAATCCTGCGCTCTCGGGCGCACCACATGTGAAACGCGCTCATCGCGATCACGCAGACGGCCTTGATCCATGGCCAGATCATGTCCCAGCTGACGATCCCGGGCGTCAGCACCAGCGACAGGCCGCTGATCCAGGTCGCGATCATCGCTGGATTCATGATCAGCCGCAGCAGCTTGTCCTCCATGATGACGAAACTGGCGACCGGCTCGGCCGAGCCGGCGCGGCGTTCGGCGTGATAGACGAACAATCGGGGCAGATAGAACAGCCCCGCCATCCACGAAATGACGGCCATCACGTGGAATGCCTTCACGTAAGGATAGATCAGCGCCAGCCAGTCAAACATCGGGAAACCTCTCTTCCCTCTTCTCTTAAATAAAAAAGATAAAGAAAGGAATGTTGTAGAAGTAGGGCCTGTGGATAGCAGGACTTGGACTCTGCTCACCGTGATTTCCTCAGAATCACCGTCTGTGGACAAGGATGTGAGAAACCGGTGTCACAGCCTGAAAATCGTTTGTAAACAAAGCTGTCATTTGTGGATAACTTTGCGGATAATGATCCTGTCTGACACTTGTCCACAGAAGCGCCCGTTTCGGTGGATGATTCGTCCACCTGTGGAGAAGCCTGCGTCGTTCCCGCTCCGTTCCTGGCGAAAATCGTCTCATGTCAGGGATTGACTCGGCTTGCCCGCAGGCCCCGAACCGATTCCCCCCGCCACTTGTCCACACGGGGGCTGCGCCGTCCCCGCCACAGGGTCCGGTCCCGTGCCCGGGGGGGCTTTCGCGCTGCCCGTGCTGCCCCTAGTCTTGTCCCTGAACCCGCGATGTGATGATCAAGCCCATGCAAGACGACCTGCCCGCCAGCCAGATCAGCCATGCCCCCCTGGCCGGGGTGATCGGCATGCCGATTGCGCATTCCCGCTCTCCGCGGCTGCATGCGCATTGGCTGGCCCGATACGGATTGCCTGGACATTACGTCCCGATCCCGGTGATGCCCGAACATCTGGCCGAGGTGCTGCGCATCCTGCCCCGCGCCGGTTTCGTCGGCGCCAATGTCACCATCCCCCACAAGGAGGCCGTGCTGACCCTGGCCGACACGGTCACCGACCGCGCCGCACTGATCGGGGCGGCGAACACGCTGATCTTTCGTCCCGACGGCAAGATTCACGCCGACAACACCGACGGCTACGGCTTCATCGCGAACCTGCGCCAGAACGTCCCCGACTGGCAGCCCGACCGGGGCCCGGCGGCGGTGATCGGGGCCGGGGGGGCTGCGCGGGCGGTCGTGGCCTCGCTGCTGGACAGCGGGGTCAAGGAACTGCGCATCACCAACCGCACCCGCCTGCGCGCCGAACAGATCAAGGCCGAATTCGGCGCCCGGCTGGTCGTCTATGACTGGGCGCAGGTCGGCAACATGCTGGAGGGCGCCTCGACCGTGGTTAACGCGACCTCGCTCGGCATGCAGGGCAAACAGCCGCTGCGCGTGCCGATGGACGCGCTGTCGCCCGACGCTCTGGTCACCGACCTGGTCTATACCCCGCTGATGACCCCCTTCCTGACCGAGGCGCAGGCCCGCGGCTGTCGCATCGTCGACGGGCTGGGCATGCTGCTGCATCAGGCCGCGCCCGGTTTCGAACGCTGGTTCGGTCAGCGCCCCGATGTCGACAATCAGGCGCGCCGGGTCGCGCTGGAATGACCTTCCGTCTTGGCCTTACCGGCAGCATCGGCATGGGCAAATCCACGACGGCGCAGATGTTCCGCGACCTGGGGCATCCGGTCTGGGATGCGGATGAGGCGGTCCATCGCCTCTATGCCCCGGGCGGCGCGGCGGTGGACCCGGTCGCTGCGGCCTTTACGACAGCGCTTCGCGACGGCAGCATCGACCGCGCGGCGCTCAAGGCCGCGCTGGCGGCCGATTCCGGCGCGCTGGCGCGGCTGGAGGGCATCGTCCACCCCCTCGTGGCGCAGGATCGGCAGGCCTTTCTGGCGCGACATGACGGCGCACCCCTGGTCGTTCTGGACATCCCGCTGCTGTTCGAAAGCGCGCAGCCCCCGGACCTGGACGGGGTGGCGGTGGTGTCCACCGACCCCGACACCCAGGCCGCCCGCGTGCTTGCACGCCCGGGCATGACGCGCGATACGCTGGCCATGATCCTGGCGCGCCAGATGTCTGATGCAGACAAGCGCGCGCGCGCGGACTGGATCATTCCGACCGACAGCCTGGACGCCGCCCGCGCCGCCGTCGCCCATATCGTGAACGAGGTTGCCCCCCATGCGTGAGATCGTCCTGGACACCGAAACCACCGGCTTTGACGCCGAAGGCGCGGATCGCATCGTCGAGATAGGGGCGCTGGAGCTGATCAACCACCTGCCGACCGGGCGCACCTTTCACGTCTATATCAACCCCGAACGGTCGATGCCCAAGGAGGCGTTCGACGTCCACGGCCTGGGCGACGACTTTCTGCGCGACAAGCCGAAATTCGCGGCAATCGTCAGCGATTTCATGGACTTCATCGCCGACGACGCCAAGCTGGTGATCCACAATGCCAGCTTTGACATGAAATTCCTGAACGCCGAACTGAAACGCGCGGGCCACAAGCCGCTGCCCTGGTCGCGGGCGCTGGACACGCTGATGCTGGCGCGCGAGAAATTCCCGGGATCGCCCGCGACGCTGGACGCGCTGTGCCGCCGCTTTGGCGTGGACAATTCGGGCCGGGAGCTGCACGGCGCGCTGCTGGACAGCGAATTGCTGGCCGAGGTCTATCTGGAGCTGATCGGCGGGCGCCAGCCCGACCTGGTGCTGGACCGTCCCTCGAGCGACGACGCGACGCGAATGCCCGACGGCCAGATGCGCCCCCGCGCCGCCCGCCCCCGCGCCCTGCCCCCCCGCCTGACCCCGGCCGAGGCCGAGGCGCATGCCGCCTTTGTCGCCAAGCTGGGCGAGGATTCGGTCTGGGCGCGCTACGCCGCGACCTGACGGCGGTCTTGCACGCGGGGGCTGCGCGGCCCATTCTGGCGAAAAGGGATGCGGAATGCTGGACTGGCTGCGCGACATCGGCTCTTTCTGGGGCGCCATCTTCGAACGGATGGACAAGACCCACATGACCCTGATCGCGGCGGGCGTGGCCTTTTACGCCATGTTCGCGGTCTTTCCGGGCCTGGCCGCCATCATCGCGCTGTGGAGCCTGTGGTTCGACCCGCTGGTCGTGCTGGCCTATCTGGATGTCGCGCATGAGTTCCTGCCCGATGGGGCCTCGGACATCGTCGACGACCAGGTGACGACCCTGACCCAGAACGGGCGGACGTCGATGGGCTGGACCTCGTTCATCTCGTTCATGATCGCCACCATCGCGGCGCGGGCCGGGGTGGATGCGCTGATCCGGGGGCTGAATGCGGCCTATGGCGTGCGTGCCCACTCCACCATCTTCGGTTTCGTGCTGGCCTATGCGCTGACGCTGGTGATCGTTGGGATCTCGCTGGCGGGGCTGGCGACCATCGTGGTGGTGCCGGTGCTGCTGAACTTCATGGTGTTCGCGCCAGTGCGGTCCATGCTGCTGACGGTGCTGCCTTGGGCGGGGATGTTCCTGCTGGTCATCGTGACCATCGGCGTGCTGTACCGCTATGGCCCCAACGTCAAGACGCCGCGCACGCCGATCTTTACCCTGGGCGCGCTGTTCGCCGCCGTGCTGTGGTCAGCGGGCTCTATCGCCTTTTCGGCCTATCTGGGCAGCTTCAACAGCTACAACCGCATCTATGGCTCGATCGGGACGGTGGTGGCGCTGCTGATGTGGTTCTATCTGGCGGGGTTCTCGGTGCTGCTGGGCGCGCTGATCAATGTCGAACTGGCCCGCCGCCGCCGCATGAAGGCCGCCCGCGCGGCGCGCAGCGGCTTTGACGCCATTCTGGCCGACAAGGCCAAATGACGGGGCGCCCTGCGCGGGCGCCCCCTTCTGGATCAGGCCGACAGGCCCTCGGTCGAGGCAAAGAACATCGCCTGGCTGACCGCCGAACGGACCTGCTCCTCGCTATAGGGCTTGGAGATCAGGAAGGCGGGTTCGGGGCGGTCGCCGGTCAGCAGACGCTCGGGGAAGGCGGTGATGAAGATCACCGGGATGTCGCCCATGCTGGCCAGCAGCTCGTTCACGGCATCCACGCCCGACGATCCGTCGGCCAGCTGGATGTCGGCCAGGATCAGGTCGGGGCGGTGCTTGCCCGCCAGGTCGATCGCGGCGGTATGGGTGCGCGCGACGCCGGTCACGTCATGGCCCATCGCCTGCACGATGCCCTTCAGGTCCATCGCGATGATCATCTCATCCTCGATGACCATGACCTTGCCGCGCAGGGCCTGACCCATCTCGTTCAGGGCGATCTGCACCAGTTCGTCGGCCTCGGCGACCTCGATCTGCATGACGCGGGCGATCTGGTCGCTGCGCAGCTCCTCGATGGTGCGCAGCAGCAGCGCCTCGCGGGAATTGGGCGTCAGGCCGCGCAGATGGCCCTGGGCGCGGCGCTCGCGGGCGGACATGTCCGCATCCTCGACCGGCTGGCCCGAGCTTTGCCAGATCACGTGAAAGGTCTTGAACAGCGCGATGCGCAGGTCGTCCTCGCCGTCCAGCACGCTGCGATCGGTCAGGATCGCCTCCAGCGTGGCGGCTGCATAATTGTCACCGGCGCGCTGGCTGCCGGTCAGGGCGCGCGCGTAGCGGCGCAGAAACGGAAGCTCACGCCCGATGGATTGGGCCAGATCGGCAACAGTCATTACACAGTCCTCTTAAATCGCGTATGGCAGGGAACCAACTGAACCCCCTATCGGTTGCATGCTGTGCGCACAAGTTTGTCAGGACTGACACGAATATGACACCGAAACGAGACGACCGTCGGAGAGCGGCAGTGGAAAAACAGATCGATGAGAACCTCAAGCGGGTCTACGAACAGGACGCCACTGACCAGATTCCGGACAGGTTTCTTGAGCTGCTCAAGAAACTGAAGGAACAGGAATGACCCGGACCCCGGCCAGCCCTGCCCTTGCGTCACCCTGTTCCGGTAAGTTGCTTTCATGACCAGATCCCCCTCGATCCATCCCCGCGACCAGCTGGTCGATCACCTGCCCGCGCTGCGGGCCTTTGCGTTGTCGCTGACCCGTGAAGGCGCCTCGGCGGACGATCTGGTACAGGATACCATCGTCAAGGCCTGGACGAACATGGACAAGTTCCAGGCCGGCACGAATCTGCGCGCCTGGCTGTTCACCATCCTGCGCAACACCTTTTATTCGTCGCGCCGCAAGACCAAGCGCGAGGTCAGCGACAGCGACGGCATCCATGCCGCACGCCAGGCGACCCGGCCCGACCATGACGGCCGCCTGGCCCTGCGCGATTTCCGCGTGGCCTTCGACAAGCTGCCCGACGAACAGCGCGAGGCGCTGATCCTGGTCGGGGCCTCGGGATTCTCCTACGAGGAGGCCGCCGACATGACCGGCGTCGCGGTGGGCACGGTCAAGTCGCGCGCCAATCGCGGTCGCCGCAAGCTGGCCGAGCTGCTGCACCTGGAACAGGGCGAGGAGCTGAACATGACCGATCAGGCCACCTTGGCCGTGATGGCGCAGAACAACTACAGCTCCCGCTGAGGCTGTCGAGGTGCTGAGGCGGATCACGGAACGGATGGAATTCACGCGGCGCCTCGGGTTTCGACTCGGGGCGCTTCTGTCCATTGCGATCCTGCCCATCGGCCTGATCTCGCTGGTCCAGAACCTCCACCTCTCGCGCGAGGCGGAACGCAGCGCCGAAATCGCGCTGCTGGGCCGCACCGCCTCGGCCGCCGCCGGTGAACGCGCCCTGCTGCAAAGCGCGCTTGGCTCGGCCGATGCCCTGGGGCCCGCCATTCTGGAAAGCCTGAACCGGCCCGACATCTGTTCTGACCTGCTACGCAATTTCGTCCAGCGCAGCGGCACCTATCGCCAGGCACTGTTCGTGCCGGTGGATGGGCGCGTGTCGTGCAGTTCGGCCCCGGCCGGTCTGCCGCCGCTGGATCTGTCCGACAGCGATCTGCTGACCGACTTCATGCAGGTGCCCATGACCGCCGTGACGGCCCTGGCCCGTGGCCCGGTCAGCGGGGAACCCGTGGTCGTCGTCCTGCAACCCCTGTATCGCGACCGCGAATTGCTGGGCCTGACCGCCCTGTCGCTCAGCCAGGAGCTGTTGCGGTCGACCCATGCGATGGATTTCGGCACCGAGGGTGCGCGCATCCTGACCTTCAACAATGCCGGGCGCGTGCTGATCGCGGACACCACCCAGGGCGACGACCCCACCACCCTGCTGCCGCGCGACGTGCCCCTGATCAACCTGCCCGGGCAGGGCGAGGCCACCTTCCGATCGCGCGCCAACAACGGCGAGATGCGCGTCTTTACCGTCGTGCCGGTCGTGCCCGGCCTGGTCTATGCCCTGGGCAGTTGGAGCCCCAGCATCGCGGGCGTGGGCCTGTTCCAGCTGTCGCGGTTCGGCGCGGTGATGCTGCCCGTGGCGCTGTGGGTGGTGTCGCTGGCCGTGGCCTATTTCGCGGTGTTCCGGCTGGTCCTGCGCCATATCACCGTGCTGCGCGGCCAGATGCGGCGTTTCGCCATCGGCAATCGCGACACCCCGCCCCCGGTCCTGACCGACGCCCCCACCGAGATCGCGGATGTCAGCCAGACCTTCCACAACATGGCCCGCATCCTGATCCGCGACGAAGAGGCGATGGAGCAGGCCGTGATCGAAAAGACCGTCCTGCTCAAGGAGGTCCACCACCGGGTCAAGAACAACCTTCAGCTGATCGCATCGATCATCAACATGCAAAGCCGCCTGATCGACGACCGCGACGCCAAACGCGTGCTGCGCTCGGTGCAGGACCGGGTCGCGGCGCTGGCCACGATCTATCGCAACCTCTATCAGGCCGAACAGCTGGATCAGGTGAATGCCGACCGGCTGATCTCGGACATCATCACCCAGCTGTCAACGGCCTCGGCGGGGGCGGGCCGCGACCTGATCGTGCATACAGACATCCAGCCGCTGACCATGCTGCCCGACCAGGCGGTCCCGCTGACCCTGCTGACCACCGAGGCCTTCACCAACGCCGTGAAATATGCCGGGCGACCCGCCGATGGGGGCAACCCTTGGGTGCGCGTCGCGCTGACCTCGCCCGAACCGGGGCGCGGGCTGCTGGAGGTCGTGAACTCCACTGGCCCCGACGAGGCCGCCAGCGGCACCGGCCTGGGCAGCCAGCTGATCGAGGCCTTCTCGATGCAGCTGGAGGGCGACATCAGCGCCGAACCGCAGGACGGCTGCTATCGCCTGGCGCTGTCCTTCAAGGTGGGACAGGCGGCCTTTGGCGGCGGCTCGGGGTCGGGCGATCCGCGTCAGGTGGTCCTGACCTCGGCCGCGCGGGCCGGATCGCGGCATTAGCGCCGCGGCGTCGCGCAAATTCGCATGACCGGCTTGCGTCGCGCTTGCGCGGTGGGCTGGCGGCACTATCTTGGGCCGATGGAACGCGACAAGACGTATGATCTGGCGACCGGGGCCGGGCTGATGGCCTGCCCCCTCTGCGACGCCCTGCATGTCGAGGAGGATCTCGACCCCGGAGAGACCGCGCGCTGCGTCCGCTGCGGCACGGTCCTGGCCAAGCCGCGCGACGGTGCCTTTGCGCAGCTGATCGCGCTGGCCTTCACCTCGATGGTGCTGCTGGTGGGGGCGGTGTTCTTTCCGTTCCTTGAGGTCTCGACGATGGGCTTCGGCAATGCCAGCTCTCTCTTCGACGTGGCGCTGGCCTTTGCCGACGGGGTGCTGCTGCCGCTGGTCATCGCGGTGCTGGCGATGATCATCGGCCTGCCGATCACGCGGTCCTTCCTGCTGGTCTATACGCTGGTGCCGCTGGCGCAGGGCCGCCCGCCCCACCGCCATGCCGCCCGCGCCTTCCGCTGGTCCGAGATCCTGCGCCCCTGGTCCATGGCCGAGATCTTCGTGATCGGCACCGCCGTGGCCCTGGTCAAGGTGGCGGGGCTGGCGACGGTCCATCTGGGCCCGGCCTTCTGGGCGTTCTGCGCGCTGATCTTCGTGAACCTGGCCAGCCGCGCCTTCATGTGCCAGACCTCCATCTGGGACGCGATCGAGGATGCCGGGGTCCGGACCACCTTCGGCCCCGACCCGGTCCGCCCCGGCCCCGCCCGCACTGATCCCCCCGCCCTGGCCCGCGACGCATGAGCGCGCCCACCGACCAGCCGGCGGCCCCGGTCCTGACCGCCCATCGCGCCGGTCTGATCGGCTGCCACCGCTGCGGCCGCGTCTGGCCGCTGGAACAGGACCGCTGCCGGCGCTGCGGCGCGCATCTTGTGCCCCCCGACCGGCGCGGCCTGCAAAAGGTCTGGGCCTGGTGGCTGGCGGGCATCATCGCTTATATCCCCGCCAACGTCTTTCCGATGATGAGCACCCGCACCTTCGCGGGCCTGGCCGGCAATTCCGAGGCCACGATCCTGGGCGGCGTGATGGAGTTGATCCATTATGGCAGCTGGGACATCGCGATCATCGTCTTTGTCGCCTCGGTCATCGTGCCGGTTGGCAAGTTCATCGCCATCGCCTGGCTGGCCATCGTCGCGGGCAGGCCCGCCACGACCGATCAGGCCCATACCCGGCTGAAGATCTATGAGGTGGTCGAATTCATCGGGCGCTGGTCGATGATCGACGTCTTTGTCGTGGCGATCCTGTCCGCGCTGGTGCAACTGGGCTTTGTCGCCTCGATCCATCCGGGGCCTGCGGCAGTGTCCTTCGCGCTGTCGGTTGCCTTCACGATGCTTTCCGCGCAAAGCTTTGACGCACGATTGATCTGGCGCGGCCTGCCCCTGCGCAGCCGCCGCTGACCGCCACCCACGCGATTCCCAAGGACTGCCGATGACCGACACGCCCCCGCCCCTGACGCCGGCCAGCCCCGTGCGCAAGACAGCCGCCCGCGCGGCACAGGCGGGGATCAACGTGATCTGGATCGTGCCGATCATCGCGCTGGTCGTGACCCTGGGCATCGCCTGGAACGCGTTTCGCGACCGCGGCAGCGTGATCGAGATCGAATTCGCCGACGCGACCGGCATCACCCCCGGCGATACCTCGCTGCGCTTTCGCGAGATCACCGTGGGCCGGGTCGAGGGCGTGAAGTTCACCGAAGATCTGTCCCGCGTCGTCGTCTCGCTGCGCGTCAACACCGAGGTGGCGCAATATATCGACGATCAGGCCGCCTTCTGGATCGTGCGCCCGCAGGTCAGCGCCCAAGGCGTGACGCGTCTGGACACGGTCCTTAGCGGTGCCTTCATCGAGGGGTATTGGGACGCCGATGTGACCGCGCCCGCGACCCGGTTTGTGGGGCTGGAACGCCCGCCCCTGATCCGCAACGATCAGCCCGGCACCTGGGTCCGGCTGTCGATGGACAGCGCCGACGGCCTGTCCGAGGGCGCGCCCGTCCTGTTCCGGGGCGTCGAGGTCGGGCGGCTGGAGAACGTCCGCCTGGACGAGGCCAGCGACCGCGTGCTGGTCGATGCCTTCATCGAGGCGCCCCATGACGCCCGCCTGTCCAGCGCCACGGTGTTCTGGGACACGTCCGGGTTCTCGGTCTCGCTTGGGGCGCAGGGGGTGGCGCTGAACGTCAACTCGCTGTCCTCGCTGCTGCAGGGCGGCATCGCCTTCGAGACCTTCGTCAGCGGCGGCGCCCCGGTCCAGCCGGGCCAGGAATTCGCCGTCCAGCCTGACGAGGGCACCGCCCGCACCGCCCGGTTCGAGGATGACGACACCGCCCTGCTGCGCGTCGGCATGCTGATCGACGACAGCCTGCAGGGGCTGGAACGCGGCGCCGATGTCCAGTTCCAGGGCCTGCGCGTGGGCCGCGTGACCGAGCTGGCCGTCACCCTGACCGATGATGGCGATGGCAACGTCACGCCCCGACAGCTGGTGACCATGCTGATCTCTCCGCGCCGGATGGGTCTGGGCGATGGGTCCACCGCAGACGACGCGCTGGCCCTGCTGACCGAGGAGGTCGGCGACGGGCTGCGCGCGCGCGTGGCCAGCGCAGGCTTTCTGGGCACCACCCTGATGGTCGAGCTGGTCACCATTCCGGGTGCCGAACCCGCCACCATCGACACAGAATCCGGTCCGAACCCGCTTCTGCCCTCGGTCGAGGGGGATCTGGACGACTTCACCGCCAGCGCGCAGGGGCTGGTCAACCGCATCGGCAACCTGCCCATCGAAGAGCTGTTGACCTCGGCCCGCGACACGCTGGACAGCATCACGGCGCTTGCGACATCGCAGGACACCCGCGCGATTCCCCTGGCGCTGCGCGAGGCGATCGAGGGGGGCAGCGTCGCGCTGTCCGACATCGCCGCGATCACCGGCGATCTGCGCCAGGCCGACAGCGGCCAGACCCTGGCGCGGATGCTGGACGAGGCCTCCGCCGCCTTCACCGCCGTGACCGAGGCCGCCGCCGACGTGCCCGCGATGGTCGATCAGATCGACGCCGCCGCCGCCGCGGTCGAGGAGTTCGGCTTTGCCGAGATCAGCCTGCAAGCCGAGGGAATCCTGGCCGACCTGCGCGCCATGCTGGGCAGCCAGGATGCCGAACAGCTGCCGCGCAACCTGTCGAACACGCTGGAGGCCGCGACCGGCCTGCTGAACGACCTGCGCGACGGCAATGCGGTGGGCAGCCTGAACAACGCGCTGAATTCGGCCAGCACCGCCGCCGACCAGATCGCCGTGTCGGTCCAGCAGCTGCCCGCGCTGATCCAGCGCCTGCAGGCCACCGCCGGACGCGCCGACACGCTGTTTTCCAGCTATGGCGACCGGTCGGCCTTTAACAACGAATTGCTGGGCGCGCTGCGCGAGCTGCGCCGGGCAACCCAATCCATCGGCTCGGTCGCCCGGCTGATCGAACGCAATCCCCGCGCCTTCATCCTGGGACGATAGACATGACCCTAGCCCCGCTGTTCCGTCTGCCCTTGGCCGCCCTGATGGGCGCGACCCTGTTGGGCGCCTGTTCCAACCCCGAAAAGACCGGGCGCTTTCTGATCGACCCGCCGGTCAGCGGGGTGCAGGTGCCGAACCGCTTGGGCACTGCGGAGCTCAAGGACGTGTCCCTGCCCGATTACGCCTCGGATCAGGAGGTCGCGTTCCAGACCCCCGACGGGGCCGTGCGATCAACCCCCGACAACCTCTGGGCGGACAATCCGGCGCGCGCCTTCACCACCACGCTGGCCCGCGCGATCAGCGACGTGTCGGGCGCCACCGTCATCAGCGAGCCCTGGCCCCTTGCCCAGCCCCCCGCCCGCGTGCTGGAGGTGCGCGTCGAACGCGCCCTGGCCCAGGCCGACAACAGCTATCGCCTGTCGGGGCGGTATTTCGTGTCCGATGACGGGCTGTCGGGGGGCGGTGCGAACCATGCGCGCAGCTTTGATATCCGCGTGCCGATGGCAGCGCAGGGTGCGGCGGGCACGGCCTTGGCCGCCAGCCAGGCCATCGCCATCCTGGCCCAGCAGATCGCGACCCTGTCGGGACCGGGGGCGACCATCGCCACCACCCGGCCCGCCGCCAGCGATCCGTTCGATCTGTCGCTGTTCTGACCCTCAGACCAGGGCCAGCGACAGGAAGGGCACGTAGGTCACCAACAGCAGCGCCAGCAGGATGGCCAGCAGGAACGGCCATCCGTCGCGCACGAAATCGACGATAGACACCCGCGTCAGGTTGCACACCAGCAACAGCACCGTCCCCACCGGCGGCGTCAGCGTGCCGATGGACAGGTTCAGGATCATGATCAGCCCGAAATGCACCGGGTCGATCCCCAGCTGGACCAGCACGGGTTTCAGCAGCGGGACCAGGATGATCATCAGCGCGGTGCCTTCGATGAACATGCCCAGGATCAGCAGCGCGATGTTGATGACCAGCAGAAAGACATAGGGGTTTGTGGTCAGCGCGGTGATGAATTCCGCCATGCTGACGCCCGCCCGCTCCAGCGTGAAGATCCAGGCCAGGGCCGAGCTGGTCATGATGACCAGCAGCACCGCCGCCGTCTGGCGCGCGGTCTCGGCAAAGGCCTGGGTGACGTCGCGCAGGCGCATCTCGCGATAGACGAAGACGCCGATGAACAGGGTGGTGACGGTGGCGATGGCCCCGGCCTCGGTCGGGGTGAAGATCGCGAACCGGATGCCGCCCACGATCACCACGACCAGGAACAGCGCGGGCCAGGCGCCCAGCAGCGTGGTCCCCGTCTCGCGCATGGTGGGCCAGGTGGTGCGCGACGGCTTGTAACCCTCGCGCCGGGCGACCAGCCAGACCGCGATCAGCAGCAGCGCGCAGCACATCAGCCCCGGCAGGATGCCCGCCACGAACATCGACCCGATCGAGACATCGGCCACCAACCCATAGATGATCAGCGCGATTCCCGGCGGGATGATCGGCGTGATCAGCGACGAACACGCCGTGATCGCCGCCGCGATCGAGCGTTTGTAGCCCTGCCGCTCCATCTCGGGGACGATCATGCGGCACATCATCGCCGCATCCGCCAGGTTCGAGGCCGAGATTCCCCCCATCAGCGTGGACAGCATCACATTGGTGTGGCCCAGCCCACCCGTCAGCCGCCCGACCAGCAGATCGGCCAGCCGCAGCAGGCGCGTGGCGATGCCCGCACTGCCCAACAGCGTGCCCAGCAGCACGAAGAACGGGATCGCCAGCAGGGATGCGTTCTCGGCCGGGGACATGAAACGCTGGACCGCGATGGCCAGCGGCACCGGCGAAAAGAACAGGAAATAGCCCAGGATGCCCGCGAACATCGCCAGATAGATGCGCATGTTCAGCATGAACATGGCCAGCATGATGGGAATGATGATGATCCAGGTCACGACCGCTCATCCTCCGATGCGGGGTCCAGCGGGTCGCGGGCGGGCAGGACCATCCGCCACAGCGTCACGGCGCTAGCGCCCAGGGCGCCCACCACCACCGCCAGGTTCATCCAGAACCAGGACACGCCCAAGATCTGCGTCCGCTTGAACCCCGCACCCTGCGCCAGACCCCAGGCCAGCCAGGCCATCGTCAGCAGCACCGCAACCGACAGCAGCGCCACCGCGATGCCCAGCAGCCGCCGCCCCGGACGCGGCAGCCAGGCCACCGCGAAATCGATGGTCAGGTGCTGGCGGTGCCATTCGCAGGATATCGCGCCCAGCATGATGATCCAGATCATCAGGATGGCCGAGACCTCCTCGGTCCAGGAAATCGGCGCGCCCATCACATAGCGCATGAAGACGGCGGCGGCGGTCAGCGTCACCAGCACGGCAACCAGCAGCGCGCCCAGGGCCGAGGCCAGGCCGGCAAGATGTTTCATCGGGTCATGTCCGGAAAGGGGGGTGCCGCGCGGGGCGGCACCCGTTGCGGGTCAGTCCTGCAGTTGCGCCTGGATCTGGTCGTACAGACCGTCCGACCATTCCGGGAACTGGTCATAGAAGGCCATCGCCCGGTCCCGGAACGGCGCCAGGTCCGGATAGGTCACCTGGACGCCCTGGGCCTCCATGTCCGCCAGCATCTGCGCATCCGATTCTGCCGCCAGCTCCTGGCTGTAGAGGCCCGCCTGATGGCCCGTCTCGTGCAGCATCTGGACGACCTCCGGGTCCAGCGTGGCGAAATAGGCCTCTCCGCCCAGCCACAGCGAGGTGTTGGTCAGATAGCCGATCATCGACAGATGCTTGGCCTGCTCATGCAGCTTCTGGCCGTGCAGCACCGCCAGCGGGTTCTCGACCCCGTCGATGACGCCCTGGGTCAGCGCCGGATAGACGTCGCCCAGGGGCATGGGCGTCGCGGTGCCGCCCATCGCCTCGATGGCGCGGATCTGCATCGGGTTGTTGGGGGTGCGGATCTTCAGGCCCGCCAGATCGTCGGGGGTTTCGACCTGCGTCTTGGTCAGCAGTTGCCGCGTGCCGTAGAGATAGTTCGAGATGACGATATGGATGCCCTTCTCGCGCAGCGCGGCCTCCTTCTCCTTGAACCAGTCGGATTCATAGATCTCGAACAGCTTTTCGGGGCTGTCGGTCAGGTAGGGGCCGAAGAGGATGCCCAGATCGGGGTCGTAATCGGTCAGGAACCCCACATCGGCGATGGTGATGACGTTCACGCCCATCATCCCCTGCTCGATCACATCCTGCTTGGCGCCCAGCTGGGACGACGGGAACAGCTCCAGCGCGACGTCGCCGCCCGAGGCCTCGGTGACCAGCTCGGCCCACCGGTTCATCACCAGGTCGACCGGCTCTCCGGGGTTGTTCTCATAGGCCACGCGGACGGTGACCTCCTGGGCGGCCAACGGTCCGGCCAGAAGCGCCGCCAGGGCGGTGGTCAGGGTGATCAGTTTCATGGGTTCCTCCCTCAAGGATCAGTCGCGTCAGCCGGGGGTGCCGGCCGATCGGTTGGCGGCCAGGACCAGGCCGGAATGGTCGAAATGGTCGTGCAGCGCCGCGCACAGCGCCGCATGGTCGCGCGCCTGCAGCGCGTCGATGATGCGGGCGTGCTGGGCATGGGCGGTCTGGGTGTCTGAATGCTGCGACTTGCCGATCTCCAGGTAGAAACGCAGCGTGACCCCCATGACCCGATACATGCGCAGCGCCATGTCGTTTCGCGCCGCCTCGATCAGGCCCAGGTGGAAATCATAGTCATGGCTGGCCGCCTGCGCGACCGTCACCGCCGTGGCCATGCGGTCATTGGCCAGCCGCATCCGGTCCAGCACCGCGTCGTCGACATGGCGGACGGCGAAATGGGCGGCCCCCGTCTCGGTCAGGCGGCGAAAGTTCAGCACATCCTCCAACCGGTCGGGGCTGCTGTCGAAATGCTGGGCAAAGATCTGGAACACCGGGTCGAAGTCGGCTTGCCGGACGCGAGCGCCGCGGCGGGTCTTCTCGATCAGGCCAAAGGCCTCCAGGTGGATCATCGTCTCGCGGATGGTGTTGCGCGCTACGCCAAAGCGTTCGGCCAGCTCGCGCTCATTGGGCAGGAACTGGCCCGGGCTATAGGCGTCCACGATTTCCCGGCTGAGAACCGATCTGATGTCTTCGACGGCGGATATTCCGGCCAAACGACGCCCTCCCTGCGTTTGGTTCGGTGGTTGGACCAAAGCTAGGCGAAACGCCGCGTCCCTGTCAAGCGCGCCGTCAGACCTGCCCGCGCGCCTGCCAGTCGACCGAGGTCGACAGCGTGTGCCAGGCCGTGTCCAGATGCCGCGCCAGCGCGTCCTGGGCGGCCTGCGCATCGCCCGCCAGGATCGCGTCGATGATGGCCAGATGCTCGGCCGCGGCATGGCGGTTGCGGTCGGCCTCGTCCTTCTTGGTCCACAGATAGTGGTAATGCACGATGATCGAGATCGTCCGGCTGAAATCCGACACAAAGCGGTTGCGCGCACCGTCGCACAGCAGCGCGTGGAACCGCGCATCCAGCGCCGGAAACTCCAGCGCCGCGCGCCGCCCGCCCGCAGTCACGGCCAGATGATCGGCCCGCAGGCCGGTCAGGCGCTGGGTCAGGGCGGGGTCCGGCTCGGCGATCAGCCGCGTCAGGGCGCGGGTCTCGAACAGGCGGCGCACCTCGAACATCTCGGCGGCGAAATCGGGGGTAAAGCCTTTCAGCAGCCAGTGGCGGTTCGGCTGCTTTTCGATCAGGCCAAAGGGCTCAAAACGGATCAGGAACTCGCGCAGCCCGGCCAGCGGCAGGTCGAACTGCCGCGCCAGACGCGTCTCGTTCAGGACCGTGCCGGGGGCCACGTCGCCCTGCAGCACCCATTCCAGGAACCGGTCGCGGATCAGGTCCTGCGTGCTGCGCGTCTGGTCGGTGTCAAAGAAATCGCCCGGTTCCGGCGCGCGCAACAGGCGCTTGTCCCGCCCGTCCCATGCGATCACGCCCTGGTCGTGCAGATGGGACAGCACGGCGCGCACGGTCGTGCGGCTGGCTTCCAGACTGGCGGCCAGACCGGCCTCAGACCCAAGGGCGGCCTCGCCCTGATCCTCGATCAGGGTCAGCAGGCGATTGACCTGGGCCTTGAACAGCCGGTTGTCGCGCGTCATCGCCGCCTCCTGTGCATCACCCGTTGACCGGTTCGGTTCTTTTTATATAAAGAACCATAACCCCGCAAGCCAAGGCGGCCCCCGAACCCGGAGATGACGATGACCCAGATGACGGCCCTGATCTGCGCGGAACCCGGTGCGCTGCGGCTGGAAAGCCGCCCGCGCCCCGAGCCGCGGCTGGGCCATGTCCGCGTGCGGATCGGCCATGTGGGCATCTGCGGGACCGATTATCACATCTTTGGCGGGCAGCAGCCGTTCCTCGCCTATCCCCGCGTGATGGGCCATGAGCTGTCGGGCCGGGCGCTGGACGCCAGCAGCGACGGAACCATCGCGCCGGGCGATCTGGTGGTGGTGAACCCCTATCTGACCTGCGGCACCTGCCGCGCCTGCCGGAACGACGCGCCCAACTGCTGCGAGGCGATCGCGGTCCTGGGCGTGCATGTCGATGGCGGCATGTGCGAGGAGATCGTGGTCCCCGAAGCCAACCTCTATCCCGCCCACGGCCTGTCCGAGACCGCCGCCGCCATGGTCGAGTTCCTGGCCATCGGCGCGCACGGCGTGGCCCGCGCGCGGCTGCGGCCCGGCGCTGCGGCGCTGATCGTGGGGGCGGGCCCGATCGGTCTGGCCGCCGCGATCTTTGCGGGCATCGCGGGGGCCCAGGTCACGCTGCGCGATGCGTCGCCCGAACGCCTGGCCCTGGCGGCGGGGGTCCTGCCCCAGGCCCGGACCGAACAGGTCGGACAGGAGGCGCAGGCGACCTATGACGCGGTCTTTGACGCAACGGGCAGCATCGCGGCGATGAACCGGGGGCTGGACTGGCTGGGCCATGGCGGCACCTATGTCCTGCTGTCGGTGGTCAAGGGCGACCTGACCTTTCCCGACCCCGAATTCCACAAGCGCGAGACGACCCTGCTGGCCAGCCGCAATGCGCTGAAATCCGATTTCGACCATGTGATGGCCTGCATCCGCGACGGGCGCGTGCCGGTGGACCGGCTGGCCACGCATTCCACCACGCTGGATCAGGCCGCGACCATGCTGCCGCAATGGGCCGCCGATCGCGGCGCGCTGATCAAGGCGATCATCCATGTCTGAGCCGACCCCGATCCTGCAATTCGGCACCAGCCGGTTCCTTCAGGCCCATGCCGACCTGTTCTTCCATGAGGCTGCCACACCGCGCACGGTCACTGTGGTGCAGACGACGGGCGACCCGTCGCGGGCGGGGCGTCTGGCGGCGCTGGCCGACCCGCGCGGCTATCCGGTGCGCATCCGCGGCCTGTCCGACGGACAGGTGGTCGACCGCGAAATCCGCGTGACCTCGGTCCGGCGCACGTTGTCCACGGCGACGGATTGGCCCGCGCTGTGCAGGCTGGCGGCCAGTGAAACGCAGGCGATCCTGTCCAACACCGGCGACCGGGGCTATCAGCCCCAGCCCGCCGATGACGCGCCCGCCTTTGACCAGGCGATGAGCTTTCCGGCCAAGCTGTATCACCTGCTGGCCCACAGGCAGGCGGCGGGCGGCGCGCCGCTGTCGATCTTTCCGATGGAGCTGGTCCCGGAAAACGGCGCCGTCCTTCGCGCCCGCGTGATGCAGATCGCCCGCGCGCAGCGGGCCCCGGACGCGCTGTGCGACTGGCTGCAGGCCTGTGTCTGGGTCAACAGCCTGGTGGACCGGATCGTGTCCGAACCGCTGCAGCCTGCGGGCGCGGTGGCCGAACCCTATGCGCTCTGGGCGATCCAGGCGGGGCCGGGCGTCGCCCTGCCCTGCGACCACCCCGCCGTCCAGCTGGTCCCCGACCTGGACGAGATCGAGCGGCTGAAGCTGCACATCCTCAACCTGGGCCATACCGTGCTGGCCGACCGCTGGCTGGCGGCGGGGGCCGACCCCGCCCGGCTGGTGCGTCAGATGATGGCGGGGCCGGACCGCGCCGCGCTGGACCGGATCTGTGCCGATGAGGTCCTGCCCGGTTTCGCCGCGCGCGGTCGGGGGCCGCAGGCGCGCGCCTATCTGGCGGTGACGCTGGACCGTTTTGCCAACCCGTTCCTGGACCACCGTCTGGCCGATATCGCCCAGAACCACCCGGAAAAGGTCGCCCGCCGCATCGGGGCCTTTCTGGATTGGGTCGGCCCCGACGGACACGCCATGCCCGAACTGTCAGCCATCGCCCGAAAGGCCGCATCATGACCCTGCCGCCCGTGCTGCCCCATCGCCCCGCAGGCGCCCCCGACGCGATCCGCCTGAACCCCGCCGACAGCGTGGGCATCGCGCTCCGCCCCATGGCGGCGGGGGAACACGCGCTGGGCACGCCGCTGGCCGACCCTATCCCGCTGGGCCACAAATTCGCGCTGACCGCGCTGTCACCCGGCGATGCGGTGGTGAAATACGGCCAGATCATGGCGCAGGCGACCCAGCCCATCGCGCCGGGCCAGCATGTCCATGTCCACAACATCGCCATGAGCGCTGTCCATTCCCACCACGCCGACCAGCGCGGCCACCTGCCCCCGCCGCCCGCGCGCACCACTTTTCAGGGCTATCTGCGCCCCGACGGGCGGGTGGGGACGCGCAACTTCATCGGCATCCTGGCGTCGGTGAACTGCTCGTCCACGGTGTGTCATGCCATCGCGCAGGCGGCGACGCGGGTGCTGGGGCCGAAATACCCCAATATCGACGGCTTTGCCCCCATCGTGCACGACCAGGGTTGCGGAATGGCCGCGCAGGGCGAGGGGTTCGACGTGCTGGTCCGCACGCTCAAGGGCTATCGCGACCACCCCAATTTCGGCGGCGTGCTGATCGTGGGCCTGGGCTGCGAGGTGAACCAGCTGACCCTCTACAAGCCGACCGACTGGACGCGCGACCGCTATCACAGCTTCAACATCCAGGAGGTCGGCGGCTCCGCCTCGGCGGTCGCCCGCGCGCTGGAGCTGCTGGAGCCGATCGCGGCCGCCGCCAATGCCGACATCCGCAGCACGCAGCCCGTCAGCGCGCTGACCCTGGGCATGCAATGCGGCGGCTCGGACGGGTTTTCGGGCATCACCGCCAATCCGGCGCTGGGGGTGGCCTCTGATATGCTGGTCGTGGCGGGCGGCACCTCGATCCTGTCGGAAACGCCCGAAATCTTCGGCGCCGAGCATTTGCTGATCGCCCGCGCCGACCCCGCGACCGGCGCGCGCATCGCGGGCATGATCGACTGGTGGCGTGACTATGCGGCGAAAAACGGCGCGTCCTTGGACAACAACCCCTCGCCCGGCAACAAGAAGGGCGGGCTGACCACCATCCTGGAAAAATCCCTGGGCGCGGTGGCCAAGGCCGGCATGGCCCCGGTCGCGGGCGCCTTCGCCTATGCCGAACGCATCGCGGTGCCGGGCCTGGTCTACATGGACAGCCCCGGATACGATCCGGTCGCGGCGACGGGTCAGGTGGCGGCAGGGGCCAACCTGATCGCCTTCACCACCGGTCGCGGATCGTGCTTTGGCGCTAAGCCCGCGCCCTCGGTCAAGCTGGCGTCGAATTCCACCCTGTTCGCACAGATGCACGAGGACATGGACATCAACTGCGGCACGGTAGTCGACCAGGGCACCGACCTGCAGGCGATGGGCGCGCAGATCTATGACCTGCTGCTGGACACCGCCTCGGGCCAGCGCACCAAGTCGGAGGGGTTCGGCTATGGCGACAACGAGTTCGTCCCATGGAAGATCGGCGCGGTTCTCTAGGTTCCAGACTCATTGAGTTTCACAGCCAGAACAAGACAGTCGCGGCCAATGCGATGGCGGAGAGGTATGTCTCTGGACACCTGTCGTAACGCGTGGCGACACGTCTCCAGTCCTTCAGACGACCGAACATGATCTCGATACGATTGCGCCTTTTGTAGCGCCGCTTGTCGTATTTCACGGTCTTCTTGCGGGACTTCCGGCCGGGGATGCAGGCGCTTATCCCTTTGGCTTCCAACGCTTCTCGCAGCCAGTCGGCGTCATATCCCCTGTCAGCCAGAAACTAGTCCGCCTTCGGCAAGCTGCCCAACAGTGCTGCCGCACCGGTGTAATCGCTGACCTGCCCTGCCGATATGTGGAACCGGATGGGACGGCCTTTCGCATCGGTGACAGCATGCAGCTTCGTGTTCATGCCGCCTTTCGTTCGGCCGATCTGGCGACCCCGCCCCCCTTTTTCGCGCGCAGGCTGCAAGCCGTGCGATGCGCCTGCAGATACGTGGCATCGATCATGATTGTCTTCGGATCGGCGCCCTCGGCGGCCAGGCCGACCATGATCCGGGCGAAGACCCCATTATCGCTCCAACGCTTCCAGCGATTGTAGAGGGTCTTGGCCGGTCCGTATTCTCCGTTCGGGCATTCTCTCGAACCGGTGGCGTTCATGCCCTCACCATCGCACCACCGCAAGCCATTGCGATTGATGAAGATAATGTCGCTGAGAACGCG
>NZ_SUNH01000022.1 GCF_005048265.1 Paracoccus hibiscisoli
ATCCATATCCGCGTCGCGCTCATGAACCGCTTCAACGCCCTCGGCACCGCCGAGATCGTCCGCGTGGCCTGACGATGAAGGGGGAAGGGGCAGTCACGCATCAGGCCGCCTTTCTGCAACAACGCCCCGCATCTTCCAAATCAGTCTGGGGGGACGCAAGGGGGGATAAAATACTGCTCTCAAGGAAAGATAAATGAAATCAGCGCCATACAAGGATGCGTGGCGGAGAGGGTGGGATTCGAACCCACGGAACCCTTGCAGGCTCAACGGTTTTCGAGACCGCCCCGTTCGACCACTCCGGCACCTCTCCGCGCTTTTCTGGTGTGGTGTCGCGGAATTAGAGGGGCAGGGGTTGAAGCGCAAGGGGGTTTCAACGAAAAAATCGGAAGCCGACGAATTTTCCATGAGAGGGACGGGACATGCTGACCATTCTGGGCCTGATGGCCGCCTGCGCCATGCCCCCGACGCCGCTGCCCGCGCAGGCTCCTGCGACGCCTGTCCAGATGGTCGCGCCCGTGCCCGACCGTGCGGATCGGCTGTGGGAGGTGCTGCAGCTGGCCGATCTCATGCCGCTTCTGCAGCAGGAGGCGGTCAGCGAGGCCGCGCGGATGGAGGCCGAGGGGCTGATCGCGGGGGGCGGGCTGCCTTGGGCGCGCGTCGTCGAACGCATCCACCAGCCCGACCGCATGGAGGCGCTGTTCCGGGAGGGGCTTGGCGAGGCCATGGCGCGGGCCGAACCTGCGACCATCGACCGGGGGCTGGCCTTTCACGCTTCGGGTGTGGGGCGGCGGGTGGTTGGGCTGGAGATATCGGCCCGCCGCGCGCTGCAGGAGGACGGGGTCGAGGATCAGGCCCGCGCGGCCTTTGCCCAAGGCTACGCGGCGGATCAGCCGCGCGCCGAGGCGATCGCGCGGATGATCGACGAGGCCGACATGGTCGCGCCCAACGTGGCGGGCGGGCTGAATGCTGCCATCGCCTTTTCGCGCGGCTATGCGGCGGCGGGCGGCTTTGACATGCCCCCCGATGACCGCCAGATGATGAGCGATGCCTGGGCGCAGCGCGATCAGATCGAGGCCGAGGCGACTGCCTGGCTGCAGGGGTTCCTGATGCTGGCCTATGGCCCGCTGGAGGATGCGGCGCTGTCGGACTATGCGCGCCATGTCGCCTCACCCGAGGGGCAGGCGCTGTCGCAGCTGTTGTTCGCGGGGTTCGACCGGGTCTTTGCCCAGACCTCGTATGACATGGGGGTCGCGGCGGCCCTGCGCGGGCAGGGGCAGCAATTGTGATCGTGCTGCTGGGCGTGCTGGCACAGCCGCCGATGCTGGAGGTGCTGTCGCTGGACGGGACGCCGGTGACGATCGGCGGCGCGCTGCGGGGCGGGACAGGCGCCGGCATCACGCGCGACGGCTGGCCCGCGCTGGTCGCCTCCGCGGGCGCGGTCACGGGGGTCGCGGTGACGATGAATGATGCGCTGGCCCGCTATGCGGCGGTGATGGGGCTGACCGCGCGGGATTGGCACGGGCAGGCGGTTCTGGGCGTCGCCGCGGAGGGCACCGGGCAGGACGGCGCGGCGCCGCCCGACCACGTCGCGCTGGCCGCCGAGATCGCGCGCCAGATCCTTGCGGCTGGCCCCGATGTCGACCCGGCGCTGCTGGCCTGGCGGCTGCCCATGACGGGCATCTGGGCCTCCAGCCGCATCCGGGCGCAGGCCATGGCGCCGTCGGGGCAGGGGGTCGTGCCCCTCCGCCCGGCGCAGGCCATCCGCACCCTGGCGCGCAGCCAGCCCTTTACCGGCTATTTCGGCGTCGAGCGGCGCGATCTGACCCATGAGCTGCATCTGGGCGGCCAGACCGCAAGCATGACCCGCGAGGCGTTCCTGATGGGCGATGCGGCGGTTCTGCTGCCTTGGGACCCGGTGCGCGACCGGGTTCTGGTCATCGAACAGTTCCGCTTTGCCCCGGCGCTGCGCGGCGATCCGCAGCCCTGGCTGCTGGAGCCGGTCGCCGGTCGCATCGACGCCGGAGAGACCCCCGAGGCCGCGATCCTGCGCGAGGCGCAGGAGGAGGCCGACATCACGGTCACGCGGCTGTTCCCGGCCTTTCACGCCTATCCCAGCCCCGGCGCGGTCTGCGAGTTCCTGTATCAATACGTGGGCATCGCCGATCTGCCGGACGGGTCCGCGGGCATCCACGGCCTGGACGGCGAGGCCGAGGATATCCGCGGCCACCTGATGGACCGCGCGCGGCTGTCCCAGTTGGTGGACGCGGGCCAGATCAGCAACGGGCCGCTTGCCACGCTGTCGCTGTGGCTGGACGCGCGGGTGGACCGGCTGCGGGGGCAGCTGGGGTTGCCCCTCCAAGCCGGGGGCGTATAGGTAAACGGAACGTTGAACCCATCCGGAAAGAAGGTCGATCGCCATGCGAATCTGTTCTGATCTGGCCGACGCGATCGGCAACACCCCGCTGATCCGCCTCAAGCGCGCCAGCGAGGAGACCGGCTGCGAGATCCTGGGCAAGGCCGAGTTCATGAACCCCGGCCAGTCCGTCAAGGACCGCGCGGCGCTGTACATCATCAAGGACGCGGTGGCGCGCGGCGCCCTGCGCCCCGGTGGCACCATCGTCGAGGGCACGGCCGGCAATACCGGCATCGGTCTGGCGCTGGTGGGCGCGTCCATGGGCTTCAAGTCGGTGATCGTGATCCCCGAGACCCAGAGCCAGGAGAAAAAGGACATGCTGCGCCTGGCCGGTGCGACACTGGTCGAGGTGCCCGCCGCGCCCTATCGCAACCCCAACAACTATGTCCGTTATTCCGGCCGCCTGGCCGAGGCGCTGGCCCGGACCGAACCCAATGGCGCGATCTGGGCCAACCAGTTCGACAACGTCGCCAACCGCCGCGCGCATGTCGAGACGACCGGCCCCGAGATCTGGGAACAGACCGGCGGCAAGGTCGACGGCTTCATCTGCGCGGTGGGGTCGGGGGGCACGCTGGCGGGCGTGGCCGACGCGCTGCAGCACAAGGGCGTCAGGATCGGCTTGGCCGACCCCGAGGGCGCCGCGCTGCATTCTTTTTACACCACCGGCGAATTCGACAGCCCCGGCAGTTCCATCACCGAAGGCATCGGGCAGGGGCGCATCACCGCGAACCTGGAGGGATTCACCCCCGATCACAGCTGGCGCATCTCTGATGCCGAGGCGCTGCCCATCGTCTTTGACCTGCTGAAGGACGAGGGGCTGTGCCTGGGCGGATCGTCCGGCATCAACATCGCGGGCGCCATCCGCATGGCGCGCGAAATGGGGTCGGGCCATACCATCGTCACCATCCTGTGCGATTACGGAACCCGCTATCAGACAAAGCTGTTCAACCCCGACTTCCTGCGGGCCAAGGGGTTGCCGGTGCCCGACTGGCTGACCCGCCCCACGCCCGATCTTCCGCAGGTCTACGAAGACTGAAAGGTTTCATGCGACATCTGATTGCACCATTGCTTGTGGCGCTGCTGACCCTGACGGCGGCGCCCGCTTTCGCCCAGAGCCCGAATTACCAGATCTGGGAGCAGGTCGCCGAACGCGCCGAGGCGCTGACCGCAAACCCCCAGGCCACGAACGAGGAACTGGCCCGCACCCGAACCCGGATCATCGACTGGCGCGACCAGTTGCAGGCCGGGCAGACCGTCAACGGCGACCGCATCGCCACCCTGCGCAATCAGATCGACGCGCTTGGCCCCGCCCCCGCAGAGGGCGAGACCGAGGATGAGGAGCTGGCCAACCGCCGGGCTGAGCTGAACCGCCAGCTGTCGACCGCGCAGGCCCCCCGCCTGGCCGCGACCGAGGCGACCAGCCGCGCCAATTCCATCATCAGCCAGATCGACGAGATCGCCCGCCAACGCCAGGCGCTGGAGCTGTCCAAGCAGACGGCCTCACCCCTGCTGCCGCAATCCTGGGGGGCCGCGGCCGGTGACGGCCTGGCCCTGGCGCAGGGCATCGGCGCAGAGGTGACGGGCCGCGATGCCACGCCTCAGGCCTGGGCCGATCTGCGCCCCCGCCTGCCGCAGGTGGCGGCCTATCTGATCGCGGCGCTGGTGATCCTGACCTGGGGACGGGCCTGGATCGTGGCGCTGCCGTCGCGTCTGTCATCGCGCGCCACGGAACATTCGCGGGCCGTGCTGGCCTTTGTCGTCTCTCTGGGCCAGATCGCCATTCCCATGGCGGGCGTCTATCTGGGCATCAGCGCGATCCAGGCCACGGGCCTGCCCGGTCCCTGGACCACGCCGATCCTGAACGCGCTGCCGGTTGCGGCGGTGATCCTGTTCGGCGGCATCTGGATGGCGCGCGCGCTGTTTCCGCGCACCGCCATCGCCTATACCTCCCTGCAGATGAGCGAGGGGGCGCGCGTCTCCGCAGGCCGGGTCGTGACGCTTCTGGCGCTGCTGATGGCGATCCATCACATCCTGTCGCGGGCGGTGCTGCCGCTGTCGGGCCTTTATGAGCAGGGCGAGGCGCAGGTCGGGCGCGTCCCCGTGCAGTTCTCCGAAGCCGCAGCCGGGGTCTGGCATCTGGCGCTGATCGTGCTGGCCGCGCTGGCGATGTTCCGGCTTGGCAACATCCTGCGCCGCCTGACGCGCGAGGCCGTGACCCAGGATCTGTCCTATCGCCACTGGATCGTGGCCTGGGCCGGGCAGCTGACGCGCATTCTGGCGCCTATCGCGGTGGTCGTGACGGCGGCGGGCTATATCAACATGGGCAACCTGATGGTCTGGCCCTGGCTGTTTTCGCTGGCATTGGTCGGTCTGCTGATCCTGCTGCAGGATTTCGTGGCCGATCTGTTCAACATGCTGCAGCGCGGGGCCGAGGGCGCGCGCGAGGGGCTGGCGCCGCTGCTGTCCGGGTTCGCCTTGGTGCTGGCCTCGGTGCCGCTGTTCCTGGTCATCTGGGGCGCCACCCCACAAGAGCTGTCGGAATATTGGATCCGCTTTCGCCAGGGGTTCAGCCTGGGCGGCGTGACCCTGTCGCCGGGCGCGATCCTGACCTTCCTGATCATCTTCGCCGTGGGCTATGCCCTGACGCGCGGGGTGCAGGGGATGCTGCGCAACTCGATCCTGCCCAAGACGCGCCTGGATGCGGGCGGTCAGAACGCGCTGGTGGCGGGCCTGGGCTATGTCGGGATCTTTCTGGCCGCGCTGATGGCGATCACCTCGGCCGGGATTGACCTGTCGTCCTTTGCCATCGTCGCGGGTGCGCTGTCGGTCGGCATCGGCTTCGGCCTGCAGAACATCGTGTCGAACTTTGTCAGCGGCATCATCCTGCTGATCGAACGTCCCGTCAGCGTGGGCGATTGGGTCAGCGCAGGCGGTCAGCAGGGCATCGTCAAGAAGATCTCGGTCCGCTCGACCATGGTCGAGACCTTCGACAAGACCGAGGTGATCGTCCCCAACAGCGACTTCATCAGCCAGCCGGTCACCAACTGGACGCGCCACAACAAGATCGGGCGGATCATCATCCCGATCGGTGTCGGCTATCGCAGCGACACCCGCCAGGTCGAGCGTATCCTTCGCGAGATCACCGAGGATCACCCGCTGGTCGCCATCGACCCGGCCCCGGCAATCCTGTTCCGGGGCCTGGGCGCGGATTCGCTGAACTTCGAGATCCGGGCGATCCTGGCGGATGTGGGGACGGGTCTGGGCGTGACCTCCGACCTGCTGCACAGCGTCGTTGCGCGCTTTGCCGAAGAAGGGATCGAGATCCCCTTCGCCCAACGCGACATCTGGCTGCGCAACCCCGAGGCGCTGCCCGGTCACGCCCCGCGGATCGAGCCCGCAACACCGGCGGCTGCACCCGCCCCGGCCGCGCTGAACCAGCCCGACCCGATGCTGATCCGTGACGATATCGCAGACGCCGAGGGCATGCCCGATGATGGGGGCCCTGACGGGCGCTGACGGCCTCCGGGTTCAGGGCGCGGGTTCAGGCGGCAGCGCGGTCCTGCGCGCTGTCGCCTGCGCCGTCATCGGGCAGCCCTTCGCGCGACAGCATCACCGCGACGCCCCGCAGCCAGGGAATATGGGCGCAGATGATCATCAGCGCCACCATGATCGGCACCGCCAGGAACATTCCCGGCACGCCCCAGATCGCCCCCCAGAAGGCCAGCGACAGGATGATGCCAAAGCTGGACAGGCGCAGCGTCTGACCCAGCAGCATCGGGTCAATCACGTTGCCGATCAGGAACTGGGTGCTGCTGCACAACAGGCCCACGATCAGCGTGACGGTCGTGTCGCCCGACAGCACGAAGGCCAGCAGCGCCGCGATGATCGTCGCCACGATCGACCCGACCGACGGAATGAAGTTCAGGATGAAGGTCAGGAGCGCCATCGCCGTCGCTAGCTCCAGCTCCATCACGGTGAAGATGCCCCAGACGATGGCGGCGGTGACTGCGCTGACGCCGGTCTTGACCACCAGATACCGGTTCACCCGGTGCATGATCGACGCGATGATCTGGCGGATCTGGCGTGCCTGTTCGGGGTCGTCGGCCAGACGCTCGATCTTGACCGGGAACCAGACCTGCTCGGCGAACATGAAGCCCACGAACAGGATCACCAGCACGCTGCCCGACAGGATGCCGGAGGCCTGGCCCGCCAGCGACCGGATCCAGCCGGTGATGTTGAAATTGGTCAGCGCAGTGATGATCCGCTCCTGCGCCTCGGGACCAAGGCGTTCGGTCAGGGCGGGCAGGGCGGCCTGCGCCCGTTCGGCATAGGTGATGGCCAGGAACACGATCTCGTTTACCTGCGCCACGATGGTGGTCGAGATCCACAAAAGCCCCAGGGCGATGCCGATCAGCGCCAGTGTCGTCGCCAGCCAGTTCGGCACCCTGAGCCGGGTCGAGATCGCGTGGATCGCGTCCGAGGTCAGCGAGAACAGGATGATCGCGATGGCAAGCGAAATCAGGATGAACTTGGCCTGCACCAGCATGAACATCAGCAGCGAAAAGGCGATCACGCCCAGAAACCCCGTCTGAAGCCGTTCGCGCAGCACCGTTTCGTTCGATTGATCCACCATCACCCCCGCGCGTCGAAAAAACCCGACCCCACCTGTGCGGGATCGGGTCGCCTGTTATCAGTCCTGTCCGCCATCGGGGGCGTCGGGGTCGATGTCTTCGGCCTCGCCCTGTTCGGCGATGCGGGCGACCGACACCACGACCTCTCCGGGGGCGGTGTTGAACACCTTGACGCCCCCCGCGCTGCGCGAGCGGAAGCTGATCCCCTCGACCGGCACGCGGATCGACTGCCCGGTCGAGGTCGCCAGCATGATCTGGTCAAAGCTGTCGACCGGGAAGCTGGCGACCAGCGCGCCGCCGCGCATCGCGCGGTCCATCGCCATCACGCCCTGACCCCCGCGTCCGCGCACCGGATAGTCGTGGCTGCTGCTGATCTTGCCCGCGCCCTTGGCGGTGATGGTCAGGATCAGATCCTCGGCCGCCGACATCTCGATATAGCGTTCCTGGGTAACGGTGCCCTCGGGGGTGTCGTCATCCTCGTCGGCCTCGGCCCCGTCATCCAGCGCGCCGGCCACCGCGCGGCGCATCTTGAGATAGGCGACGCGTTCGGACGGATCGGCCTCGAAATGGCGGATGACGGACATGCTGACGACCGTGTCGCCCTCGGCCAGACGAATGCCGCGCACCCCGGTCGAATCGCGGCCCTTGAAGACCCGCACCGCAGTCGTCGGAAAGCGGATCGCGCGGCCTTGGGCGGTGACCAGCATCACGTCGTCCTGCTCCGTCGCCAGGCGCACACCGATCAGGCTGACGCCGTCGGGCATCTTCATGGCGATCTTGCCGTTGGCGCGGACATTGGTGAAATCCGACAGCGCGTTGCGGCGCACATCGCCCTCATCGGTGGCGAAGATGACCTGATAGCTCTCCCATTCCGTCTCGGGCGCGTCCATCGGCAGCAGGGCCGCGATGCTGACGCCCGGCTCGATCGGCAGGATGTTGACCATCGCCTTGCCGCGCGAGGTCCGGCCCGCCAGCGGCAGGCGCCAGGTCTTGAGACGATAGACCATGCCGTCGGTCGTGAAGAACAGCAGCTCGGTATGCGTGTTGGCGACGAACAGCGTGGTGACCACGTCGTCTTCCTTGGTGGCCATGCTGGACAGGCCCTTGCCGCCGCGCCGCTGCGCGCGGAACTCGGCCAGCGCGGTCCGCTTGATGTACCCGCCCGAGGTGATGGTGACGACCATGTCCTCGCGCTCGATCAGGTCCTCGTCCATCATGTCGCCGGACCAGTCGACGATCTCGGTGCGGCGCGGGACGGCGAACAGGTCGCGGACCTCGCGCAGCTCGTCCGCGATGATCTGCATGATCCGCTCACGCGAGGCCAGGATCGCCAGATAGTCGCGGATGCTGTCGGCCAGCACCTGCAGCTCGTCGGTGACCTCCTTGACGCCCAGCTGGGTCAGGCGCTGCAGGCGCAGCTCCAGGATGGCGCGGGCCTGGACCTCGGACAGGTTGTAGGTGCCGTCCTCGTTCACCGGGTGCAGCGGATCGTCGATCAGGCGCAGATATTCGACGATATCATGGGCGGGCCAGCGACGCTCCATCAGACGGGTCCGGGCCTCGGCGGCGTCGGCGCTGCTGCGGATGGTGGCCACGACCTCGTCGACATTGCTGACCGCGACGGCCAGACCGCACAGCACGTGGCTGCGCTCGCGCGCCTTGCGCAGCTCGAACGCGGTGCGGCGGGCGACGACCTCCTCGCGGAAGCTGATGAAGTAGGTCAGGAAATCGCGCAGCGCCAGCTGTTCAGGCTTGCCGCCGTTCAGCGCCAGCATGTTGCATCCGAATGTCGTCTGCAGCTGCGTGAACCGGAACAGCTGGTTCAGCACCACGTCGGGGGTCGCGTCACGCTTCAGCTCGACCACGACGCGCACGCCTTGGCGGTCGGATTCGTCCTGGACGGTGGCGATGCCCTCGACCTTCTTTTCCTTGGCCAGTTCGGCGATGCGCTCGATCAGGGTGGACTTGTTCACCTGATAGGGAATCTCGTCTATGACGATGGCAAAGCGGTCCTTGCGCGGTTCCTCGATATGGGTCTTGGCGCGGATGATGACGCTGCCGCGCCCCTCCAGATAGGCCTTACGCGCCCCGGACCGGCCCAGGATGGTCGCGCCGGTCGGAAAGTCGGGGCCGGGAATGATCTCCAGCAGACGCTCGGTCGGCAGGTCGGGGTCGGCGATCAGCTCCAGCGTGGCGTCGATCACCTCACCCAGGTTGTGGGGCGGAATGTTCGTGGCCATGCCGACGGCGATGCCGCCCGCGCCGTTGACCAGCATGTTAGGGAAACGGGCCGGCAGGACGGTCGGTTCGCGATCCTTGCCGTCATAGTTGTCCTGGAAATCGACGGTGTCCTTGTCGATGTCCATCAGCAGATAGTTGGCGGCCTTGTCCATGCGCACTTCGGTATAGCGCATCGCGGCCGCCGGATCGCCGTCCATCGAGCCGAAGTTGCCCTGGCCGTCCAGCAAAGGGAGCGACATGGAGAACGTCTGCGCCATCCGCACCAGCGCGTCATAGATCGCGCTGTCGCCGTGGGGGTGATACTTGCCCATCACGTCGCCGACCGAGCGAGCCGATTTGCGATAGGATTTGTCGGCGGTATTGCCGGATTCGTCCATCGCATAGAGGATGCGGCGGTGAACCGGCTTCAGCCCGTCGCGCAGATCGGGGATCGCGCGGCTGACGATCACCGACATCGCATAGTCCAGATACGAGGTCCGCATCTCGGTCGAGATATCGATCACCGGGCCGTCGTGATGCATCACGACGCGGGGTTCGACGGCCTCTTCGGGGGTTTCGGGCAGATCGTCTTCTGGGGTGTCGGCCACGGGTATTCCTCAACATCTAGTTGGGGTTCGGTATAGCCGAGGCCGCTGCGGGGGGCAATCGCGCCCCGCAGTCCGGGTCAGGAAAACATGCCCCCTGGCGCCCTCAGGCGCCGCGCCGCGCCCCGATTGCCCAAAGCCCCGCCAGACCCGCCGACAGAAGGGCGTTCCAGGCGGCCATCGACAGGCCCAGAAAGCTCCAGGCGATCTCGTCGCAGCGCACGACCGGGGCCGATTGCAGGCGGGTCATCAGCTCGGCCGTGGACAGGCGCGTCAGATCGCCGACCCCGCCCGAACAATGCGCGGGCCCCGCCCACCAGGTCATCTCGACGCCGACATGATACAGCGCAAAGCCCATCGCGGCCCCTGCGGCGATCATGCCCAGCACGGCCAGCGCCCGGACCCGGCCGGTCAGCCAGACCAGCGCCGCGACGACCACCGCCGCGACATGGGGCCAGCGCTGCAGGATGCACAGCTCGCACGGCGCATAGCCCGCGGCCTGAAAGCCAAGCGCCGCGATCAGCAGAAAGGCCGACCCGGCCCCCGCCAGATAACAGATCTGTCTGCCGGTCACAGGTACCTCACTGCGGCAAAGCCGCCGATCAGTGCCGCCATGAACAGCACGAAGACCAGCCCAAGCCGACGCTCGATGAAATCACGGATCGGCGGGCCGAACCGCCACAGCAGCGCCGCCACGACAAAAAACCGCGCCGCACGCCCGATGATCGCGGTCACGATGAACAGCGGCAGCGACAGGCCCACCGCCCCGGAAAAGATGGTGATGACCTTGAACGGAAACGGCGTCAGCGCCGCGATCAGCACCGCCCAGCCCCCGTATTCCGCAAAGCGCAGTGCCAGGTCGTCGAACGCGCCCTGCTTGCCATAGGCGGTCAGCACCCATTGGCCGACCGAGCCCATCAGCACCGCGCCGATCCAATAGCCCAGCAGCGCGCCCAGGACCGAACCCGCGGTCGCGATGGCGGCAATCGCCCAGGCCCGCGCCCGCCGCGCCAGGATCATCGGGATCATCATGACATCCGGCGGGATCGGAAAGACCGAGCTTTCGATAAAGCTGACCGCGAACAGGGACGGCTCTGCATGGCGATGCGCCGCCAGCCCCATCGTCCAATCGTACAATCTGCGCAGCATCGCCATCCCTTCACGCTTTTGTCCGTCCATCCCTCTCCTGACCGCCCGCGTCAAGCGGCTTGCAGGCCCGTCGCGCCCCTGTGATAGGCCCGGGAACCGCGCCGCATGCCGCGCGTTCGGCGCGACAGCAGGCGAGGACATGTCATGCAATGGCGCGGAAGACGGGGCAGCCGGAACGTACAGGACCGGCGCGGCATGGGCACGGCAGGGGGATTGGGCATCGCGGGAACGCTGGTTGTGCTGGCCGTCGGCTATTTCTTCGGCATCGACGTCAGCCCGATCGTGCAGAACCAGGGCGGGGGATCCGGCGAACTGTCGCAGCGCGACGAGGACTGGGGCGAATTCGTCAGCGTCGTGCTGGCCGATACCGAGGAGATCTGGCAGCCGGTCCTGCGCGACCAGGCGGGCATCGCCTATCAGGACCCGACGTTGGTCCTGTTCCGCGGCGTGGTGCAATCGGCCTGCGGCGGGGCGTCCTCCGCGATGGGGCCGTTCTATTGCCCCGGCGATCAGCGCGTGTATCTGGACACCGATTTCTTTGACATGATGGCCGACCGGATGGGGGCAGGGGGCGATTTTGCCGCAGCCTATGTCATCGCGCATGAGGTCGGCCACCATGTCCAGAACCTGACCGGCACGCTTGGCGCCGCGCAGCAGCGGGGACTGTCCGAGACCGAGGCCAACCGCCTGTCGGTCGCGACCGAGCTGCAGGCCGACTGCTATGCCGGGATCTGGGCGCGTCACGCGCAGGAACGTTTCGGCACGCTGGACGTTGGCGACATGGACGAGGCGCTGCGCGCCGCCGAGGCGGTGGGTGATGACGTGATCCAAGAAAGCGCCGGACGCACGCCAATGCCCGACAGCTTTACCCACGGATCGGCGGCGCAGCGCCAGGAATGGCTGATGCGCGGCTTTGAGTCGGGCGACATGAGGCAATGTGACACGTTCGGTTCACGCGATCTGTGATTAGATCCTGACCGACAAGACCGGAGGATACCATGACCCTGATCCTGACCTTTGCTGGCCTGCTGACAGCCTTTGTCATCACCCTCAAGCTGGGCGCCCCCAAGGCGCGTCCCGTGCCGGTCACCGTCCACAAGGACTAGCGCGGGACACGGGGTGGGCGCGGGTCCAGCGTGGCCCAATCCGGCCACAGCCCCAGCTTTTCCAGCGCGACCAGGGCCAGCCCGGCGGCGATGATGCCAAGGACCAGCTTGACCGTGCTGGCACTGGGCGGCCGGCGCGCCCATTTCGCCGCACGCAGCAGCCAGATCATGTTCATAGCGGGCTCCGCCTGTTAAATCCTGTCGCGAATCGAACCAGATGCCGCGACGAACCACAAGAGCGATCCCGTGCCGAACCACCGCGACAGCCGCACCCTGCCTTACTCGGCCCGCCAGATGTACGATCTGGTGGCCGATGTCGAAAGCTATCCGCAGTTTCTGCCGTGGAACAGCGCCGCCCGCATCCGCGCGCGCGAGACGCGGGCCGACGGGTCGGAGGAGATCGCCGCCGATCTGGTGATCAGCTTCAAGGTGTTCCGCGAACGCTTTGGCAGCCGGGTCGTGCTGTGGCCTGCCGGTGAGGACGGCGTCTGGAAGATCGACACGGAATATCTGGACGGCCCGTTCAAGTACATGCGCAGCGGCTGGTCCTTCACCGACCGTCCCGAAGGCGGCTGCACGGTCGAGTTCTTTGTCGATTTCGAGTTCAAGAACGCGATCCTGCAGCGGCTGATCGGCGTCGTGTTCCACGAGGCCATGTCGCGCATTGTCCGCGCCTTCGAGGATCGGGCCAGAAAGCTTTACGGCTGAACGAAAATGGCCGCCCCGAGGGGCGGCCTTTCTGTTACGTCAGCGCGGCCTTCAGCGCCTCGGCCCGGTCGGTGCGCTCCCAGCTGAAGGCCGTCGCCCCGGCCAGGGCATAGGGCTCACGGCCGAAATGGCCATAGCTGGCGGTCGGCCGATAGATCGGGTGCAGCAGGTCCAGCTCGCGGATGATCGCGAAGGGGCGCAGGTCGAACACCGCACGCACCGCGGCCACGATGCGGTCCACCGGCACCGTCTCCGTCCCAAAGCAGTTCAGGCTGATCGAGGTCGGCTCGGCCACGCCGATGGCATAGCTGACCTGGATCTCGCAGCGTTTCGCCAGACCCGCCGCCACGATGTTCTTGGCGACCCAACGGCCCGCATAGGCGGCCGAACGGTCCACCTTGGACGGGTCCTTGCCCGAAAACGCGCCGCCGCCGTGACGCGCCATGCCGCCATAGCTGTCGACGATGATCTTGCGCCCGGTCAGGCCGCAATCGCCGACGGGGCCGCCGATGACGAACTTGCCCGTCGGGTTGATGAAGAACTTGGTGTCCGCGGACAGCCATTCGGCGGGCAGGACCGGCTTGATGATCTCCTCGATCACTGCTTCGCGCAGGTCCGACAGGGCGATCTCGGGGTTGTGCTGGGTGGACAGCACGACCGCATCGATCGCCTCGGGACGGCCATCCGCGCCATAGCGCATGGTCAGTTGCGACTTGGCATCCGGGCGCAGCCAGGACAGCGTGCCGTCGCGGCGGACCTTGGACTGACGCTCGACCAGGCGATGCGCATAGGTGATGGGCGCGGGCATCAGCACGTCGGTCTCGTCCGAGGCATAGCCGAACATCAGGCCCTGATCACCGGCCCCCTGCTCTTCGAGGCTTGCGCGGTCAACGCCCTGATTGATCTCGGGGGACTGCTTGCCGATGATGTTGATCACCGAACAGGTCGCCCCGTCGAACCCGACATCGGAGGAGTTGTATCCGATATCGGTGATCACGCCGCGCACGATGGATTCCAGATCCACCCATGCGCTGGTCGTGATCTCGCCCGAGATGATTGCCACGCCGGTCTTGACCATCGTCTCGCAGGCGACGCGGGCGCGCGGGTCCTCGGCCAGGATGGCGTCCAGGATCGCGTCGCTGATCTGGTCGGCGATCTTGTCGGGATGGCCCTCGGACACGGATTCCGAGGTGAAGGTCGTGTATTCGGTCATGCGTTCAATACCGGTAATGATCTGATTTGAAGGGGCCTTCGGGCGTAACGCCGATATAGGCCGCCTGTTCCGGCGACAGGCTGGACAGCTTGGCGCCGACCTTCTCCAGATGCAGGCGCGCGACCTTCTCGTCCAGATGCTTGGGCAGGATATAGACGCCGGGCTTGTACTCGTCGGCCTTGGTCCACAGCTCGATCTGGGCAAGAACCTGGTTGGTGAAGCTGGCCGACATCACGAAGGACGGATGCCCCGTGGCGTTCCCCAGGTTCAGCAGGCGGCCCTGGCTCAGCAGGATGATCCGGTTGCCCGAGGGCATCTCGATCATGTCCACCTGGTCCTTGATGTTGGTCCATTTGTGGTTGCGCAGCGACGCCACCTGAATCTCGTTGTCGAAATGGCCGATATTGCCGACGATGGCCATGTCCTTCATGGCGCGCATATGCTCCAGCCGGATCACGTCGCGGTTGCCGGTGGTGGTGATGAAGATGTCGGCGCTGTCGGCCACATCCTCCAGCGTCACGACCTCGAACCCGTCCATCGCGGCCTGCAGCGCGCAGATCGGATCGACCTCGGTCACCTTGACGCGGGCGCCGGCGCCCTGCAGCGACGCGGCAGAACCCTTGCCCACATCGCCATAGCCGCAGACGACGGCGACCTTGCCGGCCATCATCACGTCGGTGGCGCGGCGGATGCCGTCGACCAGCGATTCCTTGCAGCCGTACTTGTTGTCGAATTTCGACTTGGTCACGCTGTCGTTGACGTTGATCGCGGGGAAGGGCAGCTGGCCGTTCTTCATCAGATCATACAGGCGATGCACGCCGGTGGTCGTCTCCTCGGACACGCCGACGATCTGGTCGCGCATCCTGGTGAACCAGCCGGGCGACTGCTCCATCCGCTTGCGGATCTGCGCCTTGATGACGGTTTCCTCATCCGATTGCGGGACGGCGATGACATCCTCGCCCGCCTCGGCACGGGCGCCCAGCAGGACGTACAGCGTCGCGTCGCCGCCATCATCCAGGATCAGGTTCGGACCCTCGGGGAACTGGAAGGACCGGTCCAGGTAATCCCAATGCTCTTCCAGGCTCTGGCCCTTGATCGCAAAGACGGGAACGCCCGCCTTGGCGATGGCGGCGGCGGCGTGGTCCTGGGTCGAATAGATGTTGCACGAGGCCCACCGGACATCCGCGCCCAAATCGACCAGCGTCTCGATCAAGACGGCGGTCTGGATGGTCATGTGCAGGCTGCCGACGATGCGGGCGCCGGCCAGCGGTTTGGCCGCGCCGTATTCGGCACGCAGCGCCATCAGGCCAGGCATCTCAGTTTCGGCGATGTCCAGTTCCTTGCGGCCATACTCGGCCAAGGCGATGTCCTTGATGATGTAATCGGTCACGGCTGCTCTTTCGGATCATTCACGGGTTGCAACCGGGATACCGCATGCCCCTGCGGTCCGAAAGAGGCTAATCCGTCACATCCTCCGCAGTATCAGGCCGCCTCTGGCTGGGCGCTGCGGGCCATGCGGCGGATGAAATCGCGGGTCAGGCTCTTGGCCACGGTCAGCGGGTCTCCGCCGGGCGCCCATTCCTGCAGCCGCCCATCGACCATCATGCGCGCCACCCCGTTGGCATAGCAGCGCGACGACAGGACCAGCATGGCGATGTCCTCGCGTGGGTGAAGGCGTCCCGCATCACGGGCGCGGGTCAGCATCCGCACCATCAGCTCCGACAGGGACTCGGTATAGCGGCGCAGGATCGGCACCGTCAGCGCATCCACCAGACGACAATCCATCATCAGGCGGAACTGGTCGGGATTGCTGTGGGCCCAGTCCAGATAGGCGTCGCCCAGGCTGCCGAACTGCGCCACCGGGTCGTCGGGATCGACCTTGACCACTGCGCGGGTGCAGGTGTCGATCAGCAGGATCATGGCCTGTTCCAGGCTGGCGATCAGCACGCTGCGGTCATCGGGGAACAGGGTCCGCAACCGGCCCACGGGCTCGTCCAGCATCACGGCGATCTGGTCGACGGTGGGCGGGCAGGGGTCGCTGTCCTCCAGCAGTTGCATCGCGGCGCTGATAGCCCGTTCGTTCAGGCCGCGGTGGTCGGTGGAGGGGCGCAGGTGTTTCATGGCAGTGCTATCCGATCCGTTGCGGAGGAGGCAGAACGAAAAAGATTACGATGAAAAACGCCTATGGCCTGATCTGGCCCGGATAACGCAGCTGTATCAATAAGTTCTTCGGAATATTCCGGTACAAGTTTATCGAACTGGTCCGTTTGATTACGATACCACGAAATGTCGCTTAGGCGACATGCCAAAAAAGACAGGTCCGCCCACCCCGAAAAGGGTGGACGGACCTTCAGTCATGGCGATTCGGCCTCAGGCTTCGGCGCGGGAGGCGCGCTTGCGCTCGTGCGGGTCCAGGTGACGCTTGCGCAGACGGATGTTCTTGGGCGTGACCTCGACCAGTTCGTCGTCGTTGATATAGGCGATGGCCTCTTCCAGCGACTGGCGGACGGGGGGCGTCAGGCGGACGGCCTCGTCCGTGCCCGAGGCGCGGACGTTGGTCAGCTGCTTGCCCTTGAGCGGGTTCACCTCCAGGTCGTTGTCCCGGCTGTGCTCGCCGATGATCATGCCCTGGTACAGCTGCTCCTGCGCGCCGATGAAGAACTTGCCGCGATCCTCCAGCTTCCACAGGGCATAGGACACGGACACGCCGTTCTCCATGCTGATCAGGACGCCCTGGCGGCGGCCCTGGATGGCGCCCTTGTGCGGCGCCCAGCCGTGGAAGATGCGGTTCAGCACGCCGTTGCCGCGCGTGTCGGTCATGAACTCGCCCTGATAGCCGATCAGGCCGCGCGACGGCACATGGGCCAGGATCCGCGTCTTGCCGACACCGGCGGGGCGCATGTCGACCAACTCGCCCTTGCGCTCTCCGGTCAGCTTTTCGATGACCACGCCGGTATATTCGTCGTCGACGTCGATGATGACCTCTTCGATCGGCTCCAGGCGCTGGCCGTCCTCTTCCTTGTAGATCACGCGCGGACGGCTGATCGACAGCTCGAAGCCCTCGCGGCGCATGTTCTCGATCAGAACGCCCATCTGCAATTCGCCGCGTCCCGACACGACAAAGGCGTCGCCGCCCGGCGTGTCCTCGACCTTGATCGCGACGTTGATCTCGGCTTCCTTCATCAGACGCTCGCGGATCACGCGCGACTGGACCTTCTTGCCTTCCTGACCTGCCAGCGGGCTGTCATTGATGCCAAAGGTCACGCTGATGGTCGGCGGATCGATCGGCTGCGAGGGCAGGGCCTCCATCACTTCCGGATGGCACAGCGTGTCGGCCACGGTGGCCTTGGCCATGCCCGCGATGGTCACGATGTCGCCGGCCTCGGCCATCTCGATCGGGGTCTGGGTCAGGCCCCGGAAGGCCATGATCTTGCTGATGCGGAACTGTTCGATCCGCTCGCCGTCGCGGGTCATCGCCTTGAGCGTGTCGCCGGCGCGGGCGGTGCCGGCCTCGACGCGACCGGTCAGCAGGCGGCCCAGGAACGCGTCGGCGCCCAGGGTGGTCGCCAGCATCTGGAACGGCTCGTTGTTGCGGTTGATCTGCTTGGGCGGCTGGACGTGCTTGAGGATCAGGTCGAACAGCGCGTCCATGTTCTTGCGCTCGCCATCCAGCGTCGCGTCGGCCCATCCGCCGATGCCCGAGGCATAGACATGCGGAAAGTCCAGCTGCTCGTCGCTGGCGCCCAGGTTGGCGAACAGGTCGAACACGTCGTTCAGCGTCTCGTCGGGTTCGGCGGCGGGCTTGTCGACCTTGTTCAGCACGACGATGGGGCGCAGGCCCAGGGCCAGCGCCTTGGAGGTGACGAACTTGGTCTGCGGCATCGGGCCTTCGGCCGCGTCGACCAGCAGGCAGACGCCGTCGACCATCGACAGGATGCGCTCGACCTCGCCGCCGAAATCGGCGTGACCGGGCGTGTCGACGATGTTGATGCGCGTGCCCTTCCACTCGACCGAGGTGGCTTTCGCCAGAATGGTGATGCCCCGTTCGCGTTCGATGTCGTTGCTGTCCATCGCCCGTTCGGCGACGGCCTGATTGTCGCGGAACGACCCCGACTGACGCAGCAGCTGATCCACCAGGGTGGTCTTGCCGTGGTCGACGTGGGCGATGATGGCGATATTGCGGATATCCATGACGGCCTTAATCTTTAGGTTTCGCGGTTGCCCTAGCCGATCAGGCCCAAGAAAGCCAGCCCGCAATTGCGAAGGGCCCCCGGCATCGCTGCCGGGGGCCCCCGCTGTCATGGTTCCGTCACGTCGCGCGGGTCAGGCGCGGCGACGGGTCAGACCGGTCCAGACGCGACCTGCGTCGCGGTCGGTGCCGCCCCGGATGGCGCCCAGCCAAGCGGCCACACCGGCCACCAGCGACGACACCGCCAGGAACAGGGCCGACCAGACGGCGGCGCGACGGGCCGATTCCGCGGCCTCGATGGCGGCGTCTTGCGCCTCCTGCAGGCGCAGCTCGGCCTCGGCCTGCAGCTCCTGGGCGCGCTGTTCGGCGGTGGCCAGGGCCTCATCGGCCTGGGCACGGGCCTCTTCCAGACGGGCCTCGGCCTCGGCGCGCAGCTCCTGGGCCTGGGTCACGGCCTGCTCGACACGGGTGTCGATCTGGGCCGGGGTCAACTCCGTCCGCGCAGCCAGTGCGGCGCGCAGATAGTCCAGGTCATCCTCGGGGACCTCGCCGGTGCGCAGCACGGTGCCCAGGATGCCCAAGACCTCGCTGCGGATCGCCTCGTCCGAGAATTGCTGCGGGGCCGCAGCGTCGCTGCGCAGCAGACGGTCGGTGACATAGTCCAGCGGATTGCCGCCCATGTCGCCGCCCGCAGCCTCTCCCGCGCCGGTGATCGCACCGCCGGCCAGTTGGCCCACGCCGCTGATCGCGCCGCCCGCCAGCTGACCTGCGCCGCCGACGATGCCGCCGGCCAGCTGGCCGGTACCCTGCAGGGCGCCGCCGACAGCCGCGCCGGTCGCCTCGACCGCAGTGCTGGCCGCGTTGCCCGCCGCACGCACGCCGGTGGACAGCGCGCCTGCCGCCAGGATGCCGGTCAGGATCATGCCGATGGCCCAGACAGTCAGGCCATGGACGCCGTCACGGGCCTCGGTCTCGTCCTCGGTGGCCATGCCGCGACGACGCATGCGTCCCGCCACATACCCGCCCAGACCATAGACCGCGACCATCGACACAAAGGCGAACAACCCGACCAGGATCAGGGCGAATGTGCCCAGACCCTGACCGGGTTCCGCCGAAACCGACCCCAGCCCGATGGCTGCGGTAAAGCCGGTGAACACGACCGAGGCGCCCGCCGCAATCGCGGCTCCGGCCAGGATCGAGGCCCAGTCCACATGCCCGCGCGGGGCGGAACCGGCTGTTTCGAGGGGTTCGTTCATCACCGTAAGCTCAGCGCAGGCCGAGGAACGACAGGACGAACAGGACGACGACGATCAGGCCGACAATGTAGATGATCGAGTTCATGGCAATTTTCCCTTTGCTTTGGACGTCCGTCACCGCGTTTGTCGCGGCGAGGTGACGCATCTGCCAGCAAACGGGCCAATGCGCGCCCAAGTTCCCTTGGCGGCTGGAAAATTTCGGGCCGTTCAGGCGGGACGGGTGGCGGTCGCCCGCGCGCGGGCCAGCCAGCCAAGGCCGCCCTGCGTCGTGCGGGCCGGTGCATATTCAGCCGAAACCCAGCCGCGATAGCCCCAGTCGTCCAGCGCCTCGAACAAGGCCGGGTGGTCCAGATCGCCGTGGTCGGGCTCGTGCCGACCGGGGCTGCCCGCGATCTGGATGTGGCGCACCAGCGGCGCCACTTTGCGCCAGCAGGCCAGCATGTCGCCGGTGATCGCCTGCGCGTGATAGGTGTCCAGTTGCAACCCCAGATTGGGCGCGGCGATACGGTCGATGATGTCGATGGCCAGGTCGTAATCGGCCAGGAAATAGCCCGGCACGTCGGTGCGGTTGATCGGCTCGATCGTCAGGCTGGCATGGGGCGCGCGTTCGGTGGCCCAGGCCAGGTTCGCGACAAAGGTCGCATGCGCCTCGGCGCCCTCGGCGCGTCCGGCCATGATGTGGATGTGGCGCGCGCGCAGCACCTGCGCCACACGCAGACTGCGTTCGAAATCGCGGCGAAAGCGCTCCTCCAGGCCCGGCACGGCGGCGAAACCGCGCGGGCCCCCCGCCCAATTCGGCGGCGGCGCGTTGATCAGCACGATCTCCATCCCCGACGCGACCGAGGCGCGATACAGCTCGGGGGCGGCGATGTCATAGGGAAACAGGATCTCGACCCCCTCGAAGCCCGCCTCGGCAGCGGCGGCAAAGCGGTCCAGCATCGGCATCTCGGTGAAAAGCGTCGTCAGGTTGGCGGCAAATCGCGGCATCACGGCTCCAGCGCAAAGACCTGCCCGCCCGAACGGATGCCCGCCCGGCCATCCGGCCCGATTTCAGCGGCCGCGGCCAGCCGGTAGAACGTCTTGCGGTCGATCAGCGCCTCCAGGCCCCGGCGGATGTGGACATAGGGGCGCGGCGCATCGACCGTGCCGCGCACCGTGATCGCATGATCCGGCCCCGCCGTCACCCGGTCGCCGACCGTCGTGGTGAACGTGATGGCATCGGGCGCGATATCGGCATCGGTCGCCAGAAAGGGCGCGTCCTCGACCCGGATGCCGATCTTTTCCACCGGAGAGACCAGGAAGAACCGATCCCCCTCGCGTTTCAGGATGCCCGCGAACAGGCGGACCATCGCCGGGCGCCCGATGGGCGTGCCGTCATGGACCCAGGTCCCGTCGGCGCGGATCACCAGGTCCATCTCTCCGCAATAGGGCGGGTTCCACAGGTGGACCGGGGCCGGTCCGCCCTTGGCGGCACTGGCCGCGGCCTGGGCCAGACCTTCGGGGCTCACGCTTTTGTCACCGTTTTCCGCCATTCGATCTGGTCGCCTCTGGTTGGACTGCCTATGGTTGCCCTTAAACCAGCGCGGGGGCAATGTCATGACGTCGGACGAAATTCTGGTGCAAGAGGTTCAGGCCCTGGCCGCCCGCCTGTCGGATGCCCGCGCCAGCACCGAGCGCCGTTTCGTGGGCCAGCACGATGTCGTGGAACAGGTTCTGGCCGCCATCCTGGCTGGCGGGCATGCCCTGCTGATCGGCCAGCCGGGCCTGGGCAAGACGATGCTGGTCGACACGCTGTCGACCGTGCTGGGCCTGGACAGCGCTCGCATCCAGTTCACCCCCGACCTGATGCCCGCCGACATCCTGGGCTCGGAGGTGCTGGACGCGCTGCCCGATGGCAGCCGGGCGTTCCGCTTTATCGAGGGGCCGGTCTTCACCCAGCTGCTGATGGCCGATGAGATCAACCGCGCCAGCCCCCGCACCCAGTCCGCCCTGCTGCAGGCCATGCAGGAGCGCGAAGTCACCATCAGCGGTCAGCACCGCCCCCTGGGCCGCCCCTTTCACGTCCTAGCCACCCAGAACCCGATCGAGCAGGAGGGCACCTATCCGCTGCCCGAGGCGCAGCTGGACCGGTTCCTGCTGCAGATCGACGTCGATTACCCGGACCGCGACACCGAACGCCAGATCCTGATGGCGACGACGGGCCTTGAGGATGACACGCCCCACGCGGCCTTTACCCCCGACCAGCTGATCGCGGCGCAGCGCCTGATCCGCCAGATGCCGGTCGGAGAGGCCGTGGTCGAGACGATCCTGGACCTGGTCCGCGCCGCCCGCCCCGGCGCGCCCGAGGCCGCGCCTTACGTCACCGACGCGCTGACCTGGGGGCCGGGACCCCGCGCCGCGCAGGCGCTGATGCTGGTCACCCGCGCGCGCGCCGTGCTGAACGGGCGCTATGCGCCGACGCTGGACGATGTGGCCGCGATGGCCGCGCCCGTGCTGCGCCACCGGATGGCGCTGTCCTTTGCCGCACGCGCCCGCGGAGAGACGGTCGATGCCGTGATCGCCCGGTTGCTGGACGACCGCATCGGGACGCGTCGCGCCGCATGAGCGTCTCGCCCACCGATCTGCGGGGCCCCTCCGACCTTCGGGCGCGCGCTGAGGCCGCTGCCGGGCATCTGCCCGGCCTGATCCTGTCCGCGGAACGGCTGGCGGCGCTGGTCGCGCCCGGCGCGCACGGTTTACGCCGCGCCGGTCCCGGAGAGGATTTCTGGCAATACCGCCCGGCGGGCGTGGGCGACGGGGCGCGCAGCATCGACTGGCGCCGCTCGGGCCGGTCCGACACGCAATTCGTGCGCGACCGCGAAGCGCAGACGGCGCAATCCGCCGCGATCTGGCTGTCGCGGGGCGCGGGGATGGATTTCACCGGCGGGCCGGATCGCCCGACCAAGGCCGCGCGCGGTCAGGTCCTGGCGCTGGCCTTGGGCATGCTGATGCTGCGCGGGGGCGAAAAGGTGGGCCTTCTGGGTCAGCCCGCCCGCGCGGGCCGCATCCAGGCCGACCGCCTGGCCGAGGCGCTGGCAACGCCCGCGCCGGATGCGGGCGACGCGCCCGCGCCTGCGCTGCGTCCGAACCTGCGGGTGGTGATTCTCAGCGATTTCCTGACCGATCCGGCCTGGGTCGCCGCGCTGCTGGCGCAGGCGGCGGGGCTGGGTGTCACCGGGCTGATGATCCAGATCCTGGACCCGGACGAGGCGCATTTTCCCTATGACGGCGCGGTCGAGTTCCGCTCGGGCAGCCTGCGCCATGACAGCCGCGATGCGGGCGGGCTACGCGCCGCCTATCTGGCGCGGCTGGCCGAGCGGCAGGCCTGGCTGTCCGAACAGGCACAGCGGGCGGGCTGGGGCTTTGGCACGCACCTGACCGATGCGGACCCGGCGCAGGCGCTCAGCTGGGCGTGGCAGGCCCTGGGGCAGGGGGCGCGCTGATGCTGGTCCTGGGACCTCTGGGGTTCGCGGCGCCCTGGCTGCTGGCGGCGCTGATCGCGCTGCCGGTGCTGTGGGTGATCCTGCGGGCAATGCCGCCCGCGCCGCGGCGCATCGTCTTTCCTGGGGTCGCGCTGCTGGCCGGGCTGGCAGACCGCGCGCCGGTCGCCACGCGCACGCCCTGGTGGCTGCTGCTGATCCGGCTGGCGGCGGTGGCGGCGCTGATCCTGGCCTTTGCCGGGCCGGTCTGGCGCCCGGTGGTGCAGGCCCCAGCCGACGGCCCGCTGCTGGTGGTGATGGATGCGGGCTTTGCCGCCGCCCCCGATTGGGCCGCCCGCCAGAGCCGGGCCGAGGCCGCGCTGACCCAGGCCGCTGCGGCCGGGCGCCCCGCCGCGTTGCTGTTGGCCGATGGCCGTGACGGGCAGGGGGCGCTGGCCTTCCGCCCGGGCGATGCTTGGCTGTCGGGCCTGCGCGGGGCTCAGCCACAGCCCTGGGCCACGCGCCTGCCCGGTGATCCCGCCACCGCGCTGGCCGATGCGCCGCAGGGCGCGCTGTCCACGCTGTGGCTGACGGACGGGACCGATCATGCGAACCGCGCGGCCTGGCTTGCTGCGCTGAATGATCGTGGCCCGGTCACCGTGGTGCCGCCCGCGCGGCCCCTGCGCACGCTGAGCCTGGCGGGGGGCGAGACGCCGTCGCTGACGCTGCACGCGACCGATGACGCGGCGCCCGCGGTGCAGGCCATCGGCCCCGACCCGCAGGGCATCGAACGCGCGCTGGCCAGCCTGACGCCCGGCGATGCCGTGACCCGCGACGGGCTGCGCCTGCGCCCCGTGGCCATCGACCTGCCGCCCGAATTGCGCAACCGCATCACCCGCTTCCAGGTCGAGGCCGAGGCCCATGCCGGGGCGGTCGTGCTGGCCGATGACCGCGTGCGCCGCCGCAAGGTCGCCCTGGTCGGCGACCCCCTGGCCGAGGGGCAGCAGCTGTTGGCCCAGACCCACTACCTGCGCCAGGCCCTGGCCCCCACGACCGATCTGGTCGAGGGCACGCTTGGCGATGTGCTGGACACCGCGCCCGACGTGATCGTGCTGGCCGATCAGGTCCAGCTGGCCGAGACGGCCGAGCTGACCAATTGGGTGGCCCAAGGCGGCCTGCTGATCCGCTTTGCCGGGCCGCGCATGGCGGGATACGACCGCCTGTCCGACGAGCCACTGCTGCCCGTGGCGCTGCGCCAGGGCGGGCGCGACATCGGCGGCGCGCTGTCCTGGGGCGACCCGCGCGGGCTGGCGCCCTTCCCCGAGGACGGGCCCTTTGCCGGGCTGGCGATCCCCGACGACGTGACTGTGCGCGCCCAGCTGATGGCCCAGCCCGCCCCCGATCTGGCGGGCAAGACGCTGGCGGCGCTGTCGGACAACACGCCGCTGGTGACCCGCGACAGGCTGGGCCAGGGGCAGGTCGTGCTGATCCATGTGACCGCCAATGCGGAATGGTCCAGCCTGCCGCTGTCGGGCCTGTTCCTGCAGATGATGGAGCGGCTGGTCGCCACCGCCCGCCTGTCGCCCACCGATGCCGCGCCACAGGACCGCGCCCAGCCCTTCTGGACGCCCGAGATCGTGCTGGACGGCTTTGGCCGCCCGTCCGAGGCGCAGGGCCTGTCCCCCGTGCCCGCCGCCGATCTGGCGCAGGGCCCCGGCCCCGACCGCCCCGCCGGGATCTATGCCGCGGGCGAGCGGCGGCAGGCACTGAACGCGGGCGGGCCCTTTGTGCTGGCCGACTGGCCCGGTGCCACGGTCGAGGCCGCAAGCACGGCGCCCGGCCGCGACCTGCGCGGCGCGCTGCTGGCGGCGGCGGTGCTGCTGATGGCGCTGGATGCGGTGGGCTCGGCCTGGCTGGGCCGGGGCCGCGCGCGCGGGGCCGCGGCGGCGACGCTGATGGCGCTGATGCTGCTGCCCGGCCCCCGGGCGCAGGCGCAGGAGCTGGACCCGCAGCTGATGCAGGCGGCATCCGAGGTGGCGCTGGCCTATGTCGTGACGGGCGATGCGCGCATCGACAGCGCCTCCCAGCAGGGGCTGGCGGGGCTGTCGCAGGCCCTGCGCAGCCGCACCTCGGTCGAGCCGGGGGCGCCCATCGGCGTCGATCTGGACCGCGATGACCTGTCGCTGCTGACCTTTCTGTACTGGCCGATCACCGAGGCGCAACCCGCGCCCGGTCCGCGCGCCTATCTGCGGCTAAACGCCTTCCTGCGCTCGGGGGGGATGATCCTGTTCGACACCCGCGACGGCGATATCGCGGGCGTGGGCGGGCCGGACATGTCGCAGGCGCTGCGCCGTCTGGCCGCCCCCCTGGACATCCCGCCGCTGGCCCCGGTGCCCGACGATCACGTCCTGACCCGCACCTTCTATCTGCTGGAGGATTTCCCGGGCCGCTGGCAGGGCAACCCGGTCTGGGTCGAGGCCCCCACCACCACCGCCCAGGCCGAGGCGGGCGTTCCCTTTCGCCAGCTGAACGACGGGGTCAGCCCGGTCGTCATCGGCGGCAACAGCTGGTCCGAGGCCTGGGCGCTGGACGAAAACGGCTATGCCGCCTATCCCATCGGCCAGGGCTGGGAGGGTGACCGCCAGCGCGAGATGGCCGTCCGCTTTGGCGTGAACCTGATCATGTATGTGCTGACCGGGAACTACAAATCCGACCAGGTGCATGTGCCCGCCCTGCTGGACCGCCTGGCGACCGAAGAGAGGCTGGCCCCATGACGCAGATCCGTTTCGACCCGGCCCTGCCCTGGTGGGCCATCGCGGTGCTGGCGGGGCTGGCCGCGCTGGTCGCGGGCTTTGCGCTGTGGCGCGGGCTGCGGGGCTGGGCGTGGCGGGGGCTGGCGGCGCTGGCCGCCTGCGCGGCGCTGGCGGGGCCTGCGCTGGAACGCGGCACCCGTGCGGCGCTGTCCGATATCGTGGTGCTGCTGGACGACCGCTCCTCCAGCCAGCAATTGCCGGGCCGTCCCGCGCAGGTCGATCAGGCCGTGGCCGAGCTGTCGTCCCAAATCGCGGCCCTGCCGGGGACCGATCTGCGCCGCGTGACCCTGGGCGACGGAGAGGACGGCACCGCGCTGGCCACCGCCCTGTCGCGCGCCATCGCGGCCGAGCCCGAGGCGCGGCTGGCCGGGGTGATCGCGCTAACCGACGGCCGGCTGCATGATGCGCCCCAGCTGCCGCAGGGCCTGCCCGCGCCGCTGCATGTGCTGCTGACCGGCCAGCCCGATGACTGGGACCGCCGTCTGGTGATCGAGGAGGCCCCCGCCTTTGGCCTGATCGACCAGGAGGTCACCATCCGCCTGCGCGTCGAGGATCAGGGCACCGTCCCGGAGGCCAGCCGCACCGGCAGCGTGGCCCTGCGCCTGTCCGTCGATGGCGAGGACGAACAGACCTTTGCCGTGCCGATGAACACCAGCCTGACTTTGCCGGTGATCCTGGGCCATGCGGGCCAGAATGTCGTGCAGATCGCCCTGGACACCGCGCCCGGAGAGCTGACCGACCGCAACAACGCCGCCGCCGTCAGCATCAATGGCGTGCGCGACCGCCTGCGCGTGCTGCTGGTCTCCGGAGAGCCGCATGCGGGGGAACGCACCTGGCGCAACCTGCTGAAATCGGATGCGGCGGTCGATCTGATCCATTTCACCATTCTGCGCCCGCCCGACAAGTTCGACGGCGTCCCGGTCAGCGAGCTGTCGCTGATCGCCTTTCCCACGCGCGAGCTGTTCCTGGAGCGGATCGACGATTTCGACCTGATCATCTTTGACCGCTACAGCGTGCGGGGCATCCTGCCGCCTGAATACTACATGAACATCGCCCGATACGTGGAGGAGGGCGGCGCGATCCTGGTGTCAGCGGGCCCCGAGATGGCCTCGGTCGAGAGCCTGCATCTGTCGCCTTTGGGCCGCATTCTGCCCGCACGCCCCACCGGCCGCGTGATCGAGGAGGCGTTCCTGCCGCGCCTTACCGATGAGGGCCGCCGCCACCCGGTCACCGCGGGCCTGGGCGGGCCGGACCCCGACGCGCCCGATTGGGGCCGCTGGCTGCGCCTGTCGCAGGTGACCCCCACCGGCGACGCGCAGGTCGCGATGACCGGGGCCGAGGACGCGCCCCTGCTGGTGCTGGACCGCGTGGGCGAGGGGCGTGTGGCGCTGCTGACCTCCGACCAGGTCTGGTTGTGGGGTCGCGGCTTCGAGGGGGGCGGCCCGCAGCTGGAGCTGCTGCGCCGCATCGCGCATTGGTCCATGAAGGAGCCCGAGCTGGAGGAGGAGGCCCTGCTGGCCGATATCCGCGACGGGCTGGCGGTGACCTTTACCCGCCGCACGATGCAGGACGCCGCAGGCCCGCTGCAGGTCACCGCGCCCGACGGAACGGTCACGCCCGTGCCGCTGGTGCCCGACGGGCCGGGGCGGTTCGTGGCCGACTGGACCGCGCCCGAGCCGGGGCTGTATCGGCTGGCCGATGGCGACATGCGCCGCGTCCTGGCGCTTGGCCCCGCGGCCCCGCGCGAATTCGAGGAGACGGTGGCCGACGCCCCGCTGCTGGCCCCGCTGATCGAGGCCAGCGGCGGCAGCGTCCAGCGCCTGTCGGACGGCATCCCCGACCTGCGCCAGGTCCGCGCGGGCCGGGCCGCCAGCGGCAGCGGCCTGGGCGGCCCGTGGATCGGCGTCACGCCCCGCGACGCGGCCACCGTGACCGGACTGGAGCGGCGGCCCCTGTTGCCCGCATGGGTCTGGCTGGCGCTGGTCGCGGGTCTGATCCTGACCGGCTGGCTGGCCGAGGGCCGCCGCCGCGCGGCCTGACGCTTGCCATCCGACGCCCCGGTTGGTAACCCCGACGAAACCGTCTCAAGGAAAGCAAATGGCTGACGACACGCGCAATCCCGCCCCCTATACCGAGGCTGACCTGTCGCTGATCAAGCGGATCATCCCGCACCGCTATCCCTTCCTGTTCATCGACAAGGTGCGCGAAATCGTGCCGTTCGAAGGCGCCGTGGGCATCAAGAACGTCACCGCCAACGAGCCGCATTTCCAGGGCCATTTCCCCAACCACCCGATCATGCCCGGCGTGACCATCATCGAGGCGATGGCCCAGACCGCCGCCGTCGTGGTGGGCATCAGCATGAACGTCATCGACGAGGAAATGCAGACCTATTTCATGGGCATCGACAACTGCAAGTTCCGCCGCATGGTCGTGCCCGGCGACGTGCTGGAGCTGCATTGCCGCGCGATCCGCGGCGGCGGCAAGATCTGGAAGTTCGAGGGCAAGGCCATGGTCGACGGCCAGCTGTGCGCATCGGCGGAATACACCGCGATGATGGCCCGCAAGGATGGCTGATGCCCTGATCCACCCCTCGGCCGTGATCGAGCCCGGCGCCGAAATCGGCGCGGGCGTCACGATCGGCCCGTTCTGCGTGGTCGGACCCAAGGTCCGGCTGGCGGACGGGGTGGAGCTGAAATCCCATGTCGTCGTCACCGGCGACACCTCGGTGGGCGAGGGGACGGTGATTTTCCCCTTCGCCAGCATCGGAGAGGTCCCCCAGGACCTGAAGTTCAAGGGCGAGGATGTCCGCCTGGAGATCGGCGCCCGCAACCGCATCCGCGAATACGTGACGATGAACCCAGGCACCGCCGGCGGCGGCAGCGTCACCAGGGTGGGCGATGACGGGTTGTTCATGGCCTCCAGCCATGTGGGCCACGATTGCCGCATCGGCGACCGGGTGATCCTGGCCAACAGCGTGGCCATCGCAGGCCATTGCGTGCTGGAGGATGACGTGATCGTGGGCGGGCTGTCGGGCGTGCATCAATGGGTCCGCATCGGTCGCGGCGCGATGATCGGCGCGGTGACGATGGTGACCGCCGACGTGATCCCCTACGGCCTGGTGCAGGGGCCGCGCGGGCATCTGGACGGGCTGAACCTGGTGGGGCTCAAGCGGCGCGGCGCGACCCGCGCCGACATCGCGGCGCTGCGCGCGCTGCTGGCCGATCTGGGCGCCGGATCGTTCCGCGACACCGCCCGCGGGCGTGCCGAGGCGCAGGTGACGGGAATGGAGCGGGACGTGCTGGAGTTCATCCTCGGTCCGTCCGACCGCAGCTTTCTGGCACCGCGCCCGGAATGAGCCGCATCGCCCTTATCGCGGGACAGGGCCTGCTGGCCCCCGCCGTCGCCGCCTGCCTGGACGACCCGCTGATCTATGCGCTGGAGGGGTTCGCCCCCGAGGGCTTGGCCGCGACCCCGTTCCGGTTGGAGCGGCTGGTGCCGTTCCTCGATGATCTGCATGACCGTGGCGTCACCCGCGTGGTCTTTGCCGGGGCGATCCGCCGCCCGCGCCTGGACCCCGAGGCCTTTGACCCGCGCACTGCCCAGTTGGTGCCCCGGATCCTGACGGCGATGCAGTCTGGCGACGACGCGGCCCTGCGCACGGTCCTCGACATCTTCGAGGAAAACGATCTGACCATCTGTTCCATAAGAGAAATCGCGCCTGACCTTATTCCCGCTGCGGGGGTTCTGACCGGCCAGCCCACTGATGCCGACAAACGCGACATGCACCGCGCGTCGCAGATCCTGGCGCAGACCGGGCCGCTGGATCTGGGGCAAGGCGCGGTCGTGGCGCAGGGCCTGTGCCTGGCGCTGGAGACGCTGCCCGGCACAGCCGCCATGCTGGATTTCGCGGCGCGCCATGCCGATTTGCGCCCCAACCCGACGGGCGCGCGGGGCGTGCTGTTCAAGGCGCCCAAGCCGGGTCAGGACCTGCGCATCGACCTGCCGACGCTTGGTCCCGACAGCGTCGATCAGGCGGCGGCGGCCGGTCTGGCGGGGCTGACCTGGGCGGCGGGGCAGGTGATCCTGCTGGACCGGGCCGAGATGGTGCGGCGCGCAGAGGCAGCCGGGCTGTTCCTCTGGGCGGTCGACGCGTCCGAGGTCGCCCAGGGCTGAAAAACGCTGGCCCTTTGCGCGCGTCCCCCCTACCCATGACCAGACAGCAAGAAGGCGGCACGGCATGCGTTACTTCCTGATCGCGGGCGAGGCTTCGGGCGACCAGCTGGGCGCCGCCCTGATGGAGGGGCTGCGCCATCTGGACCCCGAGGCCGCGTTCCTGGGCGTCGGCGGGCCCGCCATGACGCCCTTGGGCCTGTCCAGCCTGTTCCCGATGGATGAGCTGTCCATCATGGGCATCTGGGAGGTTCTGCCGAAATACCGCCACCTGAAACGCCGCATCGCCCAGACCGCGCAGGCGGTGATCGACGCCGCGCCGGACGTGCTGATCACCATCGACAGCCCCGATTTCGGCCTGCGCGTCGCGCGCCTGGTCCGCGCGCAGCGGCCCGATCTGCGCACGGTGCACTATGTCGCGCCGTCGGTCTGGGCCTGGCGGCCGGGGCGGGCGCTGAAGATGGCGCAGGTGATCGACCACGTCTTGGCCATCCTGCCCTTCGAGCCGCCGCTGATGCGGGCCGCTGGCATGACCTGCGATTTCGTGGGCCATCCGGTGGCCACCGCCGATGTGGCCGGTCCCGATCAGGCGCAGCTGTTCCGCAACGCGCATGGTATCGCGCCCGACGCGCCGGTGGTCCTGTGCCTGCCCGGATCGCGGCGCGGAGAGGTCACGCGCCTTGGCCCCCGCTTTGACGAAGCGCTGATCCGCCTGCGCGACCGCGTGCCCGAAATTCGCGTTGTGCTGCCCACGGTGCCGGGCGTGTCGGGGCTGATCCGCGACATGACCCGCCGCTGGCCCACCGCCCCCATCGTGATCGAGGAGCCGGATGAGAAACGCGCGGCCTTTGCCGCAGCCGACCTGGCGCTGGCGGCATCAGGCACGGTCAGCCTGGAGCTCGCTGCCAGCCGCATCCCGATGGTCATCGGCTATGACATGGCGCCCCTGTCGCGGCTGATCGTGGGGGCGCTGTTGCGGACCGATACGGTCACGCTGGTCAATCTGGTCAGCGACACGCGCGCCGTGCCGGAATTCCTGGGGTCGCGCTGTCAGCCCGGGCCCCTGGCCCTGGCGCTGCAGGACGCGCTGGAGGACCCGCGCCTGCGCGGTGCGCAGCTGGACGCGATGGACCTGACCATGGACCGTCTTGGCAAGGGGGGTGAGGCGCCGGGCGTTCGCGCGGCGCGCTCGGTTCTTCAGGCGATCACAGCACCGCGGTGACGATGATCTCGACCTTGTAGTCAGGGGTCGCCAGCGCCGATTCGCCGGTCGCGCGCGCGGGGGCGTGGCCCTGGGGCACCCAGGCATCCCAGACGGCGTTCATCTCGGCGAATTCGGCCATGTCGGCCATCCAGATCTGGGCCGAGACGATGCGCGTCTTGTCGGTCCCGGCCTGCGCCAGCAGCGCGTCGATCTGGGACAGGATCGCGGTCGTCTGATCGGTGACCGAGGTGCCGGGCTCTCCGACCTGGCCCGCCAGAAAGACGAAACCGTTGGCGATGACCGCCTGGCTCATCCGGGTGCCGGTTTCCAGGCGCTTGATGTCGGTCATGAAACTCTCCTTATGGGCTGATTGCGCGCGGACGCTATACGGGGGCGACAGGGGCGGCAAGCCGGGTTGCGGGCGTTCCGGTTGCGTTCTATCCTGTGGCCATGTCCGACCTGTCCCCCTTGCCCGCCATGCCCGGCCAGCGCCTTGCGCGTGGAACGGGCCGCCTGCTGCGCAGCCTGGATCACGCGGTGCTGACCGAATTCAGCCCCGTCCGGGGCCTGCGCGTGGACCTGATCAGCCTGGGCCCCAAGGGAGAGCTGTGGGTGATCGAATGCAAAAGCGGCCGCGCCGATTTCCGCGCCGACCGCAAATGGCAGGGCTATCTGGATTGGTGCGACCGCTATTTCTGGGCGGTGGACAGCGATTTTCCCGTCGATCTGCTGCCCGAGGATACGGGCCTGATCCATGCCGATGCCTTCGGCGCCGAGATCACCCGCATGGCCCCCGAACACCGCCTGTCCGCGCCGCGCCGCACCAAGGTGCAGCGCGATTTCGCCCGCGCGGCGGCGCTGCGTCTGCAGGTGCTGTGCGACCCCGAGGCGCTTATCGCCGGGGCTTCTTAGGCTTGCCGCCCTGACCCACGGCGCGGGCGGCCTCGGCGGCGGCCATCAGCTCCTCGGCGATCTCGGTCGCCTCCTCGGGGTCGAAATCCATCGGCAGGTCCACGCCCTCGCCCTGCACATAGATCCGCACCATGCCCAGGTCGGTCGGCCCGATCTGAATGTTCGCGGTGATGTCGCTTTCGCTGTTGATGCCCATGGCCTGTCCTTTCGCGTTGAAACTTTCTGTATCCCGGACACGATTTCGCGGCAAGCGGGGCTTGCATGCCGCGTCCGACGGGGCTAAAGAACCGCCCTGTGCCGCCTTAGCTCAGTTGGTTAGAGCGCTAGATTGTGGATCTAGAGGTCACCCGTTCGAGACGGGTAGGCGGTACCACCTCCCTCCCCGATTTTCTGCAGCGCAGCATCTTGCATCCCGTGCACGGTCCTGAAACCATGCCCCCCAGTCATGGGAGGACATGCGATGGGCCTGCTGGGAATTTTCCTGTCCCTGATCTTGCTGATGTATCTGGCCTATCGGGGCATCAACGTGCTGATCCTGGCGCCCGCGCTGTCGCTGCTGGCGGTGGTGATGTCGGGGGGGCTGCCGATCCTGGCGACCTATACGCAGGTCTTCATGGGGTCGCTTGGCGGTTATGTCATCACCTATTTCCCGCTGTTCCTGCTGGGTGCGATCTTCGGCAAGGTCATGGCCGACAGCGGGGCCGCGCGCGCCATTGCGGAATGGATCGTGGACCGGCTTGGCGCCGACCGCGCCGTCCTGGCGGTGGTGCTGTCCTGCGGGGTGCTGACCTATGGCGGCGTGTCGCTGTTCGTGGTGGCCTTCGCGGTCTATCCCATCGCCAACGCGCTGTTCCGCCGCGCGGATATTCCCAAACGCCTGCTGCCGGCGGCCATCGCGCTTGGGTCCTTCACCTTCACCATGACCGCGTTCCCGGGCACGCCCGCGATCCAGAACGCGATCCCGATGCCGTTCTTTGGCACCAATGTCTTTGCCGCGCCGCTGTTCGGCCTGCTGGCCGGGGTGATGATGCTGGCGGGCGGCACGATGTGGCTGAACCGCCGCGCCCGCAGCGCCGGGGCCGAGGGCTATGGCGACCACTCTTCCACCGCCGCCGACGCGACCCTGCCCGAGGATGCCGACCTGCCGCCCTTTGCGCTGGCGGTCCTGCCGGTGGTGTCGGTGATCGTGCTGAACGCGGTGCTGACCTGGTTCGTCTTTCCCACCATGACCGCAGATTACTTGGCCCAGCCCGAATACGGAGAGACGGACCTGTCCGCCGTGGCGGGCATCTGGGCGATCATCGTATCGCTGGTGGTGTCGATCCTGCTGGCCATCGGGCTGAACTGGCGGCGTTTCACCGACCTGCGCGAAAGCGTGAATGCCGGGACGATGGGCTCTCTGCTGCCGATCTTCAACACCGCGTCCGAGGTGGGGTACGGCGCGGTCATCGCCTCGCTGCCGGCCTTTGCGCTGATCCGGGATGTGGTTCTGGGTCTCTTTCCGGGCAACCCGGTCGCGTCGCTGGCGGTGGCGGTGAATGTGCTGGCGGGCATCACCGGCTCGGCCTCGGGGGGGATGTCCATCGCGCTGAACACGCTTGGCGAACAGTTCGCCGCGATGGGGCAGGCCCAGGGCATCAGCATGGAGCTGATGCACCGCGTCACGGCCCTGTCCTCGGGCGGGTTCGACGCGCTGCCCCATAACGGCGCGGTCATCACCCTGCTGGCGATCACCGGACTGACCCACAAGAAAAGCTATGCCGACATCTTCGTCGTCGCGGTGGCGATCCCGCTGCTGGCGTTGATCACCGTGATTGTGCTGGGCACGATCTTCTAGCGATAGCCCTGGGCTTGCAGCTCGAACAGCTCCTTGTAGCGGCCGGGCCGGGCGACCAACTCGGCATGACTGCCCTGGTCCTGAACGCGCCCGCCCTCCAGCACGATGATCCGGTCGGCCATCCGCACCGATGAGAAGCGGTGAGAGATCAGCAGCGCCGTCCGCCCCGCCGTCAGGTCGCGGAACCGCAGGAACACCTCGTATTCCGCCCGCGCGTCCAGCGCGGCGGTGGGCTCGTCCAGCACCAAGAGCTGCGCGTCGCGCATATAGGCCCGCGCGATGGCCAGCTTTTGCCATTCCCCGCCCGACAGGTCCAAGCCGCGGGCAAAGCGCTTGCCAACCATCTGGTCATACCCCTTGGGCAGCTTGGCGATGACCTGATCGGCCAGCGAGCGTTCGGCGGCGGCCACGATGCGGGGGCGGTCATCGCGGGCGTCGATCCGGCCGATGGCGATGTTCTCTGCCGCCGTCACGGCATAGCGCACGAAATCCTGAAAGATCACGCCCACGGTGCCGCGCAGCTGGTCCAGATCGTACTCGCGTAGGTCGCGCCCATCCAGTGTGATGCGCCCCTCATCTGGGTCATAGAGGCGCGCCAGCAGCTTGACGATGGTGGTCTTGCCCGCGCCGTTTTCGCCAACCAGCGCAACCGTTTCGCCCGCCCGCAGGTCCAGCGTCATGCCGCGGATCGCCCAATCGTCGCGCCCCGGATAGCGAAAACCGACATTCTCGAACCGGAACCCCTGCGCGATGGGCTGCGGCACCGGCAGGGGGTTCGTCGGGCTGGCGATGGCGGGGATGGCGGTGAAGAAGTCGAACAGGTCGTCCAGATACATCGCCTGTCCCGCCATGCTGGAGAACCCGGCCAGCAGCCCTTCCAGCAGCCCCCGCAGGCGCAGGAAGCTGCCCGACAGGAATGTCAGATCGCCGATGGACAGCTGCCCCGTCAGGGTGCGCGCGATGATCCACAGAAAGGCCGTGTAATAGGCCAGCGTGCCAAGGGCCGTCAGCACCGCCATGACCGACAGCTGACGACGCTGGATCACCCGGTTCTCCAGATAGAACCGCCGGGCCAGCGTCAGATATCTGTCGCGCAGCCAGGGGCTTAGGCCGAATATCTTGACCTCTTTCGCGGTCTCGGCCGTGGCCGCGATCATACGCAGGTAATCACGTTCGCGCCGGTCGGCGGCGCGGGCATGGTTCAGCGCATAGGTTCGGGCGTTGAAATGCATCTCTCCCATCAGGGACGGGATCAGCGCCAGCGCCAGCAGCACCACCAGCCAGGGGTTATAGACGACCAGACCCACGCCAAAGCTGAGGACTGTGACCGTGTCCTGCATCTGCTGCATCAGTTGATTGAGCAGGGGGATGCGCCCCATTGTCTGGCGCCGCGCCCGGTCCAGGCGGTCCTGAAAGCTGGCATCCTCGAACGAGGCCAGATCCAGACCCGCCGCATGGTCCATCAGCCGGATCGAGATGTCGATCACCAGCTTTTCCTGCAGCAGCGCATCGACATAGGCGACCAGACGGCCCAGCACGTCCTGCGCGACCGCCAGGCCCAGCTCTAGCGCGACCAGCACCATCAGCGTGTCGGCCAGCCCGCTGGACCACCAGCCCGACAGCGTGTCGGGGCCGCCCGAGGCCGACAGGGCCACGACCTGGTCGATGATCAGCTTGCCGACCCACAGCATCGCCACCGGCATCAGCGCCCGGATCAGGCGCAGCGCGATCATCGCCATGGTCAGCGCGGGGCTGGCCCGCCAGACCATGACCAGAAACGGCGGGATGTTCTTCAGCGCCGCCCAACGCGCCGCATAGTCAGGCGTGGCGGGGGCGTCGGGCGGCATCTCAGGCGGCCTCGGTGCGGCGGGCGTGGGCGATCTCGGCCTCGGTCAGGGGGCCGGGGAAATGGCAGGCGACCTGATGATCGCCCACCGTCAGCACCGGCACCGATGCCGCGCATTCCGCCCGCGCGCGGGGACAGCGCGTGCGGAACACGCAGCCCGAGGGCGGGTTCATGGGCGAGGGCAGGTCCCCCGCCAGCGGCACGATGGTCTTGGCGGTCTCGATCGTGGGGTCGGGGACCGGCACGGCGGACAGCAGGGCCTGCGTATAGGGGTGCTGGGGGTTGGAATACAGCGCCTGGACCGGCCCCGTCTCCATCACCTTGCCCAGATACAGGACCATCACCCGGTCGCTGATATGCTTTACCACCGACAGGTCGTGGGCGATGAAGATCAGCGCCAGCCCCAGCTCTTTCTGCAGGCGGATCAGCAGGTTGATCACCTGCGCCTGGATCGACACGTCCAGCGCCGAGACCGGTTCGTCGCAGATGATCAGCTTGGGCTCCACGATCAGGGCGCGGGCGATGCCGATGCGTTGGCACTGACCGCCGCTGAATTCATGGGAATAGCGGTTGATCTGGTTGGGCAACAGGCCGACCTTGTCCATCATCGCCTTGACGCGGTCGCGCACCTGGGCGCGGGGCAGGTCGGGACGGTGGGTGGTCAGGGGTTCAGCGATGATCTGGCCCACGGTCATGCGCGGGTTCAGGCTGGCCAGCGGGTCCTGGAACACCATCTGGATGTCCTGGCGATAGGCCATCATCTGCCGCGGCGTCAGCGCCAGCAGGTCCTTGCCGTCGATCCATTCCGCCTGCCCGGTGGCCGGGACCAGCCCGATCAGCGCGCGCGCCAGGGTCGATTTTCCGCAACCGGATTCGCCCACCACGCCCAGGGTTTCCCCCGGCGCCAGGGCGAAATCAACACCGTTGACGGCCCGCAGGGGCTGGGGCGCGGCCCAGGGCATCGCGCCCTCGCGCCGGATCTGAAAGGTCACGCGCAGGTCGCGCACATTCAGAAGATCACTCATGGCTTGGCCTCCGATCCGGGGGTCTGGGTGGCGCCGGCGGCACCGGCTCCGGCGACGGCGCCTGCGGGCAGGGTGTCATCGGCGGGCAGCGCGTCGCCCGCGGCCACCAGGTCGGGCTGCGGGTCGGCGCGCATGTGGCGGGCCGCGACCTCGGCCACGGGGGCGTGACAGGCGCGCGCGCGGCCGGGGGCGAATGCCTCCAGCGGGGGGTCGATGCTGGCGCAGCCCTCGCGGCGATAGGGGCAGCGCGGCTCGAACGCGCAGCCCGAGGGCGGGCGGCTCATGTTCGGGGGCTGGCCGGGGATGGCGCGCAGCTCCTCATCGTCCTGATCGACGCGCGGAATCGCGTCCAGCAGCCCTTGGGTATAGGGATGCGTGGGGTCGGCAAAGATCGGGCGCACCGGGCCAGTTTCCCGAATACGGCCGCCATACATCACCGCGACGCGTTCGCAGGACCCCGCGACGACGCCCAAGTCATGGGTGATCAGGATCATCGCCATGCCGAAATCGCGCTGCAGGTCGGACAGCAGCGCCATGATCTGCGCCTGGACCGTCACGTCCAGCGCGGTCGTCGGCTCATCCGCGATCAGCAGCTTGGGGCGGCACAGCAGCGCCATGGCGATCATCACCCGCTGCCGCATCCCGCCCGAAAATTCATGCGGGAACAGGCGGATGCGGCCCTTGGCATCGGGGATGCGGACGGCATCCAGCATGCGCACCGACTCCGCCACCGCGTCACGTTTGGACAGGCCCTTGTGCAGGGTCAGCACCTCGGCCATCTGGTCGGCCACCCGCATATAGGGGTTCAGCGAGGTCATCGGGTCCTGAAAGATCATCGCGATCTGTTCGGCCCGGATGCGGTTCAGCAGCTTGACGGGGGCGTTCAGGATCTCTTGCCCGTCGAACATCACGCTGCCACTGGCGCGACCGTTGCGCGCCAGCAGGCCCATGATGGCGAAGGACAGCTGAGACTTGCCGCTGCCGGATTCGCCGACGATCCCCAGGGTTTCGCCCGCGGCGACGGACAGGTTGACGTCGTTGACGGCGCGCACCTCGGCGTCGTTGGTCTGAAAGCGGACCGACAGGTCGGTCAGGGTCAGAAGGGTCATCCTACCGCTCCTTGGGGTCGAGGGCGTCGCGCAGGCCGTCGCCCACGAAGAAGAAGCCGAACAGCGTGATCACGAAGAAGAACAGCGGAAAGGCCAGCTGCCACAGCGTGCCATAGTTCATCGTGCCTGCCCCTTCGGAGATCAGCGCGCCCCAGGAGGTCAGGGGTTCCTGCACGCCCAGGCCCAGAAAGCTGATGAAGCTTTCGGTCAGGATCATCAGCGGCACCAGCAGCGTCGCATAGACCGCGACCACGCCCAGCAGGTTCGGGACGATGTGGCGGATGATGATGCGGAAGGACGACACGCCGGTGGCGCGCGCGGCCTCGATGAATTCTCGGTTCTTGAGGCTAAGCGTCTGACCGCGCACAATTCGGCTCATGTCCAGCCAGGAGATCAGGCCGATTCCCAGAAACAGCATCGACATGGACCGCCCGAACATCACCAGCAGCAGGATCAGCACGAACATGTAGGGGATCGACATCAGGATATCGACGGTGCGCATCATGATCTGGTCGGTGCGCCCGCCGACATAGCCCGCGGTGGCACCGTACAGCGTGCCGACGATGACCGCGATGGCCGCGCCCACGATGCCCACCATCAGGCTGATCTGGGTGCCCTGCACGACGCGCGCATAGAGGTCGCGGCCCAGATTGTCGGTGCCGAAATAATGGCCGTTTTCCAGCGAGGGCTGGCCCATCTGGGCGACCTGGCCCATGACGCTGAAATCCAGCTCCTCATTGGACCATTGCGCAAACTGGCCGCCGATCACCGCGAATAGCGACACCAGGACCAGGATCGTCAGGCCCAGCATCGCGGCCCGGTTGCGCAGGAACCGCCGCCGGGCGTCGGCCCATGGGCTGCGGCCCTTGACCTCGGCCTCGACAAAGCGGTCGGCCAGCGACTGCATCTTGGATTGATCGATGACCATGACCTAGTACCTGATCTTGGGGTCGATCCATGCGTAAAGCACGTCGACGATGAGGTTGAAGAGGATGGTCAGCGCGCCCACCAGAATGGTGACGCCCATCATCACGGCATAGTCGCGGTTCAGCGCACTGTCCACGAAGGCCTTGCCGATGCCCCCGGTCGAGAAATAGATGTCGATCACCACCGATCCGGTGATCATCGACACGAAGACCGGCCCCAGATAGCTGATCACCGGCAGCATCGCGGGTTTCAGCGCGTGGCGGATGATCACCCGGTGTTCTGGCATCCCCTTGGCCCGCGCGGTGCGGATGTGGTTCGAACCCAGCACCTCCAGCATCGACGACCGGGTGATGCGCGCGATCGACGCCATGTAGCTGGTCGACAGCGCGATCACCGGCATCACCCAGAAGCTTGGATCGTTGAACGACCATCCGCCGCCCGGCAGCCAGCGATACCACAGCGTGAAGACCAGCACCAATAGCGGCGCCATCACGAAATTGGGCAGGACCTGCGCGCCGATCGAGATGCCCACGGCCAGGTAATCGACCCAGCTGTTGTGCCAGATCGCCGCCACCACGCCCAGGGACACCCCCAGGATCACCGCCGCCAGAAAGGACAGCCCGCCATAGGTCAGCGTCACCGGAAAGCCGTTGGCAATCAGCTGGTTCACCGTCCGGTCGGGATAGACGAAGCTGGGCCCGAAATCGAAATGGATGACGACGCTGACCAGATAGTTCCAGATCTGCAGCCACAGCGGGTCGTTCAGCCCGTATTGCGCCTCCAGGTTGGCCAACACCTGCGGGGGCAGGGCGCGTTCGCCGGTGAAGGGGCCGCCCGGTGCCAGATGCATCAGGACGAAGGAAAAGACGATCAGCAGCAGCAGCGTGGGTATCGCCACCGCCAGCCGTCGCAGGATGAATGCGAACATCGCGAGGAGCCTTCCCTGCGGGATGGGTGAAACAGGCAGGGCCGGGGCGGCCTTCGCCACCCCGGCCCCCGGTCATGATCGCAGCTTATTCAGCGACGCGATACAGGTCCTTGGCATACCAGGTGTTCAACAGGTTCTCGCGGGGCAGGCCCTTGATCGCCGGGTTGATCATGTCGACCTTGGCATAGTGATAGACGAAGACCGCGGGAACCTCCTCGGCCAGGATCTCCTCGGCGCGCTGGTACAGGGGCGCGGTGTCCTCGGCGGTGCGGGCATCGGCCAGCAGCTGGTCGTATTCGGCATTCGACCACTTGCCGCTGTTGTATCCGTCGGTGCGGAACCAGTCCAGGAAGGTCGACGCCTCGTTATAGTCGGCGCACCAGGCATAGCGCGCGACCTCGAAGTTGCCCGACTGCAGGCGGTCGGTGTGGACGGCCCATTCGACGTTGTTCAGCTCGACCTGGATGCCCAGGGGGCGCCAGAACTGCTGGGCCGCGATGGCCAGCAGGCGGTGGCTTTCGTCGGTGTTGTACTGCAGCTGCAGGCGGACCGGGTTGTCGGGGCCGTATCCGGCCTCGGCCAGCAATTCGCGGGCGCGCTCCAGGCGCTGGTCCATCGGCATGTCCTGCATGCCGTCCTCAGGCGCTGCAAAGCCGTCGATGGCCCAGTGGGTCCAGCTATAGGCCGGACGCTGGCCGCCCTGCAGAACCTGGTCCACGATCACCTCGCGGTTCAGCGACAGGGCCATGGCCTCGCGGACGCGCTGATCCTTGAGCGCCTCGGGGCCGGTCTCGCCCAGGTTCAGCACATAGGCATAGCTGCAGCCTTGCGGCACCGAGACGGCCTGGTCGGGGAACTGTTCGGACAGGCGCGGGAACTGGCCCGCGGGGATCTGCACGCGGTCCAGCTCTCCGGCCTGATAGCGGGTCAGGGCCACGTTGGTGTCGTTCACGGTGACGCCGCGGACGGTCTCCATCACCACGTTCTCGGCGTCCCAATAGGCGGGGTTCTTCTGGAACACGATCTCGACGCCCAGATTGTGGCTGGCCAGGGTATAGGCGCCGTTGCCGACGATGTTGGCGGGCTGGGTCCAGGCCTGGCCGTGCTCTTCGACCACCGCGCGGGGCACGGGATAGGTCGTGGCATGCGACAGGGTGTTCAGGAAATAGGGCGTGGGCGCGGACAGCGTCACCTGCAGCGTCCGGTCGTCCAGCGCCGCGACGCCCAGCTGGTCGGGCGTCATCTCGCCCGCGATGATCGCGGTGGCGTTGTCGACGTTCATCAGCTCGATGTACCAGGCGTATTCGGACGCGGTCTCGGGCGTGACGACGCGCTGCCAGGCAAAGACGAAATCATCCGCGGTGACCGGATCGCCGTTGGACCAGGTCGCCTCGCGCAGGGTGAAGGTATAGGTCAGGCCGTCGTCGCTGACCTCATGGCTCTCGGCCATGCCGGGGATCATCTCGCCGGTGGCGCTCTCGGTCATCAGGCCCTCGAACAGCGACCGCAGCGCGTCCGAACCCTCGACATCGGTGTTCAGCGCCGGGTCCAGCGACTTGATCGCGTCCAGCAGCCAATAGGTATAGGTCTGGTTCTCGGCCAGGGTCTCGCCCTCGGCGGGCTGGACGGCGAATGCGGGCATCGCCAGGGCGGTCAGCAGGGCAGTGGTTGCGAAAAGCTTGGTCATCCCAACTCCTCCAAGTTGTGTGTCGGTGTCTTCGGGCACCGGAATGGGGTGACGTTTATTGAAAGTGCAGACATGGGCAAGCGGCGTTTGCGGCTTTCCAAGCCGCGCGGGCTGTGGAAAACAGGCGCGCATGACGGAACGCGGACAGATCACCCTGGTCACCGGCGGCGCACGGTCGGGCAAGTCGGCCCTGGCCGAGCGGCTGGTGCTGCGCCATGCCATGCCCCGGATCTATATCGCCACGGCCGAGGCCCGCGATGGCGAGATGGGTGAAAGAATCGCACAACATCAGCAGGATCGCGGCCCCGGCTGGCGCACCATAGAGGAGCCTGTGGACCTGTGCGGCGCGCTGCGCGCCAGCGACGGGCAGGGGGTTCGGCTTGTCGATTGCCTGACGCTGTGGATGTCGAATTGCATGGGTTCGGCGGATATTGGCGCATTGGTCGTGACGTTACGTCAGCAATCCTGTCCTGTTGTGCTGGTCACGAATGAACTGGGCCAGGGCATCGTGCCCGACAATGCCCTGGCGCGGCGGTTCCGCGACGATCACGGACGCATGAACCAGGCCGTGGCGCAGGCCGCGGACCAGGTCTGGATGGCCGTCAGCGGGATGCCGCTGCGGCTGAAACCCTTTGGCGAGAATCCTGATGACCCGATTTGACCAGACCGCCGCCGATGCCGCCGCCGCGCGTCAGGCCCAGCTGACCAAGCCGCCCGGATCGCTTGGCCGGTTGGAGGATCTGGCCGTGTTCATGGCGGGCTGGCAGGGCACCGAACGCCCCCGGCTGGACCGCGCGCAGGCGCTGGTCTTTGCGGGCAATCATGGCGTCACGGCGCAGGGCATCACGCCCTTTCCGCCCGCGGTGACGGCGGGAATGGTCGCGAATTTCGACGCGGGCGGCGCGGCGATCAACCAGCTGTGTCGCGTGGCGGGCGCCGATCTGGGCGTCGTCGCGCTGGATCTGGACCGGCCCACCGCCGATTTCACCCAAGGCCCCGCGATGACCATGGCCGAGGTGGCGGACGCGATGGCGCGTGGCGCCGACGCCGTGGACCCTCAGGCGCAGGTCCTGCTGCTGGGAGAGATGGGGATCGGCAATTCCACCGTCTCGGCGGCGCTGGCGGCGGCGTGCTTTGGCGGTCGGGCCGAGGATTGGGTCGGCCCCGGCACCGGCGCGCATGGCGACATGCTGGCCGCCAAGGTCCGCGTCGTGACCGAGGGGCTGGCCCGCCATGCCGTGACCGGCACACGCGACACGCTGGCGGCGTTCGGCGGGCGCGAACAGGCGGCGATCTGCGGGGCCATCCTGCGGGCGCGCGAGTTGCGCATTCCGGTGATCCTGGACGGCTTCATCTGCACGGCGGCGGCGGGTGTCCTGACCCGCGACGACCCCGACGCGCTGGCCCATTGCCTGATCGGCCATGAAAGCGCCGAGCCGGGCCACCGCCGCCTGATCGCGGCGCTTGGCATGCCGCCGGTCCTGTCGCTGGACATGCGCTTGGGCGAGGGGTCGGGGGCTGCCGTGGCGCTTCTGGTGCTGCGCGCCGCGCTGGAGTGCCATAACGGCATGGCGACCTTCGCCGAGGCCGGGCTTGTCTAGACCGCAGCAGCTGATCCTGGCGCTGGTGTTCCTGACGCGGCTGCCGCTTGGGCGGTTCCTGCCCGCGCGGGTCGTGCCTCTGTCGCAGGCGGCCTGGGCCTTTCCGCTGGCGGGGCTGGTCGTGGGCGCGCTGGCGGGGCTGCCGCTGTGGATCATGGGGCCGGGGCTGCTGCCAGCCGCGCTGGCGGTCGCGGGCGCGATCTGGCTGACCGGCGCGCTGCACGAGGACGCGCTGGCCGATTTCGCCGATGCGGGCGGCGGGCGCGACCGGGCCGACCGGCTGCGCATCATGCGCGATTCGGCCATCGGCAGCTATGGCGCGGCGGCGCTGCTGGCCGTGAGTCTGGTGCGGGTCGCGGCGCTGGCGGGCCTGGGGCCGCCGGCGCTGATCGGCGTGATGGCAGCGGGGCGGGTGGCGCCCGTGATGCTGATGCGCGCCCTGCCTGCGGCGCGGGACGACGGGCTGGGGCAGGGCGCGGGGCGGCCGTCGCGCCGCGCCGTCGCGGTCGCGGCGCTGACCGGGGCTGTGGCGCTGCTGGTCTGCGCGCCGGGGCCGTGGGGGGCGGTGCTGGCCATGGCGCTGGCCAGGCTGTCGGTCGTCGCGGTGTCGCGCCGGGCCTGCCGGTTGCTGGGCGGGCAGACGGGCGATGTGCTGGGCGCATCGGTCCTTCTGGCGGAAACGGCGGCGCTGGTGGGCATGGCCGCCTTGACCTAGGGTCAGCGTCGGGAAAAACTTGACCGCCGCGGGGCGCTTGCAGCATATCCTGCCAACCAGAACACCCGGGTCAACCGGAACGCCGCCCATGAACGGGCGGGCCTTGAGGGAGGAACACATCATGGGCGGCCTGTTGGCCCTGTCGCGCGGCATCGACCGCGTCACCACCGTCATCGGACGCAGCGTCGCTTGGCTGATCCTGCTGGCCATCCTGGTCAGCGCGATCAACGCCATCTCGCGCAAGCTGTTCAGCCTGTCGTCGAACGCCTGGCTGGAGGCGCAGTGGTATCTGTTCGGCGGCGCCTTCATGCTGGCCTCGGCCTGGACGCTGCTGGAGAACGAGCACATCCGCATCGACGTCATCTATGGCCGCTGGTCGCGCCGCGCCCAGCACTGGATCGACGTGATCGGCACGGTGTTCTTCCTGCTGCCCTTCACCGCGATCATGCTGTGGCTGACCTGGCCCGCCTTCACCCGCAGCTGGTTCAACGGAGAGGTCTCGATGAACGCGGGCGGGCTGGCGCTGTGGCCCGCGCGGGGCATCCTGGTGCTGGGCTTTGGCCTGCTGTTCGCGCAGGGCATCTCTGAACTGATCAAGAAGATCGCCGTCATGCGCGGCATCATCCCCGACCCCCATCACCACGAGGGCCCGCATGAGGCGGGCCTCAAGGAGGCCGGCCTGATGACCGCGGGCCTGACGCAGGACCAAGAGGCCGCCGCCCGGTCCGCAGACCCGGAGAACCGCGCGTGATCGACCTCATCGCCCATAACCTGGCCCCCATCATGTTCTTCTCGATGGTGGCGTTTCTGCTGTTCGGCTATCCGATCGCTTTTGCGCTGGCGGCCAACGGGCTACTGTTCTTTTTCTTCGGGGTGTTCCTGACGCCGCTGTCGGACCAGGTGAACCTGGGCTGGAACCTGCTGGGCGCGCTTGGCGACCGGGTGTTCGGGGTCATGCGCAACGACACGCTGCTGGCCATCCCGTTCTTCACGCTGATGGGCATCGTCCTGGAACGCTCGCGCATGGCCGAGGAGCTGTTGGAGACCATCGGCCAGCTGTTCGGACCGGTGCGCGGGGGCCTGGCCTATGCGGTCATCCTGGTCGGCGCGCTGCTGGCGGCGACGACGGGGGTGGTGGCGGCCTCGGTCATCTCGATGGGGCTGATCTCGCTGCCGATCATGATGCGCTATGGCTATGACAAAAGCCTGTCGACCGGCGTCATCGCGGCCTCGGGGACGCTGGCGCAGATCATCCCGCCCTCGCTGGTGCTGATCGTGCTGGCCGACCAGCTGGGCCGGTCGGTGGGCGACATGTACCGCGCCGCGATGGTGCCCGCGCTGGCGCTGGTGGCGGTCTATATCGCCTATGTGCTGATCCTGTCGGTCCTGCGCCCCAAGGCGATGCCCGCCCTGCCGCTGGAGGCCCGAAGCCTGGGGTCGGGCGGCTGGTCGCTGGTCGCGGTGGCCGTGATCGCGGTCGTGACCTATTTCCTGGGCAGCCGCATGATGGAGGCCGGCGGCGTCGCCAACGCCTCCATCTGGGCGGCGACGCTGGCGGTCGTGGTGCTGCTGCTGCTGGCGCTGGTGGACCGGGCCCTGGGTCTGAACCTGCTGTCGCTGATGACGCGGCAGGTGATCATCGTGATGATCCCGCCGCTGGCACTGGTGTTCCTGGTGCTGGGCACGATCTTTCTGGGCATCGCCACACCCACCGAAGGCGGCGCGATGGGCGCGGTCGGCGCGCTGGTCCTGTCGGCCATCAAGGGGCGGCTGTCCTTCGAGGTGCTGAACCAGGCGCTGCTGTCGACGGTCAAGCTGTCGGCCTTCGTCATGTTCATCCTGATCGGCGCGACGGTGTTCTCGCTGACCTACTATTCGGTGAACGGCCATGTCTGGGTGCGCGACCTGCTGACCGCACTGCCGGGCGGGGCGCTTGGGTTCCTGGTGGTGTCCTGCACGATCATCTTCGTGCTGGGCTTTTTCCTGGACTTCTTCGAGTTGGCCTTTGTCATCGTACCGCTGCTGATCCCGGCGGCGAATGTGCTGGGGATCGACCTGGTCTGGTTCGGTATCATCCTGGCGGTGACGATGCAGACCTCGTTCCTGACGCCGCCCGTGGGGTTCGCGCTGTTCTATCTGCGGTCGGTTGCGCCACGGCGGTCCTATCGCGACATGATCACCGGGCTGATGATGGACCCGATCACCACGATGAACATCTATCGCGGCGCGGTGCCCTTTGTCGGGCTGCAGATGCTGATGATCGCAGCTGTGATCACGTTCCCCGGAATGGTGATGCATTACAAGGGGCCGACGGTCGATACCTCGAACATCCGGATCGAGATCCCGATGGGGGGTGGCGGTCTGGGCGGGGGCTTGGGCGGAGGACTGGGTGGCGGTCTGGGCGGCGGCCTTGGCGGGGGGACGACCGCCCCCGCACCGGGCGGCTCGGGCTTCGGGACGCTCGGCGGTCTGGGCGGATCGCCCTTCGGGCAACAGCCTGCGGCCGGGGCGGATGCGCCTGCCACCCCGGAACCGGCCACGCCTGTACCGGACGCCCCGGCACCGCAAACATCGGCACCGGAAACACCAGCCCCGTCGGGTGGGCTGGGCCTGGGCTTTGGCGGGCCGCCTCCGGGTCTGTCGGGCAACTGACGGCCCCGAAACCGAACCGGCATGGAAAAGCCGCCGCGCAGGATCTGCGCGGCGGCTGTTTTCAGTCGCAGGCCGTGATCAGCCGTTCTGCGCCAGGGCGCCGTTGCGCTGCTGGATCATCATGAACGTGTCAAAGGTGTATTCGGCGGTCTGCTGATACAGATACCAGTCGTCGCGGAACTGCAGCATCGCCTCGTATTGCGTCTTGAACGCCTCGTTCTCGGCCGAAACCTCGGCATAGACCTCGTTGGCGGCGGCAAAGGACGCGGTCAGGATCTCCTCGCTGAACGAGCGCAGCTGCGCGCCGGTGCCAACCAGCTCCTTGAGGGCGGTGGGGTTCAGATAGTCATATTTCGCCAGCATGTTCTGGTCCACGGCCTGTGCGCAGGTGCGGAACAGCGACTTGTAGCTGTCGGGCAGCGCATCCCACTGGCCCTTGTTCACGAAGAAGCTGACCGTCGGGCCACCCTCCCAGAAACCGGGATAGTAGTAATAGGGCGCGACCTTCTGGAAGCCCAGCTTGCTGTCGTCATAGGGGCCGACCCATTCGGCCGCGTCGATCGTCCCACGCTCCAGCGAGGGATAGATGTCGCCGCCCGCGATCTGCTGCGGCACGACGCCCAGCTTTTCGACGACCCGGCCCGCCAGGCCGGAAATGCGCATCTTGAGGCCCTGCAGGTCGGCCAGGGTGTTGATCTCCTTGCGGTACCAGCCGCCGAACTGCACACCGGTATTGCCGCCTGGAAAGCTGACCAGGTCATACTGTTCCAGGAAGGTGTTGTAGTTGTCGATGCCGCCGCCCTGATAGTTGTAGGCCGATTTGGCGCGCGCCGAGAAGGTGAAGGGCAGGTCGGCCCCGCAGGCGAAGGCCGGGTCCTTGCCCCAGTTGTAATAGCCCACCGAATGCGAACATTCGACGGTGCCGTCGGTCGTGGCGTTGATCGCGTCCAGGCCCGGCACGATCTCTCCGGCCGAAAAGACCTGGATCTGGAAGCGGCCATCGGTCGCCTCGGACAGGCGCTGCGCGATCTCCTCGCCGCCGCCATAGATGGTGTCCAGCGACTTGGGGAAGCTGGAGGCGAGGCGCCAGTTGATCTGGGGGGCCTCCTGCGCGATGGCGGGTGCCGCCAGCACGCTGCCCGCCGCCGCCGCCGCGCCGCCGATGGATGCACGCGTGATAAAGGACCGCCGGTCCAGGCCTGTTGTCTTGGTCATTCTGTCTCCCTCCGCTTGGGGCGGCGGGCCCCCTCGGCCCGTTCCGTCCCGCCCCTGCATGCGTGATACTTTAGCCCCGCTTTCCCGCCTGTCGAGAGGCCAGAGACCTTGGGCGGCAGTTATTTTCAGCCCTGCCGCCCGGTCGCGGCGCGGAACCGCACGGCAGCGATTGTGCCCGCAAAGACGGCGGATTAACAGGAACGGGCGGCCCGGTCACAAGGAGGTCCAGATGCGGATCGAGGAATGGCAGCCAGACCTGTCCGGACAGCCCGGCCCCAAGTTCCGGGCGCTGGCCAATGCGCTGCGCGAGGCCGCGCGATCGGGGCTGCTGGCGCCGGGCACGCGCCTGCCGCCGATGCGCGACATGGCCTGGCGCCTTAAGGTGACGACCGGCACCGTCGCGCGCGCCTATCAGGTCGCCGCCGCCGAGGGCGTGATCGAGAGCCATGTCGGGCGCGGCAGCTTTGTCGCGGCCCCGCCAGCCCGCAGGCCCGTGCCGCAGCCGCTGCTGTACGAGAGCCTGGATCACCCGATGTCCCAGCAGGGCCCCGCCGATCTGCGCATCCCGCAGCTGCCCGATTGCGGGCAGGCGCGGGTCCTGGCGCGGCATCTGACGGCGCTGGCGGATGATCTGGACGCCGATGTGCTGGATTACACCCCGCTCAGCCGCGATCAGGACTGTCGGGCGGCGGCGCTGGACTGGATGGCGGTGCGGCGCGTGGGACCGGCATCAACCGGCGACATGGTGCTGACCCATGGCGGCCAGCACGCGATCACGCTGGTCATGGCGCTGTGCCTGGCCGATCAGCCCGCGCAGGTCATGGTCGAGGCGCTGACCTATCCCGGCATCGTCCATGCCGCACGGCTGATGCGCGCGCAGACCCTGCCGGTGGCGCTGGACGATCAGGGGATGCGCCCCGAGGATCTGGACCGCGTGGCGCGGGCATCGGGGGCGCGGCTGGTCTGCCTGACGCCCTCGGCGCAGAACCCGACGCTGGCCTCGATGGGGGCGGAACGGCGCGCGGCGATCATCGCGGTCGCACGCCGCCACGACATCCAGATCATCGAAGACGAATGCTATGCCCCCAGCCCCGATCCCCAAGGCCCGCCCAGCCTGCGCGCACTGGCGCCCGAGCGGGTCTGGCATGTCAGCAGCCTGTCCAAGATCATCGCCGCCGGGCTGCGTTTCGGCATCCTGATCTGCCCCGAGGGGATGGGTCAGGCGGGCCGCGTCGCCGCCCAGCACAGCCATATGGGCCTGTCGCAACCCATCACCGGGCTGGTCACGCGGCTGATCCGGTCCGGCGATGCCGCGCGGATCGCGCGCGAGGTCAAGGAGCTGGTCGATGACCGCCTGGCCCTGGCGCACGAGGCGCTGGACGGTCTGGGGATGCGCGGCCAGCCAGGCGTGCCGATGGTGTGGCTGCCGCTGCCCGCGCCGTGGAACGCGGTCGATTTCGTGGCGCGCGCGGCGGTTGCGGGCGTGATCGTGCGCCCGTCATCGGATTTCTGCGGCCCCGATCAGGTGCCGGTCCAGGGCGTGCGCATCGCGCTGAACTGTCGGATGCCGCGGGCGCGGCTGGCGGCGGCGGTGGACGGGTTGGGCCGGATGGCCCGGTCCGGCCCCTTGGCGGGGCCGGACTGAGACCTCAGCGCAAGATGCTGCGACCCGCGTATTCGGCGGTGGCGCCCAGCATTTCCTCGATGCGGATCAGCTGGTTGTATTTCGCCAACCGGTCGGACCGCGCCAGCGATCCGGTCTTGATCTGACCGCAATTGGTCGCGACGGCCAGGTCGGCGATGGTCGCATCCTCGGTCTCGCCCGAGCGGTGCGACATCACCGACGTGAAACCCGCGCGGTCGGCCATGCGCACCGCGTCCAGCGTTTCCGACAGCGTGCCGATCTGGTTGACCTTGACCAGCAGGCTGTTGGCGCAGCCGCGTTCGATCCCTTGGGCCAGGCGGACCGGGTTCGTCACGAACAGATCGTCGCCGACCAGCTGGATGCGGTCGCCAAGGCGGTCGGTCAGCATCTTCCAGCCGTCCCAGTCATCCTCGCCGCAGCCGTCCTCGATCGACAGGATCGGATAGGCGTCGCACAGCGCGGCCAGATAGTCGACGTTCTCGGCCGGGGTCAGGGACTTGCCCTCGCCCTTCATCTCGTACTTGCCGTTCTTGAAATATTCGGTGGAGGCGCAATCCAGCGCCAGCATGATGTCGTCGCCGGGCTTGTATCCGGCCTTTTCGATGGCCTTCAGGATGAAATCCAGCGCGTCGCGGGTCGACGATAGGTTGGGGGCAAAGCCGCCCTCATCGCCGATGCCGGTGTTCAGGCCCGCCGCCGACAGCTCCTTCTTCAGCGTATGGAAGATCTCCGAGCCCATGCGCACGGCCTCGCGGATGTTCTCCGCGGCGACCGGCATGATCATGAATTCCTGGATGTCGATGGGGTTGTCGGCATGTTCGCCGCCATTGATGATGTTCATCATCGGCACCGGCAGGATGCGCGCCGAGGTGCCGCCGACATAGCGATACAGCGGCTGGTTCGTGGCCTCGGCCGCGGCCTTGGCGATGGCCATCGACACACCCAGGATCGCGTTCGCGCCAAGACGGCCCTTGTTGGGGGTGCCGTCCAGCTCGATCATCATCATGTCCAGCATGCGCTGTTCGGTCGAATCCTCGCCCACCAGATTCTCGGCGATCTCGCCGTTGACGGCGGCCACGGCCTCCAGGACGCCCTTGCCCATATAGCGGGTCATGTCGCCGTCGCGCTTTTCCACCGCCTCATGCGCGCCGGTCGACGCCCCCGAGGGAACGGCGGCGCGGCCCAGGGTGCCGTCCTCCAGCGTGACGTCGACCTCGACGGTCGGGTTGCCGCGGCTGTCCAGAATTTCACGGGCGAAGATGTCGATGATGGCGGTCATGAAGGCACTCCGTTGATGCTTGGCGCCTTGTTAGCGCCCGAAGGGCCGTTCCGCAACGCTCACGGCATCCTGATGCGCGCCCAGATCGGCAGATGGTCCGACGCCTCGCGCGCGCCCGCCTGGTTGAAGACGCCGGTGTCCAGCACATCCAGATTGCGCGACAGCGCCATGCGGTCCAGCCGCAGCTGGGGCAGGGGGGCGGGATAGGACGGGCCCGGCGCGATGATCCGGAACCCGGCCAGCGATTCCAGCCCCCGGTCGTCGCGCCATTCATTGAAATCGCCCATCAGCACGATGTGATCCTCGGCGATGCGCGACGCCTGCGCGCTGATCCGTGCCAGCTGCGCGCGCCGCGACGACCGCGCCAGACCCAGATGCACGCCGATCACCGTCAGGCCCGGAAGGCGCAGGGCGACCGCGCCGCGCGGCTCCAGCCCCGGCAGTGGCAGGCGGCGCAGCACCGCCTGTTCGGCCAGGTGCGGGCGCATCAGGATGGTCTGGCCGTGCCAGCCCAGGCTGCTGTCGGTGGTGCCATAGATATCGGCGGGGACCAGCCCCGTCTCGGCCTGGATCAGCTTGCGCGGCAGGGCCTCGGGGCGGACGCCATAGCGGAAATCGACCTCCTGCAGGGCAATGATGTCGGGGTCCAGCGCACGGATGACGGCCAGGTTGCGCAGGGGGGCATGCGGGCCGGTCATGCCCCGGCATTTGTGCAGGTTGTAGCTGGCAAGTTTCAGCATCACGGCTCCGGGAGGTCTGCGGATGATTGTGACGGCGAACGCGCGGGCCGCAAGGGGCGGGCGCGCAAAAACCCGTCAGGTGCCGCAGAAGGTCTGATGCACCAGCTGCGCGGTGGTGGGCGCGTGCGCCAGGTCGGCCCAATCGTCGCGCGCCTCGCGCGGGTGGGTCACGGCCTCCAGAAGGCGCCGGAACGGCCCCATGTCATCGGCCACGGCCGAGGCGATGGCCTGTTCCACCCGGTGATTGCGCGGGATGCGGCGCGGATTGGCCTGCGCCATCGCGGCGGCGTCCGGGGACAGCGCCTGCCAGTCGCGCGCCCAGGCATCGAAGGCCGCGCGGTCGGTGAACTCATCGCGCGCGGTGTCGTTGGACAGCCCTGCGAAAACGCGCGTGAAATCGGCACGTTGCGTGGCCATCATCGACAGCAGCCGCTCGATCAGCGGCTGATGCTGCGCGCCGTCGATGCCCAGCTTGGCCCCGAACCGGCGCAGCCAGGCCGCCTGATAGAGGGGCGCAAAGCGGTGGACGGATGCGGTGGCGGCCTCGACCGCCGCCTCCTCGGGGCCCATCAGCGGGATCAGGCAGGTCGCGAATTGCGCCAGGTTCCAGACCGCGATGTTGGGCTGGTTCGCCCAGGCATAGCGCCCCTGCCGGTCGATCGAAGAAAACACCGTATCGGGATGGTAGATATCCATGAAGGCGCAGGGACCATAGTCGATCGTCTCGCCCGAGATCGCCATGTTGTCGGTGTTCATCACCCCGTGGATGAACCCAAGCGCCATCCAATGCGCGATGGTTTCGGCCTGGGCGGCCACCACGCGGTCCAGCAGCGCCAGCGGGCCGTCCGCGCCGGGATAGTGGCGGGCGATGACGTGATCGGTCAGCGCCTGCAGGCGGGCGCGGTCGTCGCGCACGGCAAAGAACTGGAATGTGCCGACGCGGATATGGCTGGAGGCCACGCGGGTCAGCACCGCGCCGGGCAGTCCGCCCTGTTCGCGCCAGACCTGGTCGCCGGTCGCCACCGCGGCCAGGGCGCGCGTGGTCGGCACGCCCATCGCGGCCATGAATTCGCTGACCAGATATTCGCGCAGCACCGGCCCCATCCAGGCGCGCCCGTCACCCCGGCGCGAAAACGGCGTCGGCCCCGAGCCCTTCAGCTGGATGTCGAACCGCGCGCCGTCGGGGGCCACGACCTCGCCCAGCAGGACGGCGCGGCCGTCGCCCAGCTGCGGGACAAAGCCGCCGAACTGGTGGCCCGCATAGGCCTGGGCCAGGGGGGCCGCCCCGTCGGGGATCGCATTGCCCGCCAGCATCTCGACCGTCAGCGCGTCGCGGCCCATCCCCAGCCTGTCGGCCAGCGGCCCGTTCAGCGCCAGCAGGCGGGGGGCGGTCACCGGGGTGGGGTCCACGCGGGCAAAGAACCCCTGCGGCATCCGGGCATAGCTGTTGTCGAAACGGATCATCGCGGTCTCCTTTTGACCCATACATAGGCGCGGATGACGGCTTTGCCAGCCCGCGACCCTTGCACCGCAGGCGTCAAGGGCGTATCCGCATCCGGCAAAAGGAGCCTTTCTCATGAAATTTCTCGACCTCGCCAAAGTCTATATCCGCTCGGGCGGGGGTGGCGCGGGCTGCGTGTCGTTCCGCCGCGAGAAGTTCATCGAATATGGCGGCCCCGATGGCGGCGACGGCGGCAAGGGCGGCGATGTCTGGGCCGAGGCGGTCGAGGGTCTGAACACCCTGATCGATTTCCGCTATCAGCAGCATTTCTTTGCCAAATCCGGCCAGCACGGCATGGGCAGCCAGATGACCGGCAAATCCGCCGATGACGTGGTCCTGCGCATCCCCGTCGGCACCGAGATCCTGGACGAGGACGAGGAGACCGTCATCGCCGACCTGACCGAGGTCGGCCAGCGCGTGTTGCTGGCCAAGGGCGGCAACGGGGGCTGGGGCAACCTGCATTTCAAGTCCTCGACCAACCGCAGCCCGCGCACCGCCAATCCGGGGCTGGAGGGGGTCGAGCGCACCATCTGGCTGCGGCTGAAGCTGATCGCGGATGCCGGGCTGGTCGGCCTGCCCAATGCGGGCAAATCGACCTTTCTGGCGGCCGTGTCGAATGCGCGCCCCAAGATCGCCGATTATCCCTTCACCACGCTGCACCCGAACCTGGGCGTCGTGGGCGTGGACACCTACGAATTCGTGATGGCCGACATTCCGGGCCTGATCGAGGGGGCCAGCGAGGGGCGCGGCCTGGGCGATCAGTTCCTGGGTCATGTCGAGCGCTCGAACGTGCTGCTGCATCTGGTGGACGGCACGTCCCAGACCGTGGCCGAGGATGCGCGCACCATCCTGACCGAGCTTGAGGCCTATTCGCCGGTGCTGATGAAAAAGCCCCGCGTGACCGCGCTGAACAAGATCGACGCGCTGGACGACGACGAGATCGCCGAGCGCCGCGCCGAACTGGAGGCCGAGCTGGGCCACCCCGTCATGCTGATGTCGGGTGTGGCCCGGACCGGCGTCACGGATGTCCTGCGCGCGCTGTGGACCCAGATCGAGCCGTCGCGCGCCCCCGCGCCCGCCGATACGCCTGACGGGACATGGCGTCCGTGACCGCGCCGCAGCTTGGCGCGGCCCGCAGGCTGGTCGTCAAGATCGGCTCGGCCCTGCTGGTCGGGCCCGAGGGGCTGCGCGGCGATTGGCTGCGCGGGCTGTGCGATGATGTGGCGGATTGGCGCGCGCGCGGATGCGACGTCGTGCTGGTCAGTTCGGGGTCCATCGCGCTTGGGCGCCGGGTGCTGGGTCTGCCCGCCGGGGCGTTGCCGCTGGAGCAGGCGCAGGCCGCCGCCGCCGTGGGCCAGATCCGCCTGGCCCGCGCCTATGAGGAGGCGCTGGCGCCCCATGGCGTCATCACCGCGCAGGTTCTGCTGACGCTGGAGGACAGCGCCGACCGCCGCCGCTATCTGAACAGCCGTGCGACCATGCAGACGCTGCTGTCCCTGGGCGTGGTGCCCATCGTGAACGAGAACGACACCGTCGCCACGGATGAGATCCGCTTCGGTGACAACGACCGCCTGGCCGCGCAGATCGCCGTGACCTGCGGCGCGGATCAGCTGCTGCTGCTGTCGGATGTGGACGGGCTGTATACCGCGAACCCCAAGACCGACCCCACGGCCCGCCACCTGCCGGTGATCGAGGCGATCACCCCCGAGATCGAGGCGATGGGTGGCGATCCGGTCTCGGGCCTGTCCAAGGGCGGGATGAAGACCAAGCTGATGGCCGCGCGCACCGCGGTGGCGGGCGGGTGCGCGATGGCGATTGCCGAGGGGTCGGTCTTCCGCCCGCTGTCGGCCGTTGCACAGGGCGCGCGCAGCAGCTGGTTCCTGCCCGAGGCCGATCCGCAACTGGCGCGCAAACGCTGGATCGGTGCGATGAAGCCCAAGGGCAGCGTGATGGTGGACGAAGGGGCGGCGCTGGCCTTGGGGCGCGGGAAATCGCTGCTGCCCGCGGGGGTGACTGCGGTCGAGGGCGCCTTCGGACGGGGCGATCCGGTGGCGATCACCGGTCCTTTGGGGCAGCGGCTGGCAACGGGGTTGATCCGCTATACCGCAGCAGAGGCGCGCCAGATCGCGGGCCACCATTCCGCTCAGATCGAGGCCATTCTGGGCTATCCGGGGCGGGCTGCGATGATCCATCGCGACGACATGGTCCTCTAGCCCAGCGGGGCTTGGCACGGCCGGGGGGTCCGGGGGGCTGGCCCCCCGGCCGTCGCGGGACGCAGATCAACCGCCCACCGGCCGTCGCGCCCCCACGGCCCGCGTGACCCCGCGCGGACGGGCCAGCCGCGGCGCATCCCGGCCCGGCGCCGGCAGGGTCAGCACCGCCTCGCGCAGCGCCAGGATGGCCTCGTCCGAACTGCGGGGCAGGTCCGAGGGCAGAATCGGCGCGCCGATCGTCACGCGATAGGGGTGACGGGTCTTGTTCAGCACCTCGTTGAACAGGGTCACGTCGCGCAGGGTCGGATGGATCTTGTCGAACAGATAGAACAGCGCGGAGTTGCGGGCCCGGATGCGCAAGGGAATGACCGGCAGGTCGAACTTGCGCGCGATCATCGCGGCACTGGCCATCCAGGGGCGCTCGTTCAGCGTCACGCCGGTCCGCTTGGCCAGCCGCCCCGACGGAAAGATCAGGCCGATCCGTCCGGCCTCGATGGCGTCGCGGGTGTAATCCATCGTCGCGCGGGTCTTGGCATGGCTGCGCTTTTCGACGCGCCATTCCACCGGGGCGATCATGCCGATCATCTGCGGCAACACCCGGATCATGTCGTGATTGGCATAGATGAACAGATCGTCGCGCAATTGCGAGACGATGGCGTTCAGAAAGATCCCGTCCGCGATCCCGGTCGGGTGGTTCGCCACGATCAGCGCCGGGCCGGAGGCGGGGATATGCTCCAGCCCCTCGACCTGCAGATCGTGGACGATCAGCTCGCTCATCCTGCGGAAGATCTCGGTGGGGGGCAGGTCGCGGAACTGCGCCCCCAGATCGACCGTGGCCGGATAGCGCAACACCTGCATCATCGCCCATTTCGCGGCCCGGTGGTGCAGGCGCCCGGAAAACAGCCAAGGCGCCCGTTCGGCGATCAGGGGGTCAAGCCGCGCCTGCATCTCGGCGCGTGCCTCGTCGATCTTGCCCATCTTGTGACCCCCCTCACCGGCCGGCAGCGATCATACGCGAGATCATTTCACGCGTGTTCCGGCTCAAACCCTCAAGGATGCCGATCTGTTCCAAGGCGGCCTGCGCATGGCCGCGCCGTGTGGCATCATAGCGGGGCCAGGTCTCGAAGGCGGTGGACATGCGCGCGGCGATCTGGGGGTTGGCCGCGTCCATCCGCATCAGCCAATCGGCGGTGAAGGCATAGCCCGACCCGTCCGCCGCATGGAACCCCGCATGATTGGCCGCCAGCCCGCCCAGCAGCGCGCGAAAGCGGTTGGGGTTCTTCCAGTCGAAATCCTTGCGCCCGGCCAGCCGCCGCGCCACCGCGACCGCCTGATCGGGGGGCGCGGCCATCACCTGGACCGAGAACCACTTGTCCATGACCAGCCGGTTGTCGCCGAATTCGTCATGCAGGATGCGCAGGGCCGCCTCTCCGCGCCCCAGGCGCAGCAGGACGGCCAGCGCGGCCATGCGTTCGGTCATGTTGCCGGCGATGCCGAACAGGACCTCGGCCCGGTCACCGCCATCGATGCGCCCCAAAAGGCCAAGCGCCGCGATGCGCAGAGACCGGCCCGCCGCCGCCTGCGCGTCGGGCGAATAGGGACCGGTGACGGCCATGTCGTCGAACAGCCGCGCCAGCAGATCCTGATGCGCGACCGCGATGCGTCGCGCCAGATCGTCGCGCGCCGCATGGATTGCGTCCGGGTCCGGCGTCACGCCCAGCGAGGCCAGGCGCGTGGCGATCTCCTCCTCCCCGGGCAGGGTCAGGCACAGCGCGCGGAAGGCCGGATCGGCGGCATCGTCCGCCGCCAGCGCGCCGATGGCGGTGATGTAATCCGCGCCCGCGTCGCGACCCTGCGACAGGTCGGTCAACGCGGACAGCGCCAGCTCGCGCCCGGCCTCCCACCGGGCGAAGGGGTCGGTGTCATGGGCCAGCAGAAAGGCCCGCGTCGCATCATCCATCTGCCGCCGCAGCATCACCGGCGCCGAGAACCCCCGCAGGACCGAGGCGACGGGCCGTGCGCCCAATCCCTCAAAGGCGAAGCTCTGTTGTGCTTCGGTCATCTCCAGCACGCGGGTGGGGGCGACCTCGTCGCCATTCGGGCCGATCAGGCCCACGGCGATGGGGATCACGCGGGCGGGCTTGGCGGGCTGGCCGGGCGTGGGCGGGGTGCTTTGCGCAAAGGTCAGCGTCAGGGTGCCGTCCTGCCAAGCCTCCTCCATGGTCAGCATCGGGGTGCCGGCATCGGTGTACCAGCGCTTGAACTGGGACAGGTCGCGGCCGGTGGCGTCCTCGAAGACCAGCAGCCAATCCTCGATGGTGGCGGCGTCGCCGTCATGGCGGTCGAAATACAGATCCAGCGCGCGGGCATAGCCCTCATCGCCCACCAGGCGTTTCAGCATGCCGATGACCTCGGCGCCCTTTTCATAGACCGTCGCGGTGTAGAAGTTGTTGATCTCCTCATAGCGGTCGGGGCGCGGGGGATGCGCCAGCGGGCCCTGATCCTCGCGGAACTGGCGGGCGCGGAGCGTCTGGACGTCCTCGATCCGCTTGACCGCCGCCGAACGCAGGTCACTGGTGAACTGCTGGTCGCGAAAGACCGTCAGCCCCTCCTTGAGGCACAGCTGGAACCAGTCGCGGCAGGTGATGCGGTTGCCGGTCCAGTTGTGGAAATACTCATGCGCGATGACCGCCTCGATCCGCTCGTAATCTGTATCGGTGGCCGTATCGGGCGAGGCCAGCACCAGTTTCGAGTTGAAGATGTTCAACCCCTTGTTCTCCATCGCGCCCATGTTGAAGTCATCGACCGCGACGATGTTGAACACGTCCAGGTCGTATTCGCGGCCATAGACGTCCTCGTCCCACCGCATCGACTTGATCAGGCTCTCCATAGCAAAGCCCGCGCGGTCCTGATCGCCGGGGCGCACCCAGACGTTCAGCGCAACGTCACGCCCCGACCGGGTGGTGAACCGGTCGCTGACCGCCACCAGATCGCCCGCGACCAGCGCGAACAGATAGGCGGGTTTCGGCCAGGGGTCGTGCCATTCGGCCAGGCCCGGCTCCTGCCGGACTGGGTTGCCGTTCGACAGCAGCACTGGCATGTCGCTGCGGATGATGACGCGGAATGTGGTCATCACGTCGGGACGGTCGGGGTAGAAGGTGATGTGGCGGAACCCTTCGGCCTCGCATTGGGTGCAGAAGATGCCGCCGGACAGATACAGCCCCTCGAAGGCGGTGTTGTCCTGCGGATCGATGGCGACCTCGGTCTCCAGCGCGAAGGGCGCAGAGGGCAGGGCGGCGGCGGCGATGGTCAGCGTTTCGTCGTCGCGGCGGATATGGGCGGGGTCGGGGGCATGTCCGTCGATGGTCAGCGCGCGCAGGTCCAGACCCCGCCCGCCATCCAGAACCAGATCGACGGGCAGGGCGCCCGGCACCAGCTCCAGGCGGGCCCGGACGATGGTTCCGCGCGGCGCCAAGGTCACGTCCAGATGCGTTCCCGACAGGGTGAACGGATAGGGGCGGTAATCGGCAAGGTGCTGGACAGGCTGCGGTTTCGGGCCAGGCATGGTGGCGACCTCTCGCTAAAAATGCGGCGCGGGAACGGAACCCGGGCGTTCACATTGGTGTTAATCGCCTGAACGCCGGCTCGCAAGGCGGGGCATCGGGTCTTGGCGATTGACAGCCGACCGCCCGCGCGCCACCACCCCTGCGACCTTAACCCGGTCACAAGACAGTCTGAATCGGAGACCTGCATGAGCTATGATCCCAACGATCCGAACCGCCCCCAGCCCGGCGTCGAGCCGAAGGAAACCTATGTCGAGCCGGTCGAGCGTCGGTCCTCCGCGCTGCCGCTGATCATCGGCGTCCTGCTGGCGCTGGCTTTGGCCTATTTCGTGCTGCAGCGTTTCATGACCGATGACACGACCGTCGTCGAAGGCGACACGACCACCGTGACCACGACCGAGCCCGCGCCGGAAACGACCACCCCGCCCGCCGTCGTCGTCGAACCCGAGCCCGACACCGCCGCGACCGAAGCTGAGGCAGACAATGCCGCAGCCCAGGCCGATGCGGATACCGCGGCCGAGACCACCGACCAGCCGGTCGTGGGTGCCGATGGCGCCGCCACCACCACCGAATCGGACGCGGCCAGCGCCGAGACCGAAGCCGAGCCAGCCGCCCCGGTGACCGGCACGACCGAGCCCGCACCGGCTGACGACACGCTGGACGACGCCGTCACCATCGATGAGCCGGCGACCGAGACCACGCCGCCTGCCGCTGCGGCGCCGGCGACGACCGCGCCGGCCACCACGGCGCCCGCCAACTGATCTTTGGCGCGCTTGCGCGACAGGACAGGCCCGGATGCATCCGCATCCGGGCCTTTTTCATGTCGCCTTGGTAACGCTGCGAAAGATGACCTTGGGTCAGTCTTTCGGACGAGACCGCGGCAGCCTAGCCTTGTGAAACAATATTTCGCGATGTTATGTGTCTGACAAATCCGGAAACACCAAGGCGGGGGGCAGCCGAGCCATGAAGATTGGCGCATTGAAGGAAATTTTTGACGGCGAGGCGCGGGTGGCGATCACGCCGTCCTCGGCCGTGCATCTGGCCAAGCTGGGCCACACGGTCTTTGTCGAGAGCGGGGCCGGCGCCCGGGCGGGCTTTTCGGACGACGACTATGCCAAGGCGGGCGTGACCGTCAGCCGGACCGCCGCAGAGCTGGTGGGTGCGGTCGACCTGCTGGCCAAGGTCCGGCCCGCGACCGAGGCCGAGATCGGCCAGATGCGGGCGGGCCAGACGCTGATCTCGTTCTTCTATCCGGCGCAGAATGCCGATCTGCTGGCGCGTGCCAAGGATCAGGGCATCACGGCCATCGCGATGGACATGGTGCCCCGCATCAGCCGCGCGCAAAAGATGGACGCGCTGTCCTCCATGGCCAATATCGCAGGCTATCGTGCGGTGATCGAGGCTGCGAACAATTTCGGACGCTTCTTCACCGGGCAGGTCACGGCGGCGGGCAAGGTGCCCCCGGCCAAGGTGCTGGTCGTGGGCGCGGGCGTCGCGGGTCTGGCCGCGATCGGGACGTCGGTGTCGCTTGGCGCGCAGGTGCATGCCTTTGACGTGCGCCCCGAGGTGGCCGAGCAGATCGAATCGATGGGCGCGGAATTCGTCTATCTTGAGTTCGACCAGCAGGTGCAGGACGGGGCCGCGACGGGCGGATATGCCGCGCCCTCCAGCCCCGAATTCCGCGAAAAACAGCTGGCCAAGTTCCGCGAGCTGGCGCCGCAGATGGACATCGTGATCACCACCGCGCTGATCCCGGGCCGCGACGCGCCCAAGCTGTGGACCGCCGACATGGTGGCCATGATGAAGCAGGGCAGCGTCATCATCGACCTGGCGGCAGAGAAGGGCGGCAATTGCGACCTGACCGTGCCTGACGAACGCATCGTGACGGAAAACGGCGTGACCATCGTGGGTTACACCGACTTCCCGTCCCGGATGGGCGCGCAGGCGTCGGAACTCTATGGCAACAACATCCGCCATTTCGTGGCCGACCTGACCCCGGCCAAGGACGGCGTCATCGTGCACAACATGGAGGATGACGTGATCCGCGGCGCCACCGTCGCCCGCGATCACGACGTGACCTGGCCGCCGCCGCCGCCCAAGATCGCGGCCATCGCGGCGCAGAAGCCCAAGGAAAAGAAAAAAGAGCTGACCCCCGACGAACGCCGCGCCGCCGAGGCCGCCGCCTTCAAGGCGGACACTGCCAACCAGATCAAGCTGCTGGTCGGCGGCGGTCTGGTCGTGCTGCTGATCGGGCTGGTCGCGCCTGCCAGCTTCATGTCGCACTTCATCGTCTTTGTGCTGGCCTGTTTCGTGGGCTTCCGCGTGATCTGGAACGTGGCCCATTCGCTGCACACGCCGCTGATGGCCATTACCAATGCGATCAGCTCGATCATCATCCTGGGGGCGCTGATGCAGATCGGCTCGGGCTCGGCCTGGGTGGTGATCCTGGGGGCGCTGGCGGTGCTGATGGCATCGGTCAATATCTTTGGTGGCTTTATGGTCACCCGGCGCATGCTTGCCATGTTCCAGAAGTCGTAAGGGATCGGGACGATGGAATACGGATTCACAACCGCGGCCTATGTGGTCGCATCGGTCCTGTTCATCCTGTCGCTTGGCGGGCTGTCGGGACAGGAAAGCGCGAAACGCGCCATCTGGTACGGCATCGTCGGCATGGCGCTGGCGGTGGCCGCGACCCTGTTCGGCCCCGGCGCGGGCAACTGGTTCCTGTCGCTGGTGATGATCGCCATCGGCGGCACGGGCGGCTGGCTGGTCGCCAAGCGTGTCCAGATGACCGAGATGCCGCAGCTGGTCGCGGCTATGCATTCGCTGGTCGGCCTGGCGGCAGTCTTTGTCGGCTTCAACGCCCAGATCGAACTGGGTCGCGTCACCCGGCTGATCGCCGAGGGCGTGCCGGTGGCCTTTACCGGTTTCGCGGCGCTGCTGGCCGGCAAGACCGGCCCCGAGATCGCCATGCTGAATATCGAGGTGTTCCTGGGCATCTTCATCGGCGCGGTGACCTTCACCGGGTCGGTCGTGGCGTTTGGCAAGCTGTCGGGCCGCGTGGACGGCAAGCCCAAGAAGCTGCCGGGCGGGCATATGCTGAACGCGGGCGCGCTGGCGCTGTCGATCCTGTTCGGCATTCTCTATTTCACCGGCGTCGGTCCGGCGGTGTTCTGGCTGATCCTGGTCACCCTGCTGGCCTTCTTCATCGGCTATCACCTGATCATGGGCATTGGCGGTGCGGATATGCCGGTCGTGGTGTCGATGCTGAACAGCTATTCCGGTTGGGCTGCGGCGGCGATCGGCTTTACGCTTGGCAATGACCTGCTGATCGTGACGGGCGCGCTGGTCGGATCGTCGGGCGCGATCCTGTCCTACATCATGTGCAAGGCGATGAACCGGAACTTTGTCAGCGTGATCCTGGGCGGTTTCGGCGGAGAGACCGGCCCCGCCGCCGCGATCGAGGGCGAGCAGATCGCCATTGACGCGGATGGTGTCGCATCGGCCCTGAACGAGGCCGACAGCGTGGTCATCGTGCCGGGCTATGGCATGGCGGTGGCCCAAGCGCAGGGCGCGGTCAGCGAGCTGACCCGCAAGCTGCGCGCTGCGGGCAAGACGGTGCGTTTCGCGATCCACCCGGTTGCGGGGCGTCTGCCCGGCCACATGAACGTGCTGCTGGCCGAGGCCAAGGTGCCCTATGACATCGTGCTGGAGATGGACGAGATCAACGAGGATTTCCCCTCGACCGACGTCGTCATCATCATCGGGTCCAATGACATCGTGAACCCGGCGGCGCAGGATGATCCGAACAGCCCCATCGCCGGGATGCCGGTCCTGGAGGTGTGGCGCGCCAAGCAGGTCTTCGTGTCCAAGCGCGGGCAGGGCACCGGCTATAGCGGCATCGAGAACCCGTTGTTCTTCAAGGAGAACACCCGGATGTTCTATGGCGATGCCAAGGACAGCATCAACAAGCTGCTGCCGATGATCGACTGAAACCGTCCACGCGCCCGCCGGTCACGCGACCGGCGGGCGCATCGAACCGGGGCAGGGGGCACGTCCCCCTCAGCAGGAGGGGCGCATGAACCCGGCCACCGAACATCCCCTGCGCTATGCGCTGGTCAACGAGCTGCATGCCCGCCCGTCGCCGCAGATCGCCGCCCCCGCGACGGCGGTCTTCGTCGCGTTCAAGGACCCGCGCGACGCGGCCAACCGGGACCGGGCGCGCGACATGGCGCATCTGACCGATCTGGTCCAGCGCCACGGCGGACCCCGCCCCGACCCCGAGGACAGCCACTATCAGGGTCAGCTGGGCCGGCATGCCCTGAAATGGGAAAGCCACACCGAATTCGTGTCCTATATGGCGACGGTGCCGGGGCTGCCGATCCGGCCCTTCGATCCGTCGGCGGCGGCGATCTTTCCCGATACGTGGCAGCATGGGGCCCCCGGCAAGCGGGTGGCGGCGGTAATGGTCCAGGTCGACCTGCTGCCCGACGATCCGGCCGAGGCGCTGTCGCGCATGGACGGCTGGTTCGCGCAGGACAGCATGGCCGCCATCTGGGTGCTGGACGGGGCCGCGCTGGTCGCGGGCGATTTTCGCATCGATGCGGATGGCTGGATGCGCTTTGCGGTCTTTGTCCGGCCCGGCACGTCCGAGGGGCGGATCGGTCGCCTGGTGCATCGCCTGGTCGAGCTGGAGACCTATCGCGCGATGTCGATGCTGGGCCTGGGCCGGGCGCGGGGTCTGAGCAACCGGCTGAACGAGCTGGAGCCGCGTCTGACGGCGATCCTGGATTCCATGACGGATGATGCGCAACCGGCGGAGCAGCTGCTGCACGACCTGCTGGCGGTCTCGACCCAGCTGGAGGCGCAGGCGGTGCAGCATTCGTTCCGCTTTGGCGCGACGCGCGCCTATGAGGCGATCGTGCATGACCGCATCGCCGCCCTGCGCGAGACGCGGTTTCTGGACCGCCAGATGCTGACCGAATTCATGCGCAGGCGCTATCAGCCCGCCATGCGCACGGCGCAATCGGCCGAACGGCGGCTGGCCACCATGCTGGAGCGCACGGCCCGGGCGGCGGAACTGCTGCGCACCCGCGTGGATGTCGAACGCAGCGCCCAGAACCAGAAGATCATGCACCGCATGGACCGCCGCGCCGATCTGCAGCTGCGCCTGCAGCACACGGTCGAGGGGCTGTCGGTCGTGGCGATCAGCTACTACGCGGTGGGCCTGCTGGGTTATGCGCTGGCGCCGCTGGTCGGGATCACGGGCCTGGACAAGACGCTGCTGGTGGCGGGGCTGACGCCGCTGACGGTGCTGACGGTCTGGTGGGGGATGCGCCGCGTGCGGTCGCGGTTCCACGATGCGGGCAGCGACGATTTGTGACTTGTGGCAGGCACGACGGGGCGCGATACATCAGACCTGACCATGAAAGGACCGCCCATGCGCGTGACGTTTGCCCTGCTGGCGACCCTGGCCCTTGCGGCCTGCGGCGTCCCCTTCGTTCCCCTGATCTGACGAGGTTACCATGTCCAAGACGCTGACGATGTTCGGTCTTTCCCATTGCTCGACCTGCCAGAAGGCGCAGGCCGCGCTGGAGGAGCATGGCTGGAGCGTGCAGTTCCGCGACGTCCAGAAAGAGCCACTGTCCCCGGATGAGCGCGCCGCGCTGGTCACCGATTTCGGGGACAAGATCATCAACCGCGCCAGCCTGACCTGGCGCGGCATGTCCGAGGAAGAGCGTGCAGCCGATCCGGTCGCGATGATGGGCGACAAGCCGAGCGTGATGAAACGCCCCGCGATTCGCGCAGAGGGACAGACCGCTTTGGGCTGGACCGCAAATGTCAAGCGGGCATTCGGTGTTCCGGCCTGATTGAACGGGGCAGGGGGCCTGCTGGTCCCGCCCACCCGTCTCAGCCCTTGCGGCTGGCCAGCGAGGATATCAGCGGACTGACCCCGCTGAGATCGAAGCCGGCATCGGCGGCGATACGCAGGATCTCTGCCTCGGGCAGCCGGCCCGCCTGGTTCAGCGCCCAGAGGACCGTCGAGCGATTTCCCGACCGGCAATAGGCGATCACAGGCCCCTGTCCTGCGGTCGCCGCCCCGAATTCGGCGATCAGCTGCGGGGTGATCTGGCCCGGATGAAACGGCAGATAGTGATAGCGCATCCCGGCCTGTTCGGCGGCCATGGCCATCGCGTCGTGGTCGATATCGGGGCCGACCTCATCATCGGGCCTGTTGTTCACCAGCACCTTGAACCCGGCCTGCGCCAAGGCGGGGACATCCTCGGGCATGATCTGGGGCGAGACGGCAAGGTCGGGGGTGATTTGGCGCAGATCCATCAAAGGGCCTTTCATCGTCGGGACTGTCCGACCTGGCGTCTTTCGCAACCGCTTGTCAAGCCGAGCGAGGCCGGGCCATCAGGGTCTCTGCCACCAGATCGGGCAATGCGTCGAAGTGATCGAAGACGCCGTCATGGGGCAGCTCTGCCACCGGGCTCAGCCGATAGCCGCCGGAATAGAGCAGGAACGGCACCGGGACCGCCGTCGCGCAATGGGCATCAAACGCGCTGTCCCCGACGAACAGCGCGTTGCCGTCGACGGTGCCCAGACGCTCCAACGCCAGCCTGAGGGGGGCCGGGTCGGGTTTCTTCTGCGGAAGTGTATCGCCCCCCACGACCACCGGGAACAGATGCGAAAGCCCGAAATGGTCCAGCACCTGCAGAGTCGGACCCATCGGCTTGTTCGTGCAGATGCCCATGGGGTGACCCGCATCGGCCAAGCGGCCAAGCACCTCGATCACGCTTGGGAACATCCGGGTCAGGGCGGTGGCATCGTGATAGCGCGCCATGAAGGCCGCGATCAGCGCGGGTCGGTGCACCGGATCGATCGAGCAGGCGGCAATGATCCGCGACCAGAGCAGCTCCACGCCGCCGCCGATGAAGCTGCGGACCCGTGGCAGAGGCAGCGGGGTGATGTGGTGCTGTCTCAGGACCGCAGAAACGCAGGCATGGATATCCGGCGCGCTGTCGATCAAGGTGCCGTCCAAATCGAAGACAATCGGGCAGGGTCGGCTCATCATGCCACCTTCCATTTGATCGAGCAGCCCATGGACGCGGTCTGCGCTCTCGGGCCTTGGCCGGTTTCGGCGATCTGCATCATCGCCAGGTACAGGTCCCGCCGCGCATCGGGCGCCGCCGCCTGTCGCCCGGATGCGTCCAGGCGACCGCGATATTGCAACCGGCCCTGGCTGTTGTAGCCAAAGAAATCGGGGGTGCACTCGGCACCATAGGCTCGAGCCACCTGCTGGCTGGCATCGTGAAGGTAAGGAAAGCGAAAGCCGTGATTCTCCGCCAGCTGCCGCATCTTTTCGGGACTATCCTCCGGATAAGCGTCGGCATCATTCGCCGATATCGCATAGACGCGGATGCCATGGTCCATCAACTCATGGGCGTCACGGACGATGTGATCCAGGATCGATCGGACGTAGGGACAATGGTTGCAGATGAACATGACCAGCGTCGCCTTGGCCTGCCCACTATCGGTCAGGCTCCAGACGCGGCCATCGCCATCAGGCAACAAGAATTCGTGCCACAATGCATCGAAGTCGCAAACGGGTGGCGAAACAGCCATGAGATACTCCAGATTTTTTCCAAATGTGTAAGATCAGAGAAGGATGAGCAAGTCGTGAACGATATGAGGCTGAGACGGCTCTATGAGACATAATACAGATTATTGAGTAACGCGGTGTAGAACCGAAGTAGAATTGTCGCGAACTGGCAAAGTTGATTTGTCGCCTCTGCCCTGAAGGCTGACGCTGTGCTGAGCTGTATTGACCCACTGAAAATCTGCTCATGCTACAAAGGAGAAGGTAGCAATGAGTATGACGATGGACGACAGCATCAAACGTTGGACTGCCAAGCGTAAGACAGCCCTGGTGATTGAGATCATTCAGGGCAGGACAACGGTGGCGGCGGCGAGCCGATCCTTCGATCTGACACCCTCGGAAATCGAGGGTTGGGTCGAGGATGCCAAGCGTGGCATGGAGAATTCCCTGCGGGCCAATCCACTCGACATCCATGCCCAATACGACAAGCAGCTGAAAGATCTGCAGGAGGCTTACGGCGAGGCGATGCTTGAGTTGCGCGCCCGAAAAAAGCTGCAGGCCCTCATGGAGCGGGAGGACGGCAATTGATCCGGACGCTGCATGAGGGCCTGCTGGCCGAGGGCGTCGCCGTGTCGATCGCCAAGCTTTGTAACTGGTTCGGCGTGCCGCGTCGGACGGTCTATTATAAGCCGACCAAGTCAGCGCCGAAGATCGATCCCCGCTTCGCGGACCCGATCAAAGCCATGATCGAGGAGGAGCCCTCCTTTGGCTATCGCACTGTTGCCTGGCTACTGGGCTTCAACAAAAACACGGTCCAGCGGGTTTTCCAGCTCAAGGGCTGGCAGGTTCGTAAGCGCGCCGTGGGCATGCGCCCCCGCATCCAGGCCATCCCTTCCGTGGCCACAGCCCCGAACGAGCGATGGTCTACTGACCTGGCCCGCGTCTGGACCGGCAAGGATGGCTGCGCCTCGCTCGCACTGGTGATCGACTGCCACACCCGCGAGCTTCTAGGTTGGCATCTGTCGCGCTCGGGCAAGGCCACGACCGCCAGCGCAGCCCTCAAGCACGCCCTGATCGCCAAGGTTCGGCACACTAGGCAGGGTCGAGCAGGAGTTCCTGCTGAGATCGGACAATGGCCTCGTGTTCACCAGCCGCCACTTCACGGCTCTGGTGCGCAGCTACGGGTTGAAACAGGAGTTCATCACCCCACACTGCCCCCAACAGAACGGCATGGTCGAGCGCGTCATCAGGACACTCAAGGAGCAATGTGTTCACCGCCATCGCTTCGAGAGCATCCAGCATGCGAGCCGTGTCATCGGCGACTGGATCAGCTTCTACAACAACCGCCGCCCCCATCAGGCGCTTGCCATGCGCACGCCGGCCGAGGCATTCAGATTAGCCGCTTAACCTGAGCAGATTCAGATGGGTCAATACAACGGCGGCCCTGTCAGATTACCTGCACGACCACGGGCTGCCGGTAGCCTTCTATTCCGACAGGCACAACGTCTTCCGCGTGAACCGCCGCGCGCCCCGGAGCGGGCATGGGATGACGCAATTTGGGCGGGCGCTCAGCGAGTTTAACATCGAGATCCTCTGCGCAAACAGTTCACAAGCCAAGGGCCGCGTCGAGAGGGCCAATCGGACTTTGCAAGACAGGCTGGTCAAGGAACTGCGCCTCGCAGGTATTAGCGACATGGCCGCAGCCAATTCCTTTCTGCCTGGCTTTATGGCTCACCACAAGTTGCGCTTCTTGCAGGCCCTTGCCCGACCGGATAACCGGCACCGGCCTTCGACCTTGGACGCTTCACGGCTGTCGGACATCCTCTGTGTGTGCGATCAGCGTCAGGTCGGCAAAAGTCTCGTGGTCCATTACGAGCGCATGAAGTTCATCCTGAAAGACGGTGAGCATGCCCGGAATGCGATCGGCCGATATGTCGAGAGTTACAGCTATCCTGATCGGTCCCTCGAAATCCGTTGGAAGGATATCTCGCTACCCTATCGCATCTCCGATCCTGCACAGCAGCGCGTCACCCATGCCGCAGTGACCGAGAACAAGCGCCTGAGCGAGGTTCTGGCCCATGTGATGGCCGCCAGAAGGTTGCCCCGCCGGAGGTCGGACCAGCTGGCAAACAGCGCAGCCGATACGCGCTGAAGGGGAGCGCGCATCGGGGCAGAAAAGGATGGGTCGAAAAGCGCACCGAGCACCTTGCGGCTGACGCTCTCGTCATGCCCGCACAGCCAGCAGAATGACCGTGTCAGTATAGAAGTACATTATCGGGAGCGGCATCTGTTATCGCCGCCACCGCCGGCCCCGTCCCTACGGCCCCTAATGGAGAGAGCGAGCCGGGGCCGGCTCAGCGCCCATCCGCACCGGCAGCGACATTTCTAAATAGCCGTACATGCAAAAATTTTAACTTGGTGACAGCATGCAGCCGACAGCTACTGCGCCAGTTGCTCTTTCTTCTAAGTAGTTGCCGGCGGCTGCGTAACAAGCGACGACCTCATCGATCCTGCGATCAAAATAGACCCACGACCCGTAATCGCCCATGCAACCCCATACCCCTTTGCCGAGTTCTTTGCGTCTCGTATCTGCCAGGCTTTGTGTGGTTGTGAATCTTGAACTTCTCGAGACTTTCCGCCCGGACCTTGGTGACCACCTTTGACGGGGGGGGTACCGTTTCCAGTTAACCTCTTTCAGGACGATCTTCTAGATATCGAGAGCTTCGGTGCTGCCAGGCGGGACGATTTGAACCGCCATATCCGCCGCCCCTACCCTCGTTCCCACCATCGGAACGAACCTGTAGGAAATCCGGTAAGCGGGGTCTCGGATCTCCTCTTCGGTTAGGCCGTATTCAAACGCATTGATCGCAGCCTCGACGTTCGGCGGCAGCCCGGCAGACGCTTTGAGGAGCGCCCGCTGATCGCGGTCGAAAGTGGTAAACTTCAACGCGAGACGCAGCCTCTTCTCAAGGCACAGCCCGGCACCAGATTCTTTCCTCAGCATATCCATGACGTTTAGCGCGCAGGCTCGGAGCTTCGCGCCGATAGCGTCATCAATCCTATCAGTCATGCAGTGCTCAACTTCGTGCCGAATGTCGATCATGAACTCGTGAATTGCCCCGGGTCTGTCGGAGACCGTCAACTTAGGTCATGTTGACAAAAGGCGAACCCAGAGGCGGATAGACGTGATGTCGATGAAGCCCAGGAAGCTTTCAGCGGTTTTGTCGTAGCGTGTGGCGGCCCGGCGTGCGTTTTTCAGCTTGTTGA
>NZ_SUNH01000023.1 GCF_005048265.1 Paracoccus hibiscisoli
GCGCAGCGTTGTAAGCGGGCCAGTTCGTCGTGCGGTAGCGGGCGGGATCGGGCTTGCTCATGCTGCCCGCCTAACCGCATGAAATCGCAATGTGAATCCCTCTCAATAAAAGTTCTGCAACAACGCCGATATAACGTCCCGATCACCCTGCATTATCCCTGCGGCGCAGCCAGCCCGTCGCCATGACAAAGCCGGAAAACTCCAGCATCCGGCGGTCCAAGGTTGGGGAGCAGGGCAGGTTGGGGCGGGGTCTACCTCAGACTGGATGAGGCGGAGGGGGTAGGGCAGCAGCCATAGTCGTGGAGGCATTCCACAAAGCGCTCTTTCGCTCATGGCATGTTGCAAGATGGCAGGCATATCCGGCGGACGCTGCGGGTGCGGGCGTTCGTCCTTGGGAGTATCAGCCCCACACGCACCTGGACGTCCGCGTTACACGTCAAGGGATTGAATATGTTTGGAGTGTCGTACGTTTGGAGAGTCGAGGACCTCGATCACAGCGATCTCAACTCCCCGAGTTTCTATTCGCTCATAGGGTGAGCGCCGCGTGAACGGCGATTGGCCTATCATCCGTGCCGCTTTGACAGAGTGCCGCGGTCCACAGGCCCGCCCGAACCGAGGTCTTCTCGGCCCGTGCACGACGCGCCGGTCGCGGCCTAACCCGTGGTTCCGAAAGCACGCGGCAAGGCATTCCCGCTCGCATGACGCCCTGCCGGTCAACTTTTTAGACGTCCAGTTCCTCGACGAAGCGGGCGTTCTCCTGGATGTATTCGAACCGCAGTTCGGGCTTCTTGCCCATCAGGCGTTCGACCAGATCGCCGGTCTCGCCGCCCTCGTCGTCGTCGATGCTGACGCGGATCAGCTTGCGCGTGTTGGGGTTCATGGTCGTGTCCTTGAGGTCCTTGGCGTCCATCTCGCCCAGACCCTTGAAGCGCTGGACGTCGATCTTGCCGCGCCCGCCAAGGCCCTTTTCCATCATCCGCTCCTTCTCGGCATCGTCGGACACATAGAGGCGATGCGCCCCCTGCGTCAGGCGATACAGCGGCGGGCAGGCCAGATAGAGGTGCCCCTTGTCGATCATCGGCCGCATCTGCGTGAAAAAGAACGTCATCAGCAGAGAGGCGATATGCGCCCCGTCCACATCGGCATCGGTCATGATGATGATCTTGTCATAGCGCAGATCGTCGACGTTGAACCGGGAGCCCATGCCCACGCCAAGCGCCTGGCAGAGGTCGTTGATCTCCTGGTTGGCGCCCATCTTGGCCGATGCGGCGCCCAGCACGTTCAGGATCTTGCCGCGCAGCGGCAGCAGCGCCTGGTTGGTGCGGTCGCGGGCCATCTTGGCGGACCCACCGGCCGAATCGCCCTCGACGATGAACAGTTCTGTCCCGTCGCGGTTCGTGGCGCTGCAATCGACCAGCTTTCCGGGCAGGCGCAGCTTTTTCGTGGCGGTCTTGCGGGCGGTCTCTTTCTCCTGGCGGCGGCGCAGGCGTTCCTCGGCGCGCAGGACCAGGAAATCCAGGATCGCGCCGGCGGATTTGGTATCAGACGCCAGCCAGGTGTCGAAATGGTCGCGCACGGCGCCCTCGACCAGGCGCGCGGCCTCGGTCGTGGCCAGGCGGTCCTTGGTCTGACCCACGAATTCCGGTTCGCGGATGAAACAGCTGACCAGCGCGCAGCCGCCGATGATCAGATCCTCGCGGGTGATCTGGGCGGCCTTCTTGTTGCTGACGCGTTCGCCATAGGTGCGGATGCCCTTCAGGATCGCGGCCCAGAAGCCCATCTCGTGGGTGCCGCCCTCAGGCGTGGGGACGGTGTTGCAATAGGACTGAATGAAGCCGTCGCGCGCGGGCGTCCAGTTGATCGCCCAATCCACCTTGCCCGGCACACCGAACTTGGCCTGGAAATCGATGCTGCCCGCAAAGGGGCGATCGGAATAGGTGCTGGCGCCCGACAGCGTCTCGGTCAGGTAATCGGCCAGGCCGCCGGGGAAATGGAACGTGGCCTCGCGCGGGGTCTCTCCGTCGTCGATTTCGGTCTTCCAGCGGATCTCGACGCCGCTGAACAGATAGGCCTTGGATTTCACCATCTTCATCAGCCGCGCGGGCTTGAAGCGGTGATGGCCGAAGATCTCCTCATCGGCGTGGAAGGTCACCGTGGTGCCGCGCCGGTTCGGCGCCGCGCCGATCTTGGCCACCGGGCCCTGCGGGATACCGCGAGAGAACCGCTGTTCGAACAGCTCCTTGTTGCGGGCGACCTGCACGACCATCAGGTCCGACAGGGCGTTCACGACCGACGCACCCACGCCGTGCAACCCGCCCGAGGTCTGATAGGTATCGCCCGAGAACTTGCCCCCTGCATGCAGCGTGCACAGGATCACCTCCAGCGCGGATTTGCCGGGGAACTTGGGGTGCGGGTCGATGGGGATGCCGCGACCGTTGTCGCGCACGACCACGCTGAAATCGGCCAGCAGTTCGACCTCGATGCGGGTGGCGTGGCCCGCCACGGCCTCGTCCATCGAGTTGTCCAGGATTTCCGCGACCAGGTGATGCAGCGCGCGTTCGTCCGTGCCGCCGATATACATGCCGGGGCGCTTTCGCACGGGCTCCAGCCCCTCCAGCACCTCGATCGAGGAGGCGGAATAGGCGTCGCTGGCGGCATTGCCGGAAAGAAGGTCGTCGGCCATGGGGTCGCTCACTGATCTGGGTCGGGGGCGCTTATCTCATGGGGCGGGGGCGCGCGGCAAGGGGTTGTGTCCCCCGCGCGCACCGCCCCCAAGGATTGCGCTATTCCGGTTCGGCCAGGCGGGCGGCCCACATCGCCTGGAAGGCCGGGCGGTCCTGGCAGGCCGACAGCCAGGCGCGGATCGCGGGAAAGGGCTCCATCAGCGGGCCGTGGCCTTGGGCATAGCGCACGATCTCGGCCAGGTTCAGGTCGGCCACGGTAAAGCGCCCGCCGACCAGATAGGCATGGGTCGCCAGATGATCCTCCAGCACCTTCAGCGGGCGGACCAGTCGTTCTGCGGCCTCGGCCACGATGCCCGCGTCATCCGCCGATTGCAGCGTGCCACGATTGTGCAGCATCATGATGGTCAGCGCGTCGGGTTCGATCGCGGTCGCGCCATAGATCGACCACTGGGTCATCAGCGCGTCCTCGGCATAGTCCTGGGGCCCTGCGGGGCCGCCATGCTTGCGCGCCAGGTGCAGCGTGATGGCCAGCGATTCGGACAGGACCAGCCCCTCATCCTCGATCACGGGGATGGCGCCTGCGGGCGACAGGGCCAGGAAATCGGGGCTGCGCGTGTTGGGAGAGGCGTCGGGCGCGTCGGCATTGCCGATCCGATAGGCCTGGATGACGGGCACCTGGCGGAAGGGCAGGTCCAGTTCGTGGCACAGCCAGATGACGCGGGACGCGCGCGACCGGGTGACGCCGTGGATGGTCAGCATGATGGCCCCCAAAGGTTGGTGTGGCGGCCACCTTGGGGCGCGGGCGCGCGCCCCGCAACCCCCTAGCGCAGGCCCGCGCGCGCCGCCGCGCGGTCGACGGCGTCGATGATCGCCTGCGGGTCGCCATGCTGGGGCATGTGGCCCTGATCGGGCAGGATGGTCAGCGCCGCATCGGGCAGGGCGTCCGACAGGGGCAGGGCGTGGACGCTGGCGGGAACGATGGTATCGCGGGCGCCGTGGATCACCTCGACCGGCATGGTCAGGCGCGGATATTGCGGCGACATCACCCGAAGATAGGCGCGCAACGTATTGATCTGGGACGCATTCGCGCGATAGTTCCCGCGCCGTGCGGCCAGACCCACGCCGATGTAATCGGCATAGCCCGACGGCACCGCCTGCGGCGCAAAGATGCCCGCCATGATCCGGTTGCCCAGGGACACCGGCGCCAGCGCGGTCAGCAAGGGCGGGCCCACGCGGTCACCGAAGGGCGTCTCCAGAAAGGCATACCAGCCGGTCAGCGTGCCGGGCCAGGGCATCGTGGCGCCCGACACGATCACCAGCGCCGCCGTGTCGCCCGGCGCGCGCAGCCCCCAGGCCAGCGCCACCGCGCCGCCGTAACTGTGGCCCAGCACGACCGGGCGGCGCACACCCAGCTGATCGGCCGCCGCGCGCAGCAGTTCGGCCTGCGCGATGGGGTTCGGCGTCTGCGCGCCGATATCCTCGGTCCAGCCCAGGCCGGGCCGGTCAAAGGCCAGCACGCGATAGCGCTCGGCCAGCCGGTCGGCCAGCGCAAAGGTGAAGTCGCGGCTGCTGCCGCTGGCCCCGTGCAGCAGGATCAGGTCGGGACCGCTGCCCCGGATGTCCACATGGACCGTGGTGCCCTGCACGTCGATCAGCTGGCCCGTGGGGGGAAACTCGGCCTCGAACGCGGCCTCGCGGGCCGAGGCGCGGGCATCGACCACGCGCCCGCAGCCGGCCAGCATCAGCCCCGTCACGGCAAGCCCCATCAGGGTATAGGCCAGTCGTCTCATGCGGTCTCTCCTTGCGCTTGACGGGGACAGACACGCAGCACGGGGCGCCGGGGTTGCAGGTCTGCGGTCGGGGCCCGGCTGGCAAAGGGGTGATTTGCACGCCGGGCGCAACGCGGGTAACTGGAAGCGCCGTCCTTGCCAAGGTGTCCGAGCGATGTTCCTGCGATCCTGCCTTGCCGCCCTGATGATCCTGCCGCCCGCGGGCGCGCTGGCCCATCCGCATCTGTTCATCGATGCGGCGCTGGAGCTGGTCTATGACGATCAGGGCGCCCTGTCGCAGGTGGCGGTCGAATGGCGCTATGACGCCTTCTATTCGCTGCTGATCATCGAGGATCTGGGCCTGGATCCCGATGGCGACGGCATCCTGACGCCCGACGAGCAGGCCGCCCTGCAGGGCTTTGACGCGGAGTGGGAGCCGGGCTTTGACGGGCGGCTGTATCTGGGCGTCGAAGGCCGCCGCATCGCCCTGCGCGACGGGCGCGACTTCACGGCGCGCTATGAGGATGGGCAGCTGATCTCGCGCCATTGGCGCGACCTTGAGACGCCTCTGGACGGGGCGCTGCCGCTGCTGGTGCAGGTCTATGATCCCGAATATTATGTGCAGTTCAGCATTCCCGAACCGCCCGCCATCACCGGCGCCGATTGCGTGGCCGACCTGCGCATGGGCGATCCGTTCGCGGCCGCCGATGCCTATGCCCGCGCCGTGGCCGAGGCCTTGGGCGAGGGGGCCGAGACAAGCCCCGAACAGGAGATGCTGGTGGTCGATATCGGATCGGTCGGCGCCGATGAGATCCGCGTCCGCTGCGGGCCGGACGCATGAGCGGGGCCCTGTCGCGCGTCGTGGCACTGGTCGGGCTGGCCGTGGGGCTGGTACTGGTGGCGCTGTGGCTGGGCGGCGGCCTGGCCGGGATCGAATATTGGGCGACCCAGCAACAGCGCAGCGCCCAGAACCTGATGGCCGGCGCCCTGCGCGCGCTGCGCGCCGGAGAGCCGGGGGCGGTCGCCTCGTTGATGGGGCTGTGCCTTGCCTATGGCGTGGCCCATGCGGTGGGCCCCGGTCACGGCAAGGTGATCATCGGCACCTATGGTTTCGGCGCGCAGGTGCCTTTTGCGCGGCTGGCAGGCCTGTCGGTCGCGGCATCGGTGGCGCAGGCGGGGACCGCCGTGGCGCTGGTCTGGGGCGGCATCACCCTCCTGGACCTGGGCCGGGAGGCCCTGACCGAGCTGTCCGAGGTCGTGATGGCGCAGGTCAGCACGGTGATGATCGCGCTGGTCGGCCTGTGGCTGGCGCTGCGTGGTGCCCGCATGCTGCGGTCCGAGGCCGCGCGCCATCACCACGACCACCACCATCACGACGGCTGCGGCTGCGGCCACGCGCATGGTCCCACGCCCCAGCAGGTCGCCCAGACCCGGTCCCTGCGCGACGGGCTGCTGGTCGTGGCGGGCATCGCCGCGCGGCCCTGCACGGGGGCGCTGTTCCTGCTGATCCTGACCTGGCGGATGGGCATCTTCGGCATCGGCATGCTGGGCACGCTGGCGATGGGCCTGGGCACCGCGCTGGTCACCGTGGGCGTCGCGGGTCTGGCGGTCTGGGCGCGTCAGGGCAGCGTCGCGCTGTTCCCCGCGACCGGCCCCTGGGCGCAGCTGGGCCGCTGGCTGCCCGGCGCGATGCAGCTGGGGGCGGGGCTGCTGATCGCCGCCATCTCGGTCGCGGTGCTGCTTTAGTGGGGGTTGATCCAGGTCAAGGCGGGGCGCACCCCCGCGCCCTAGACCGGGCAGGCGATACAGGAGCCTGCCATGACCACGCCGCTGGAGACCCCCAGCCTATACGCCCCACGCGAGCCGATCTTTCCCAAGCGCGTCAGTGGACATTTCCGCCGCCTGAAATGGGCGGCGATGGCCGTTCTGCTGGCGATCTACTATGTCACGCCCTGGCTGCGGTGGGACCGCGGCCCCGCCATGCCCGATCAGGCGGTGCTGGTCGACATGGCGAACCGGCGGTTCTTCTTCTTCTGGATCGAGATCTGGCCGCATGAATTCTATTTCGTCGCGGGCCTTCTGGTCATGGCGGGGCTGGGGCTGTTCCTGTTCACCTCGGCCCTGGGGCGGGTCTGGTGCGGCTATGCCTGCCCGCAGACGGTCTGGACCGACCTGTTCATCCTGGTCGAACGCTGGATCGAGGGCGACCGCAACGCCCGCATCCGCCTGCACCGCGCGCCCTGGTCGCTGTCCAAGGCGCGGCTGCGGATCACCAAATGGGCGGCCTGGCTGCTGATCGCGCTGGCGACGGGCGGGGCCTGGGTGTTCTATTTCACCGACGCGCCGACGCTGGCGCGCGATCTGCTGGCGGGGCAGGCGCATCCGGTGGCCTGGGCGACCATCGCCATCCTGACCGCCACCACCTTCATCTTCGGCGGCTTTGCCCGCGAACAGATCTGCATCTATGCCTGCCCCTGGCCGCGCATCCAGGCCGCCATGATGGACGAGGACACGCTGACCGTCGCCTATCGCGACTGGCGCGGAGAGCCGCGCGGCAAGGGCGCGGGGGCGGGCGACTGCATCGACTGCATGGCCTGCGTGAACGTCTGCCCGACCGGCATCGACATCCGCGACGGACAGCAGCTGGCCTGCATCACCTGCGCGCTGTGCATCGATGCCTGTGACGCGATGATGGACCGCACCGGCAAGCCGCGCGGCCTGATCGGCTATCTGGCCCTGTCGGATGAGACGGCCGAACGCGCGGGCCAGCCCGTGCGCAGCGTCTGGCGGCATCTGCTGCGGCCGCGCATGGCGGTCTATACGGTGCTGTGGTCGGGCATCGGGGTGCTGCTGATCGTGGGCCTGGCGCTGCGGTCGCAGGTGGATCTGAACGTCACGCCGGTGCGCAATCCGCTGTATGTGACGCTGTCGGACGGCACCATCCGCAACGCCTATGAGCTGCGCCTGCGCAACAAGCAGCATCACGACGTCACCTATCAACTGGGCATCGAATCCGGGGCGCCCCTGTCCATCGCCATCGAAGGTGAACTGGCGGGCCACATCACCGTGCCGCCCGACCAGACCCTGACGCGGCGCGTCTATCTGTCCGCCGACCCCCGCAGCCCGCTGGCCAGCGCCGGGTCCGAACCTGTCACCCTGACCGCCCGCGATCTGGACGGGCCCGCCTCCGCGCGGATCAGGACCGTCTTTCACGGAAGGGATGCACGATGAAACGCGAACTGACCGGCGGCCATGTCCTGGCCATCACGCTTGCGGCCTTCGGCACCATCATCGGGGTCAACCTGGTGATGGCCGCCAACGCGATCAGCAGCTTTCCGGGGGTCGAGACGGCCAGCCCCTATGTCGCCTCGCAGCATTTCCAGGCCGACCGCGCCGCCCAGCAGCAGCTGGGCTGGCAGGCCGATCTGACCCTGGTCGAGGGGCGCCTGGCGCTGCATCTGACCGATGCCCAGGGCCAGGGCGTCGCGCCCCGCACGCTGCAGCTGATGCTGCGCCGGCCCACGCACCAGGCCTCGGACCAGCAGCCACGCCTGAACCCCGAGGGGCCGGGCCGCTGGACCGCGCGCGTCGATCTGGCGCCCGGCAACTGGAACGCCGACCTGATCGCCGAAGCCCATGACGGCACCGGCTATCGCCTGCGCCTGCCTTTGCATGTGAGGCCCTGATGTCCGACGCCTCCTACGCCCCGCGCCTTGGCGTCTGCCCCGCCTGCGACGCAGCCCCCCTGGCGCAGCGCCTGGCCGACCGGGCCGAGGCGCTGGCCCCGAACCGCCTGATCCTGTCGCTGCCCGACGCGCATTGCGCCCTGTGCATCACCCAGATCGAAGGCGCGCTGATGGCCCATCCCGGCGTGCGCGCGGCCCGCGTGAACCTGACGCTGCGCCGCGTGACGGTGAACGCGCCGGGCCTGACCGCCGCCGACCTGGTGCCGGTGCTGGCCCGCGCGGGCCATCAGGCGCATGAGCTGGACCCCGACGCGCTGGCCCAATCGGCGGGCGACCGGGCCGGGCGCGACCTGCTGATGCGCATCGGCGTGTCAGGATTCGCGATGATGAACATCATGATCCTGTCGGTCGCCGTCTGGTCCGGGGCCGAGGCCGCGACCCGCGACCTGTTCCACTGGATCAGCGGCGCCATCGCGCTGCCCACGGTGGTCTTTGCGGGCCAGCCGTTCTTTGCCAGCGCGTGGCGGTCGCTGAAGGCGGGCAGGCTGGGGATGGATGTGCCGATCTCTCTGGCGCTGATCCTGGCCAGCGCGATCAGCGTGTTCGAGACCGCCCAGTCCGGCCATCACGCCTATTTCGACGCGGCGGTGATGCTGTGTTTCTTTCTGCTGGTCGGGCGCTATCTGGACCACCGCACCCGCGCCATCGCCCGCAGCGCCGCGGCCGAGCTGACCGCGCTGGAGGTGCCGCGCGCCACGCTGATTTCGGGGGTGGTCGAACGCACCGTCCCCGTGGCCGACCTGCGCCCGGGCGATCTGATCCGCGTGCGTCCCGGCGGGCGCATCCCCGCCGACGGCACCGTGCTGGAGGGCCAGAGCGAGATCGACCGCGCCCTGCTGACCGGAGAGACGCTGCCCGTCGCGGCCGCCCCGGGCATGACCCTGTCAGCCGGAGAGGTGAACCTGACCGGCCCCCTGGTCCTGCGCGTGACGGCGGCGGGACAGGACAGTTCGCTGGCCCGGCTGACCGCGCTGGTCGAGGCGGCCGAGAACGCGCGCGGCCGCTATACCTCGCTGGCGGAGCGTGCGGCGCGGGGCTATTCGCCGGCCGTGCATGTCCTGGCCTTCGGCAGTTTTCTGGGCTGGCTGTGGGCCACGGGCGACGTGCGGCTGGCGGTGAACATCGCGGCGGCGGTGCTGATCATCACCTGTCCTTGCGCGCTTGGGCTGGCGGTGCCTGCGGTGGCGACCTCGGCCTCGGGGCGGCTGTTCCGGCGCGGCTTGCTGATCAAGGACGGCACCGCGCTGGAGCGTCTGGCCGAGGTGGATACCGTGGTCTTTGACAAGACCGGCACCCTGACGATGGGGCAGCCGCGCCTGCTGGACCCCGATTCCATCCCCGCCGACCTGCGCCCGCTGGCCCATGCGCTGGCCCAGGGGTCCGCCCATCCGCTGTCCCGCGCGCTGGCCCAGGCCCTGGAGGGCACACCCCCGGCGGTGCTGGAGGCGCTGACCGAACATCCGGGCCGGGGCGTCTCGGCCCGCTGGCAGGGGCGCGACCTGCGGCTTGGGCGCGCGGAATGGCTGGGGGTCGCGGATGATCAGGACGCGGCCACCCTGTCCAGCTGGCTGTCGGTCGACGGACAGCCACCCCTGCGGCTGGATTTCACCGACAGCCTGCGCCCCGGCGCCGCCGATTGCGTGGCGCGGCTGCTGGCCGACGGGCGGCGGGTGATCCTGCTGTCGGGCGACCGCGCCGCCCCCGTGGCGGCGCTGGCCGCAAGCCTGGGCATCACAGAATGGCATGCGGGCATCGACCCGGTGGGCAAGGCCGATGCAGTCGCCGCCCAGGCCGATGCGGGGGCAAAGGTGCTGATGGTGGGCGACGGCCTTAACGACACGGCGGCCCTGGCGCGGGCGCATGTGTCGCTGTCGCCGGCCAGCGCGCTGGACGCGGCGCGGGTCGCCAGCGACATGGTCCTGACCGGCCACGACCTGGCCCCCGTGGCCGAGGCGCTGGTGATCGCGCGCCTTGCCACCCGCCGCATCCGCGAGAATTTCGCGATCTCGTTCGGCTATAACGTTGTTGCGGTGCCTTTTGCGATTCTGGGCATGGCGACGCCGCTGCTGGCCGCGCTGGCGATGTCGGTCAGTTCGATCACCGTGACGCTGAACGCGTTGCGCCTGTCGGGAAAGGCCCGCTGATGGAGATTCTGGCCATCCTGATCCCGGTCTCCCTGGGGCTTGGCGCGGCGGGGCTGATCGCCTTTGTCTGGGCGCTGCGCAACCGTCAGTTCGAGGACCCCAAGGGCGACGGCGAACGCATCCTGTCCGACCGGTGGGACGATCACCCGCCCCCGTGAAGCCCCAGCCGCGCGGTCAGGGCCGCCATCGCCGGTCCCATCGCCGCGCGGTTCGCGAACAGCGTCGCCTGCGACCGCAGGATCGGCGCCTCGTCCAGGATGCGCAGGTTGTTGGCGCGCAGCGTCTCGCCCGATGAGGTGATGTCGGCGATGGCCTCGGCGGTCAGGTTGGCGACCGTGCCCTCGGTCGCGCCCTGGCTGTCGACCAGCTGGTAATCCGCGACCTCATGGGTGGCCAGCCAGGCCCGCACCAGGCGGTGATACTTCGTGGCGATGCGCAGGCGGAACCCGTGTTCGGCGCGGAAATCGCGGGCGATGGCTGCGAAATCGTCCAGGGTCGCGCAATCGCGCCAACAGTCCGGCACGGCCAGGATCAGGTCGGCATGCCCGAACCCCATCGGCGCCAGCTCGACCAGGTCGGACGACCAGCCGGCCAGCTTTTCGCGCACCAGATCGGTGCCGGTCACGCCCAGCTCTATCCGGCCCGCGGCCAGCTCTCGCGGGATCTCTCCGGCCGACAGCAGGACCAGCGACATGCCGTCCACGCCCTCGACCCGGCCCGCATATTCGCGGTCCGATCCGGCCCGCGACAGGCGCACGCCCCGGTCCGCGAACCAGTCGAACGTCTGCTCCATCAGCCGCCCCTTGGACGGCACGCCCAGCCTGATCATGCCTGCGTCTCCAGTTCGGCCACCAGGCCGGGGCGGATGATACCGCCCACCGCCGGGATCTCGCGTCCGCGCCCCAGCACGCGGGTCAGCGCGTCATAGCGCCCCCCCGACGCGACCGGAGGCCAGCCCGCCCGCCCCGCCACAAAGCTGAAGGTGAAGCCGTCATAATATTCCAGCGTCGTGCGCCCGTGGCTGGCATCAAAGATCACCGCCGACAGGTCGATCCCGCGTGCCGCGATGGCGTCCAGCCGCGCGCGGATGCGCGTGACGGCAGGCGCGATCGCCGGCATGTCGCGGGCCAGATCGGTCAGCGCGGCCAGCGCGTCGGGGGCGGGCGCGCGCAGGGTGAACAGCCGGTCCAGCCGCTCGGTCCAGACCCGGGACAGGGGCGGGACGGCGGCGTCCGATTGCAGGCGGGCGATGCGGCGGATCATCTCGTCCTCGGTCCGCATTCCGGCCCAGGCTGCGGCGGGCTCCGGGAAATCGCGCGCCACGGCGGGGGTCGAGAACCGCGCCAGCAGCCGCGCGAACCGCCCCGGCCGCCAGATGTGGTGCATCAGCGCCACCGCCCGCGCCTGCGTCAGCGGCAGGCCGCGCACCGCGTCCAGCAGCAGCCCCATGTCGCCGATCTGCGCCGTCAGCGACAGCGGCGCCAGCGCGTCGTGGAACAGCGCAAAGACCTCGGCATCGGCCTGCGGGTCGCGGGTGAACAGCTCGAACCCGCATTGCAGGTATTCGTTGTCGCGCGGCGCGGCGGGGCGGGTGTCGCCCATGTCCTGCTTGCGAAACACCTCGCCCAGATAGCAATAGCGGGCGGGGTCGGCGCCGTTCTGCATATGCGCGCGCACCACCGGCACGGTGAAATCCGGGCGCAGCATCATCTCTCCGCGGATCGGGTCCTGCGTGACATAGGCGCGGGCGCGGATATCCTCTCCGTACAGGTCCAGCAGGTCGCCCGCGGGCAGCAGGATGTCGGGCGCGATCTCCTCGGCGCCCGCGTCGCGGAACCGGGCCAGGAACCGCTGGCCCACCGACTGCTTGGCCTGCTTGGGGATCATGACAGGATGCGCCGCACTTCGGCGACCAGATCGGCGCGGGCGACTTCGGTCTGGGCGGGCTGCGATTTCCATTCCTCGACCGAGGCCTCGGCCGCGATCCTGGCGCCCAAAATCAGGTCCTTGACCTGCACGACGCCGCGCTGCGCCTCGTCCGTGCCCTGGATGATCGCCACGGGCGCGCCGCGCTTGTCCGCGTATTTCAGCTGGTTGCCGAAACCCTTGGGGTTGCCCAGATAGACCTCGGCCCGGATACCCGCGGCGCGCAGGTCGGCGGCCATGGCCTGGTATTCCGCCATCCGGTCGCGGTCCATCACGGTCACCACGACCGGGCCTGTCGCATCCGAACCGCCCAGGCCCTTGGCGCGCAAGGCGGCCAGCAGACGGTCCACGCCGATGCTGACGCCCGTGGCGGGAACCTTCTGGCCGGTGAAGCGCTCGACCAGCCCGTCATAGCGCCCGCCGCCCGCGACCGATCCGAACTGCCGCTTGCGGCCCTTCTCGTCCAAAATCTCAAAGGTCAGCTCGGCCTCGAAGACCGGGCCGGTGTAATAACCCAGTCCACGCACGACCGCCGGGTCGATGACGGCGCGATCCTCGGCCACGCCCATCGCGGCCAGCATCGCGGCGATCTGGCGCAACTCGTCCACGCCCTCGGCGCCCACGACCGATCCGCCGACCGCCGCCGCCAGATTGTCCAGGGTCGCGGCATTATCCGCGCCCTTGGAGGTCAGAAAGGCCAGCACCGGCTCGGCCTGCGCGGGCGAGAGGCCGACGCCCTCGATCCGCGCGCCGCTGTCGTCCAGGCGGCCCGTGGTCAGCAGGGACAGCACGCCGTCGCGGCCGACCTTGTCGAACTTGTCGATCTGGCGCAGCACGTCCTCGGCCTGATCCTCGCGGACCTCGGCCGCCTCCAGCACGCCGTTCAGCACCTTGCGGTTGTTGATCCGCACCAGATAGTCGCCGCGCGCGATGCCCACTGCCTCCAGCGCATCGGCCAGCATGCCGCAGATCTCGGCATCCGCCGCGACCGAGGCCGACCCCACCGTATCCGCATCGCACTGATAGAACTGCCGGAACCGCCCCGGACCCGGCTTTTCGTTGCGCCAGACCGGCCCCATCGCATAGCGCCGGTAGGGGCTGGGCAGGTCGTTGCGATACTGCGCCGCCACGCGCGCCAAGGGCGCGGTCAGATCATAGCGCAGCGCCAGCCAGTCGCCCGCGGTGCCGCCACCCGGGACCGCCTCCTCCTGCCAGGCAAAGACGCCGGCATTGGGTCGGTCCACATCGGGCAGGAACTTGCCCAGGGCCTCGACCGTCTCGACGGCGCTGGTTTCCAGCGGATCGAAACCATGGCGGTGATAAACCGCGGCGATGCGGTCCAGCATGTCGCGCCGTTCGGTCACGTCGGCGCCGAAATAATCGCGGAATCCCTTGGGCGTCTCGGCCTTGGGACGGGGCTGCTTCTTGTCTTTTGCCATGGTATCAGTCGCCTTTTCGGGCCCATCTTCAGGCGCCGCTCTAACGGAAGGTGACGACATGGACAAGGATCAGGAAAACCGCCTGCATCAGCTGGAGGAGGCGCTGGCCCATCTGACCCGCCTGACCGAGGACCTGTCCGAGGTCATCGCCCGCCAGGACCGCGACCTGAGCCGCCTGACCGCCCGCGTCGACCGCCTGACCCAGGCCGAGGCCGAACGCCAGGCCGACGCCCCCGGCAGCATCGCCCTGGCAGACCAGCGCCCGCCCCATTGGTAACGAACCTGTCTTCTTCATGAAAATATCCTCTGGGGGTCCGGGGGGCGAAGCGCCCCCGGCCACCGCCCCCGGCAAGGTCCTGACAAAGCGGCTTTCCCCGCCCCCCGCGATGCGCTAATGCCGGGGCGAAAAGAGTTTCGGACAACGAAAAGGATCGCTCATGGCCAATGTTGTGGTTGTCGGAGCCCAGTGGGGCGACGAAGGCAAGGGCAAGATCGTCGACTGGCTGTCGGAACGCGCCGACGTCATCGCGCGCTTTCAGGGCGGTCACAATGCCGGCCACACGCTGGTGATCGACGGCAAGGTGTTCAAGCTGTCGCTGCTGCCCTCGGGGATCGTGCGCGAGGACAAGCTGGCCGTGATCGGCAATGGCGTGGTCCTGGACCCCTGGTCGCTGTTCTCGGAAATCGACAAGCTGGCCGGGCAGGGGGTCGCCATCTCGACTGCGAACCTGATGATCGCTGAGAACACGCCGCTGATCCTGCCGCTGCACCAGGACCTGGACAAGCTGCGCGAGGAAGCCGCCGGCAAGGCCAAGATCGGAACCACCGGTCGCGGCATCGGCCCGGCCTATGAGGACAAGGTCGGACGCCGGTCGATCCGCGTGGCCGATCTGGGCGACGAAGAGACCCTGGACGCGCGCCTGGACCGCCTGCTGGCCCATCACGACGCGCTGCGCGCCGGTCTGGGCGCCACGCCCATCGACCGCGCCGATCTCAAGGCCCGCCTGATGGAGATCGCGCCCAAGCTGCTGCCCTATGCCCAGCCCGTCTGGAAGATCATGGGCGACGCCCGCAAGGCCGGAAAGCGCATCCTGTTCGAGGGCGCGCAGGGTTCGCTGCTGGACATCGATTTCGGCACCTATCCTTACGTGACCTCGTCCACGACGACCTCGGGGGCTGCGGCCAGCGGCACCGGGATGGGGCCGGGCGCGATCGGGTTCGTGCTGGGCATCGTCAAGGCCTATACCACCCGCGTGGGCGAAGGCCCATTCCCGACCGAGCTGGACGATGCGGACGGCCAGCGCCTTGGAGAGCGGGGCCACGAATTCGGCACCGTCACGGGCCGCAAGCGGCGCTGCGGCTGGTTCGACGCAGTTCTGGTGCGCCAGACCTGCGCGATCAGCGGCGTCAACGGCATCGCGCTGACCAAGCTGGACGTGCTGGATGGGTTCGACACGCTGAAGATCTGCACGGGTTATGAGATCGACGGGGTGAAATACGACTATCTGCCGACCGCCGCCGCGCTGCAGGCCAAAGTCACGCCGATCTATGAGGAAATGGACGGCTGGCACGAATCGACGGCCGGCGCGCGCAGCTGGGCCGACCTGCCGGCGGCGGCGATCAAGTATGTGCGCCGCGTCGAGGAGCTGATCCAGTGCCCGGTCGCCATGCTGTCCACCAGCCCGGAACGCGATGACACGATCCTGGTGACCGACCCCTTTGCCGACTGATTGCGTCCCGCGACGTGCCGGGGGACATCCTGTCCCCCGGACCCCCTTGGGCCGCGTCTTGCCCCCTGGATGAAGGACATTGGCGACATGGAACTGAAGACCCGCAAGAGGCTGTCGATCCTGATTCTGGTCGTCCTGATGCCCCTTTACGTCATTGTCGCGGTGTCGCTGATGAACTGGCTGGACGGACGCTTCGGGCGCCAGCCGATCTGGGTCGAGCTGCTGATCTACATCGTCCTGGGCATCCTGTGGACCTTGCCGTTCAAGCGGGTCTTTCGGGGCGTCGGCAAGGGCTGATGCCCGACCGCACCATCCGCCACGACCGGGGCGTCACCGTGATCGGCGGTGGCGCGGTCACGCCTGACGACCTGGATCAGGCGCTGGCGGTGGCGCCGGTGCTGGTCGCGGCCGATGGCGGGGCAGACCGGGCGCTGTCCCTGGGGCAGCCGCCCGACTGGGTGATCGGCGATCTGGACAGCATCTCGGCCCCCGCGCGGCGGCTGATCCCGGCCGAGCGGGTCCTGGAGGTGTCCGAACAGGACAGCACCGATTTCGCGAAATGCCTGAGGCGGATCGACGCACCGCTGGTCATGGCGGTGGGGTTCGCCGGGTTGCGGCTGGACCATACGCTGGCGGCCCTGACCGTGATGGTCGCTCCGGGCCTGCCGCGGGTGGTCATGCTGGCGCCCGACGACGTGGTGATGGTCTGCCCGCCGCGCCTGACGCTGCCGTTGATGCCGGGGACGCGGGTCTCGCTGTATCCGATGGGGCCGACGCGCGGCACCAGCCAGGGTTTGGAATGGCCCATCGACGGCATCCTGTTTGCGCCGGGGGGGCGGGTCGGCACGTCGAACCGCGCCACCGGGCTGGTCAGCCTGCGGATGGAGGGGCCGATGCTGGTCATGCTGCCGCGGTCCTGCCTGGGGACGGTGCTGACGGCGCTGGCGCGCTGAGGGGCGGTTGTCGCGGGGCCTGCGATGGCTTATCTGATGGTCGAACCCCGGAGGCTGTCCATGTCGCTGAACCCGATCCGTCCCTGGCGCAACATCGAGCGCCGCAAGTCGCGCCAGATCATGGTGGGTAATGTTCCCGTCGGCGGCGACGCGCCCATCAGCGTGCAGACCATGACCAACACCAACGGCCATGACGTCCGCGCCACGCTGGAGCAGGTGATCGCCTGCGCCGAGGCCGGTGCCGATATCGTCCGCATCAGCGCCCCCGATCAGGAGACGACGCGGGCGCTGCGCGAGATCTGTCGCGAGAGCCCGGTGCCGATCGTGGCGGACATCCACTTCCACTACAAGCGCGCCATCGAGGCCGCCGAGGCGGGCGCCGCCTGCCTGCGCATCAACCCCGGCAATATCGGCGACGAGAGCCGCGTGCGCGAGGTCATCAAGGCGGCCAAGGACCACGGCTGTTCGATCCGCATCGGCGTGAATGCCGGGTCGCTGGAGCGGCATCTGCTGGAGAAATACGGCGAGCCCTGCCCAGATGCGATGGTCGAGAGCGGTCTGGACCACATCAAGATCCTGCAGGACAACGATTTCCACGAGTTCAAGATCAGCGTGAAGGCCAGCGACGTGTTCTTGTCGGCGGCGGCCTATCAGCAGTTGTCCGAGGCGACCGATGCGCCGATCCATCTGGGCATCACCGAGGCGGGCGGCTTTGTCGGCGGCACGGTTAAGTCGGCTGTGGGTCTGGGCAACCTGCTGTGGATGGGCATCGGCGACACGATCCGTGTCAGCCTGTCGGCCGATCCGGTGCAGGAGGTCAAGGTCGGCTTCGAGATCCTGAAATCGCTTGGGCTGCGGACCCGCGGCGTGCAGATCATCAGCTGTCCCAGCTGCGCGCGGCAGGGGTTCGACGTGATCCGCACCGTCGAGGCGCTGGAGCAGCGGCTGGAGCATATCAAGACGCCGATGTCGCTGTCGATCATCGGCTGCGTGGTGAACGGGCCGGGCGAGGCGCTGATGACCGATCTGGGCTTCACCGGCGGCGGCGCGGGGTCCGGCATGGTCTATATGGCGGGCAAGCAGAGCCACAAGCTGTCAAACGACCAGATGGTCGATCACATCGTGGAACTGGTCGAGCAACGCGCGCAGGTTCTGGAAGCCGAGGCGCGCGCTGCGGAAGCCGCCGAGTAGGCTTGCGTCCCGCGACGGCCGGGGGCGCTCGCGCCCCCCAGACCCCCCGCCCGGCGCGGTCAGCCGCCGGTATGGCTCATGTGGCGGGTCATCTGGCCTGCGACGGCCTGGCGGGAGTAGTCGAAGTCGTGGCCCTTGGGCTTGCGCGCGATGGCCGCGCGGATCGTCTCTCGCAGGGCCGCGTCGTCGGAGCTGGCGCGCAGGGGCGCGCGCAGGTCGGCGTTATCCTCCTGGCCCAGGCACATGAACAGCTCTCCGGTGCAGGTGACGCGGACGCGGTTGCAGCTTTCGCAGAAGTTGTGGGTCAGCGGCGTGATGAAGCCGATTTTTTGCCCGGTCTGGGCCAGCTGCACATATCGGGCGGGGCCGCCGGTGCGTTCGGCCAGATCGATCAGCGTATAGCGTTCGGCCAGCCGCGCGCGCAGGTCGGAGAGCGGCCAGTACTGGTCCAGGCGGTTTTCCTCGCCCATCTCGCCCATCGGCATGACCTCAATGAAGGTCAGATCGTGACCTTGGTCGCCGCACCATTGCACGATTTCGATCAGCTCGCTGTCGTTCACGCCCTTGAGCGCGACGGCGTTGATCTTGACCCGCAGGCCGGCGTCTGTGGCGGCGCGGATGCCCTCCAGCACCTGGGGCAGGCGGCCCCACCGGGTGATCGCCGCGAACTTGTCCGCATCCAGCGTGTCCAGCGAGACATTGACGCGCCGCACGCCGATATCGGCCAGTTCCGCCGCGTGGCGGGCCAGCTGGCTGCCATTGGTGGTCAGGGTCAGCTCATCCAGCCCCGCCCCCAGATGGCGCGAGACCTGGCGCAGTAAGCCCATGATGCCGCGACGGACCAGAGGCTCGCCCCCGGTGATGCGCAGCTTGCGCACGCCCAGACCGATGAAGGCGGTGGACAGGCGGTCCAGCTCCTCCAGGGTCAGCAGGTCGGCCTTGGGCAGGAACTGCATGTGCTCGGCCATGCAATAGACGCAGCGGAAATCGCAGCGGTCGGTGACCGACACCCGCAGATAGGTGATGGGGCGGGCGAACGGGTCGATCAGAGGAGGGTGCATGTCCATCGCCTTAATCTAGGGGCGCGGGGGGCCGCTCACAAGCGGGGCATTCACGCGGGCGTCTGTGGACCTCGGGCGCGGGGCATGTAAGCTGTCGCTGATATGAAGAACGGAGATCCCTGATGCGTCTGATCCCCCTTGCCGCCTTCCTGGGCACCGGGCTGGCCCTGGCCAGCTGCACCCAGATGGCCGCCACGACCGAACGGCCCGCAACCCCCACAGCCACCGCCGAGCAGACGGCCGCCGCGACCGCAGCCGCCGCCGTGACCCACGCGCCCGCACCCCGCCCGGCCGCCCGCGCGACGCCCGCCCAGCTGGACACCACCACGCCCCAGCAGCGCGCCGCCGCAGCCCAGGCCCCGGCCAGCGCCGAGACGCGGCTTGGCACCACGGTCGGATCGCTTGGCAATCCGTCCGAGGGTGGGTTCTGGATCAAGACGCCGTTGGTCCAGGCCCGCGCGCAGGGACGCATCGTCAACCCGGCGACCGGCAAATCGGCTCAGGTCGAGCTGATTCCCCTGACCGGCAGCAGCACGGGCAGCCAGGTCTCGCTGCCCGCGCTGCAGCTGTTGGGTGTGCCGCTGACCGACCTACCGACGCTGGAGGTCTACCGCTCCTGATCTGCTTCGGGGGCCTGATCGTCGGGGGCCAGGTCCTCGGGTGAGGTCGCCTCGGATGCGTCCTGAGGAATGTCGTCGATGGCGTCATCTTCGGGCAGCTCGGCCTCGACCACAGCCATCGCGTCATGCGCCTCGTGCCAGGCGGCGACCCGCGCCGGGTCGCGCTTGGCCAGGTCGCGCAGCCAGGTCTCGGCCGCCTGACGCACCGCGCCATGCCGGTCCGAGGCCAGGCGCAGCATCAGCGCCAGAACCGCCTCGCGAATCTCCAGATCGCCCGGTTTGGGGTTGTTCATCTTGGCCCAGGGCAGCGTAGCCATCAGCAGCCCGCGCCGCAGCCAGGGGTTCCGGCTGCGCGCCCAGGGCACGATCTGGTCCAGACGCGCGGGCTCCGCCACCAGGCGGCGCGCGGCGGCCGACATCACCGCATCGGCGATCTCGGTGCCGTCGATCTGGGGCGCCCAGTCCAGGATCGCGGCCCAGGCCCCGTCATCGGGCTGCATCCGCGCCTGCACCAGCAGCCGGGCGGCGGCCAGACGCGCCTCGTGGACATCGCTGTCCCACAGTGTCTCCGCCAGCGCGATCCGCGCCTCCAGGTCGCGTTCGCCGCGCCATTCCGTGGCCAGCGCCTCGATCTGGGCGGGGGTGACGCCCAAGGTTTCGCGGCCGCTCTTGTGGCGGGCGCTGGCGCGGGCGGCGCGTTCGGGGTCGGCCAGGGCGCGCAGCCGGTCCAGTTCCTGCATCGGGTTCTCCATCCGTGAAGGCTCCCTTCTAGGGCGTGGCGCGTCCGGCCTCAAGATGATGGTGGCAGGCCCGGGCGGCGCGGGCTAAAAGACCCCGCAAAACCATGAGGTCAGCCATGTCGCATTCCACAGATCCCCGCCCGATGACCGCCCGCCGTGCCGGCCCCCTGACCGGCGAGGCGCTGGTGCCGGGCGACAAGTCGATCAGCCACCGCGCCCTGATCCTGGGCGCCATGGCCGTGGGCGAGACGCGCATCACCGGCCTGCTGGAGGGTCAGGACGTGCTGGACACGGCCAAGGCGATGGAGGCCTTCGGCGCGCAGGTCACCCGCCACGGCCCCGGCGCATGGTCGGTGCATGGCGTGGGCGTCGGCGGCTTTCGCAGCCCCGAGGGCGTGATCGACTGCGGCAATTCCGGCACCAGCGTGCGGCTGATCATGGGCGCGATGGCCACGACGCCGATCACCGCGACCTTCACCGGGGATGCCAGCCTGTCGCGCCGCCCGATGGCCCGCGTGACCGACCCGCTGTCGCAATTCGGCGCCCGCATCACCACGCGCGACGGCGGCCGCCTGCCCATCACCATCGAAGGCGCGACCGATCCGGTCCCCGTCACCTATCGCAGCCCCGTGGCCAGCGCCCAGATCAAATCCGCGATCCTGCTGGCGGGGCTGAACGCGCCGGGCGACACGGTGGTGATCGAGCCCGAACCCACGCGCGATCATTCCGAACGCATGCTGGCGGGCTTCGGCGCGCAGATCCGCACCGAAACCGTCCCTGAGGGCCACAAGGTCACCCTGACCGGCCGCCCCGAGCTGCGCCCGCAACCGGTGGCCGTCCCCCGCGACCCGTCCAGCGCGGCCTTTCCCGTGGCGGCGGCGCTGATCGTTCCGGGCTCGGACATCCGCGTGCCGGGCGTCAGCCGCAACCCGACCCGCGACGGCCTTTACGTCACGCTGCTGGAGATGGGCGCCGACATCACCTTTGAAAACCCGCGCGAGGAGGGGGGCGAGCCCGTGGCCGACCTGCGCGTCCGCCACAGCGCGCTCAAGGGTGTGACCGTCCCCGCCGAACGCGCCTCTCGCATGATCGACGAATTCCCGATCCTGTCGGTCATCGCCAGCTTCGCCGACGGCGCGACGGTGATGAACGGCGTGTCCGAACTGCGCGTCAAGGAAAGCGACCGCATCGACGCCATGGCCCGGGGCCTCGAGGCGAACGGCGTCACGGTGGAGGAGACCCCCGACAGCATGACCGTCCACGGCATGACGCGCGTGCCCGGCGGCGGCCAGGCCGTGACCCATCTGGACCACCGCATCGCGATGTCCTTCCTGATCCTGGGCCTTGCCACGGAAAACCCGGTCACCATCGACGACGCGGAACCCATCACGACGTCCTTCCCCGATTTCGTGCCGCTGATGACCCGCCTCGGCGCCGCCCTCGACTAAGCCCTTCTTCTTCATAAAAATATCCCGGGGGGAATCCCGGAACGGGATGGGGGGCAGCGCCCCCCTACGCCGCCCCGACCGGATAGCCGACCCCGGCCAGCGCGGCCCTGATCTCATCCAGGATCGCCGGATCGTCGATGGTGGCGGGCGTGCGGACGTCCTCGCCATCGGCGATCTTGGCCATCGTCGCGCGCAGGATCTTGCCCGAGCGCGTCTTGGGCAGGCGGTCCACCACGCAGGCGGTCTTGAAGGCCGCGACCGGCCCGATCCGGTCGCGGACCATGCGCACCACCTCGGCTACGATCTGCGCGTGATCCGTCTCGACGCCCTTCTTCAGGCACAAAAGGCCCAGGGGCGCCTGACCCTTCAGCGCGTCCGCCACCCCGATCACGGCGCATTCCGCAACGGCAGGATGGCTGGCCAGAACCTCCTCCATGCCGCCGGTGGACAGGCGGTGGCCCGCGACATTGATCACGTCATCGGTGCGCGCCATGATGTACACATAGCCGTCCTCATCGACATAGCCCGCATCGCCCGTCTCGTAGAAACCCAGAAAATGCTCCAGATAGGCCTTGCGGAACCGGCTTTCGGCATTCCACAGCGTCGGCAGCGTGCCCGGCGGCAAAGGCAGCCTGATCGCGATCGCGCCAAGCGTGCCGGGGGCCACGGGATGGCCCGCCTCGTCCAGAACTTGCACGTCATAGCCGGGCATCGGAACTGTGGGGCTGCCCTTCTTGACCGGCATCATCGCGACGCCAAAGGGGTTGGCGGCGATGGCCCAGCCCGTCTCGGTCTGCCACCAGTGGTCGATCACGGGAACCTTCACGCGGTCCTCGGCCCAGGTGACGGTGTCGGGGTCGGCGCGCTCTCCCGCCAGGAACATCGCCTGCAGCGAGGACAGGTCGTATTTCGCGACCAGCCGGCCCTCGGGGTCGTCACGCTTGACGGCGCGGATGGCGGTGGGGGCGGTAAAGAACGACTTGACCTTGTGATCGGCGATGACCCGCCAGAAGGTGCCCGCATCGGGCGTGCCCACGGGCTTGCCCTCAAAGATCACCGTCGTGGCCCCCGCGATCAGCGGGCCATAGACGATATAGCTGTGCCCCACGACCCAGCCCACATCCGAGGCGACCCAGAACACGTCGCCCGGCCCGATGCCATAGATATGCGGCACGCTCCAGGCCAGGGCGACCAGATGGCCGGCGGTGTGGCGCACCACGCCCTTGGGCTGGCCCGTCGTGCCGGAGGTATAGAGGATATAGGCCGGGTGATTGCCCTCGACCGGCACGCAATCGGCAGGGGTCGCTGTGGCGACGGCCTCGCGCCAGTCCAGATCGCGGCCCTCCTGCATCTGGGCCACGCATTCGGGGCGCTGCAGCACGATGGTAAAGTCGGGCTTGTGCGTGGCCTCGGCGATGGCGCGGTCCATCAGCGGCTTGTAGGCCACGACGCGGCCCGGCTCCAACCCGCAGCTTGCGGCGATCAGGGCGCGGGGTTTCGCGTCGTCGATGCGTACCGCCAGCTCGTGTGCGGCGAAACCGCCGAAGACGACCGAATGGATCGCGCCGATCCGCGCGCAGGCCAGCATCGCCTGCAACGCCTCGGGGATCATCGGCATATAGATGATGACCCGGTCGCCCTTGCCGATGCCGCGCGCGGTCATGACGCCCGCCAGCCGGGCCACCTGGTCCTGCAGTTGGGCATAGGTCATGCGGGTGACGCTGTTCGTCATCGGGCTGTCATGGATCACGGCAAGGCGGTCGCCATGTCCGGCCGCGACATGGCGGTCGATGGCGTTCCAGCAGGTGTTGACCATGCTGTCGGCGAACCACTCGCCCGCGGGGCCCTGGTCGAAATGGGCGCGGCTTGGGCGCGCGGTCCAGTCGATGGCGTCGGCGGCCTGCATCCAGAACGCTTCGGGGTCGGCCTTCCAGCGCGCATACATCTTTTGATAGGACATGGATCTCCCCCTCCGTGACGCTGCGGATTGTTACGCAGAGAGGGGGGCGTCACGCAACCTTGTTAGCGTCCGTGGCGGGGCGGGTTTAGCAGAATCAGCCCGCCTGCCCGTGCGTAATTCTGCAAAGCGGGTGGCGCAGCAAAATCGCCTTTGCTGGGCCGCCGGGTTTGCAAACATCCGCGCCGAATCAGCCGTAATGGTTGACCGGCGTGCCGGCCAGAACGCTCATGTTCAGCAGGCCGCGCGTGGTGATCGACGGGGTCACGATATGGGCGCGGTTGCCCATGCCCATCAGGATCGGCCCGACCTCCAGGCCCGCCGCCCGCATCTTCAGCGCGTTCCTGACGCCCGATGCCGCATCGGTGCCCGCAAAGACCAGCACGTTGGCGACACCCTGCAGCCGCGATCCGGGAAAGATCCGCTCGCGCAGGTCGGGGTCCAGGGCCGCGTCGACATGCATCTCTCCGTCATACATGAAGTCGGCCTCGCGCGCGTCCAGCATGGCCAGCGCATCGCGCATCTTGCGCCCAGAATAGCTGTCGGTGTTGCCGAACTGGGAATGGCTGCACAGCGCGATCTTGGGCGTCAGGCCGAACCGGCGCACATGGCGGGCGGCGCCCACGACCGTCTCCATCACCTGCTGGGGGGTGGGGTCGTTATGGCATTGCGTGTCCGCGATGAACAGCGGCCCGTCCTCCAGGATGATCATCGACAGCGCGCCGACCGGGTGCAGCCCGTCGCGGGCCAAGACCTGGCGGACATATTGCAGATGCCAGCTGTATTGCCCAAAGGTGCCGCAGATCAGGCTGTCGGCCTCGTCGCGATGGACCATCACGGCGCCGATGGCGGTGGTGTTGGTGCGCATGATCGCGCGGGCGATGTCGGGGCTGACCCCGCGCCGGGCCATCAACCCGTGATAGGTCTCCCAATAGTCGCGATAGCGGGGGTCGTTCTCGGGGTTCACGATCTGGAAATCGACATCGGGGCGGATGGGCAGGCCTGCGCGTTCGGCGCGCATGGCGATGACCTCGGGGCGGCCGATCAGGATGGGGACGTCGGTCGTCTCCTCCAGCATGGCGTTGGCGGCGCGCAAGACGCGCTCATCCTCGCCCTCGGCAAAGACGATGCGGCGTTCGGTGGTGGCGGCGGCCTCGAATACCGGGCGCATGATCATGGCCGAGCGGAAGACCGAGCTGTCCAGCTTCTGCTTGTAGGCGGTCATGTCCTCCAGGGGGCGGGTGGCCACGCCGGTCTCCATCGCGGCGCGGGCGACCGCGCTGGAGACGACGCCCATCAGGCGCGGATCGAAGGGCTTGGGGATCAGGTAGTCGGCGCCAAAGGTCAGCGTCTCGCCGCGATAGGCGGCGGCGGCCTCGGCGGCGGTGGTGGCGCGGGCCAAGGCGGCGATGCCCTCGATGCAGGCGATCTTCATCTCGTCGTTGATGGTGGTCGCGCCGACGTCCAGCGCACCGCGGAAGATGAAGGGAAAGCACAGGACGTTGTTGACCTGGTTCGGGAAATCGCTGCGGCCCGTGGCGATGATCGCATCGGGGGCGACAGCGCGGGCGGCCTCGGGGTCGATCTCGGGGTTGGGGTTGGCCAGGGCAAAGATGATCGGGCGCGACGCCATGCGGCCCACCATCTCGGGGGTCAGGACACCGGGACCGGATAGGCCAAGGAACAGATCGGCCCCGTCGATGACCTCGGCCAGGGCGCGCTTGTCGGAAGGCTGGGCATAGGCCGCCTTTTGCGGGTTCATGTCGATCTCGCGGCCCTCATGGACCAGACCGTGGATATCACACAGCCAGACGTTCTGGCGCTGCACGCCCAGCTTCAGCAGCATGTTCAGGCAGGCGATGCCCGCCGCCCCGCCACCGGTCGAGACGATCTTGATGTCCTCGAACCGCTTGCCTGCGATGCGCAGCGCGTTGGTCGCGGCCGCGCCCACCACGATGGCGGTGCCGTGCTGGTCGTCGTGAAAGACCGGGATATTCATCCGCTCGCGGCAGATCTCCTCGACGATGAAGCAGTCGGGGGCCTTGATGTCCTCAAGGTTCACGGCGCCGAAGGTCGGCTCCAGCGCGCAGACGATCTCGGCCAGCTTGACGGGGTCGAGTTCGTTCACCTCGATGTCGAAACAGTCGATATTGGCGAATTTCTTGAACAGGACCGCCTTGCCCTCCATCACCGGCTTGGAGGCCAGCGCGCCGATATTGCCCAGGCCCAGAACGGCGGTGCCGTTGCTGATGACCGCCACCAGATTGCCCTTGGTGGTATAGCGCGCGGCGGTGCTGGGGTCGGCCTTGATCTCCAGGCAGGCTTCGGCCACGCCGGGGGAATAGGCGCGGGCCAGATCGCGACCGTTGGCCATCGGCTTGGTCGCGCGGATCTCCAGTTTCCCCGGACGCGGGAATTCGTGATAATCCAGTGCGGCCTGTCTGGCGCTGTCCTGCCTGCGGTCTTCCATCTCTCGCCCCTCAAGTTTCGGAATTGGTTTACCGTTAAACCAATCTGACGTCGGGGAACAGCGGGGTTCTTTGCCCGCGCGCGCGCCTTGCACAAGATCGCCTGCGGGCGCAGATTGGCGGCGGAACTTGCAAGGGATGCACAGGATCATGTCATTGCTGGATGCGGCGCGCGAAGTGCGCGAACGGGCCTATGTGCCCTATTCGAAATTCAAGGTCGGTGCGGCCATCCGCGGCGCGTCGGGCACCGTCTATCGCGGCTGCAACGTCGAGAACGTCGCCTATCCCGAGGGCACCTGCGCCGAGGCCGGGGCCATCTCCGCCATGGTCGCCGCCGGAGAGACGGTCCTGACCGAGGTCGCCGTCATCGCCGACAGCCCCAGCCCCGTGCCCCCCTGCGGCGGCTGCCGGCAGAAGCTGGCCGAATTCGGCGCGGGCGACGTGCCGGTCCTGCTGGCCACGACCGACGGGGCGGAAATGCACACCACCATCGGCGATCTGCTGCCCGGCCGGTTCGACGCGGGCCACATGGCGCGCACATGACCGATCCGCGTCCGGTGATCGCCGCGATCCGCGACGGGCGCGGTCTGGACGGGCCGGGGGCGGCGCTGATCGCCCAGGGGCTGGCCGACGGCTCCGTCAGCGATGCGCAAGCGGGGGCATTCGCCATGGCGGTGCTGACGCGCGGGACCGGGCAGGCGGGCCGCGTGGCGCTGACCCGGGCGATGCGCGATTCGGGACATGTGCTGCAATGGGATCTGCCGGGGCCGGTGGTGGACAAGCATTCGACCGGCGGCATCGGCGATACGGTGTCGCTGGTGCTGGCGCCACTGCTGGCCGCGCGGGGCTGTTTCGTGCCGATGATCTCGGGGCGGGGACTGGGCCATACCGGCGGCACGCTGGACAAGCTGGAGGCGATCCCCGGCTATCTGTGCGACCAGCCCGAGGAGGATTTCCGCCGCATCGTCCGCAAGATCGGCTGCGCCATCGTCGCCGCGACCGGCGATGTCGCGCCAGCCGACCGCAGGCTGTACGCGATCCGCGACGAATCGGGGACGGTGGAATCGATCGACCTGATCACGGCCTCGATCCTGTCGAAAAAGCTGGCCGCCGGGCTGGATGCGCTGGTGCTGGACGTCAAGGCGGGCTCGGGCGCGATCCTGAAGAAATCCGACAGCGCCGGGCGTCTGGCGCAGGCGCTGGTGGAAACTGCGAACGGCGCGGGTTGCCGCACCACCGCCTTCATCACCGACATGGACCAGCCCTTGGCCCGCAGCGCCGGCAACGCGCTGGAGGTGCATGAGGCGATCCGCTGCCTGCAGGGCGAACCGGGCGCGCTGCGCGACCTGACGCTGGCGCTGGCCGCCGAATGCCTGACCCTGGCCGGGCATTCGGCCGAGGGGTTGGCCGCGACCCTCGACAGCGGTGCCGCCGCCGAGGCCTTTGGCCGCATGGTCGCGGCCCAGGGCGGCCCCCGCGACCTGCTGGAGCGCCCGGGCGCGCATCTGGCCCGCGCCCCCGTCATCGTGCCGGTGCCCGCGCCGCAGGGCCGGGTGGGCCGCATCGACGTGACCGCGCTAGGGCATGCGGTGCTGGCGCTTGGCGGGGGCCGGGTGCGGGCGGGTGAGGTGATCGACCACCGCGTGGGCCTGGACCGCATGGCCAAGCTGGGCGACGCGGTGGGCGCGGATGCGCCGCTGGCCATGGTCCACGCCGCCGATGACACCGCGGCCCAGGTCGCCATCGCCGCCGTGCAGGCCGCCTATACCCTGGGCGAGGGACAGGCCGGCGCCCTGATCCGCGACCGGATCACCGCATGAGCCGGGCGTTCCTGATCGTCATGGACAGCGTGGGCATCGGCGGCGCGCCGGATGCCCACGCCTTCTTCAACGATGGCCGCCCCGATACCGGCGCGAACACCCTGGGCCACATCGCGCAGGCGCGTCCGCTGCGCCTGCCGGTGCTGGACGGGCTGGGGCTGGGGGCGGCGGTGCGTCTGGCCTCCGGCACCGATGCGCCGGGCCTGGGCGCCACCCCGCAGGGCCTCTGGGGCGCCGCGACCGAACTGTCGCGCGGCAAGGACACCCCATCCGGCCATTGGGAGATCGCGGGCGTGCCGGTGCCTTGGGACTGGACCTATTTCCCCGACACGAACCCTGCCTTTCCGCCGGACGTTACCGCGCGCATCTGCGAACTGGCGGGCACGGCGGGCATTTTGGGGAACGCCCATGCCTCGGGCACGCAGGTGATCGACGATTTCGGGGCCGAGCATCTGCGCAGCGGCTGGCCCATCTGCTATACCTCGGCCGACAGCGTGCTGCAGATCGCTGCGCATGAGCAGGCGTTCGGCCTGGACCGCCTGATCGCGCTGTGCCGCGACCTGTCGCCCATGCTGCACGCGATGCGCGTGGGCCGGGTCATCGCGCGGCCCTTTCTGGGCCAGCCGGGCAACTTTCGCCGCACCGGCAACCGGCGCGATTTCGCCATCGCGCCGCCGGGCGACACCATCCTGGACATCGCCAAAGGGGCGGGGCGCGTGACCCATGCGGTGGGCAAGATCGGCGACATCTTCAGCCATCGCGGCATCACGCATCTGCACAAGGGCGCCGATGACGCGGCCTTGGCGGATCACCTGATCCGCCTTGGGACGCAGGCCGAACCGGGCAGCCTGACCTTTGCGAATTTCGTCGAATTCGACACGAATTTCGGGCACAGGCGCGACATCGTGGGCTATGCGGGCCAGCTGGAATGGTTCGATGACGTGGCGGGGCGGTTCATCGCGACGCTGTCGCCGGGCGATCTGGCGATCTTTACCGCCGATCACGGCAACGATCCGTCTTGGTCCGGCACCGACCACACCCGCGAACGTGTCCCCGTGCTGGGTTGGGGTCTGGGTCCGCGCGCCGTGGGGCAGGTGGGGTTCAGCGATATCGGCGCCTCGGTCATGGCGCATCTTGGCCTTTCGGCCCCCGCCCATGGAAGGTCGTTCCTGTGAAGAAGATCGAGCTGCATCTGCATCTGGAGGGGGCCGCGCCCCCCGATTTCATCCGCGCCTTGGCCAAGGAGAAACGCGCCGACCTGTCGGGCGTCTTCGACGCGCGCGGCCATTACGCCTATGCCGATTTCCCCGGCTTTCTGCGCTGTTACGAGGCCGCGACCAGCGTCATCACCGGCCCGCGCGACTATGCCCGCCTGCTGGCCTGCGTGCTGGAACGCTGCGCCGAGGAGGGCGTGATCTATGCGGAACTGTTCGTCTCTCCCGAATTCTGCGGGGGTGCGGATCTGTCCGCGTGGCAGGACCATCTGGCCGCGATGACCGAGGTCGCCGACGCCGCCCGCGCACAGGGCATCGACAGCCGCGGCATCGTCACCGCCATCCGCCATTTCGGCGCCGACCGTGCGCGCCAGACCGCCCGTTGCGCGGCGGAAACCGCAGGCGGCTGGATCACCGGCTTCGGCATGGGCGGCGCCGAGCAGGTGGGCCGCGCGACCGATTATGCCTGGAGCTTTGACTGCGCGGCCGAGGCCGGGCTGGGCCTGACCTGCCATGCGGGCGAATGGGGCGGGCCTGCCAGCGTGCGCGACGCGCTGGACCTGGGCTGCACGCGGATCGGCCACGGGGTGCAGGCCATCGAGGACCCGGCGCTGGTCCGCGACCTGGCCCGCCGCGGCGTCACGCTGGAGGTCTGTCCGGGGTCGAACATCGCGCTTGGGGTCTATCCGTCCTGGGAGGCGCATCCCATCGCGCGGCTGGCGGATGCGGGGGTGCGGGTGACGGTCTCCACCGACGACCCGCCGTTCTTTCACACCACGATGCGGGGCGAATACGACCGGCTTGCGTCGACCTTTGGCTGGGGCGATACCGAGTTCCGACAGATCAACCTCTGGGCCACTGATGCGGCCTTTTGCGATGCGCCGACCCGCGAGCGGCTGAGAAAGGAATTCGCCTGATGCAACACCTGACCGTTGTCGATCACCCGCTGGTCCAGCACAAGCTGTCGATCATGCGCCAGAAAGACGTCTCCACCGCCGGGTTCCGCCGCCTTCTGCGCGAGATCAGCCTGCTTCTGGCCTATGAGGTCACGCGCGAACTGGAACTGACCTCCATGCGGATCGAGACCCCGATGTGCGAGATGGACGCCCCCACGTTGGAGGGCAAGAAGCTGGCCCTGATCTCGATCCTGCGGGCCGGGAACGGGCTGCTGGACGGCATTCTGGAGCTGATCCCCGGCGCGCGGGTGGGATTCGTGGGGCTTTATCGCGACCCCGAGACGCTGAAGCCGGTCGAATATTACTGCAAGGTGCCGCGCGAACTGGATGCGCGCATGACCATCGTCGTCGATCCGATGCTGGCCACCGGCAATTCATCGGTCGCGGCCATCGACATGCTGAAAGAGCGCGGCGCGGTCAACATGCGCTTCCTGTGCCTGCTGGCCGCCCCCGAGGGCGTCGAACGCATGCGCGAGGCGCATCCCGACGTGCCGATCTTTACCGCCGCCCTGGATGAGCGTCTGGACGATCACGGCTATATCGTGCCGGGCCTGGGCGATGCGGGCGACCGGATGTTCGGCACGAAATAACGCCCGCCGTTAACCGCCGTTTCATGCCTCTGCGCTAGGTCTGGGGCAGGACAACGGATGGATGGCAGATGATCGGGCAGTGGCGGGTCTTGGCGATGCTTTTGCTGGGCGGGGCGGCACAGGCCGCACCCGTGCCGCCGCCGCCCGACGGCTTTTCGGGCGCGCAATATATCGACGGGCAGGGCTGCGTCTTTACGCGGGACGGCGGTGGCTGGGCGCCGCGGATGGATGGCACGGGACAGGCCCTGTGCGGCTTTCCGCCCAGCATGGACGTGCGGCGCACCGACCCCGCCGCCGATCGCGCGCTGCCCCTGACGCCACCCCCTGCGCCGGATATCGAGACGGTGCTGATGGAGGAGCTGTCGCGCAATCTGGGGGCGGGCGAATGGAACGCCGACCCGCGCCCGGTGGATGCGCGCGCCGAGCCTGCACCCTCGCGCCGGACCGACCCCATCCAGACCGCGCTGCAGGACGCCCTCGCCGCAGCACCCGCAGTGCGGGATGCCGCTGGACTGTCGGGTTCGGCCGAACTCTGCGCCCGACTTGGCTATCGACCGGACCCCGATGGCACGGCGCAGGGCTCGACCCTGGGACTGTGCCCCGGAATGCGCGCCGAACCGGCCATTGCCACGCTGACCACCGGTGTCCGGTTGCCTGTGGCCCCGGCTGTGCAGCCCCGGCCATCCCCGGCCGTTCCGGCCAAGCCCGCAACCGCCCGCGCCACGCCGCCCGCCGCATCGGCGACCGTCACCCGTGATCGCCGGACCGCACCCGCGGCGACGCCCAGTCCCGCGCCCGCGCCGGTTCCGGCCAAGGCCCCTGATGTCGAAATGATCCCGGCATCGGCGCGCTATGTTCAGGTCGGTGCCTATGCGGATGATGAGAATGCGATGATCGTGCTGCGCGCCCTGGCGGCCCGGGGCTACCCCACGGGCCAAGGACGCGCTGCAGGAGAGAAAGGCCCCCTGCGGCTGGTCATGGCGGGGCCCTTTGCCGACAGGCAGGCGCTGATCGCGGCCCTGAACGATCTGCGGCGGAACGGCTATCCCAGGGCGGTGGCGCGCTAGGCGCTGCGGACCGCGTCGATCATCCTGGCGACATTGTCCGGATCGGCATCGGGCGTGATGCCATGCCCCAGGTTGAAGATATGCGGCCCACCCCGCAGCGCGCGCGTGATCCGTTGCGCCTCGGCAACCAGGTCGGGGCCACCGGTGACCATGTGCTGCGGCGCCATGTTTCCCTGGACGCAGCCGTCGACCTGGACATGGCGCGCCGCCCAATCGGCGCTGACCGAATTGTCCAGCGCCACGCAATCGGCGCCGGTCGCCTTGCCGAACCCGATATAGCGGTCACCCGCCTCGCGCGGAAAGGCGATGACGGGAATGCCGGGGTGGCGGGCCTTCAGCGCCCCGATGATGCGCGCGGCGGGTGCCAACGCGAAATCGTCGAAATCGCGGCCCTTCAGGCTGCCGGCCCAGCTGTCGAACAGCTTGACGACCTCGGCCCCCGCGTCGATCTGTCGCGACAGGTAATGGATGGTCGCCTCGGTGATCAGGTCGATCAGGGCGGTGAAGGTGGCGCGGTCCTGATCCTTCAGCAGGTGTGCGGGACCCTGATCCTTGGTGCCGCGCCCCGCGACCATATAGGTCGCGACCGTCCAGGGCGCACCCGCAAAGCCGATCAGCGTCGTCTCGCCCGGCAGTTCCCGGCTGAGAATGCGCAGGGTCTCATAGACCGGCGACAGCTGCGCATCCACCTGATCGGCGGGCTTCAACCGCGCCAGATCGGCGGCGGACGTGACGGTGGACAGGCGCGGGCCCTCGCCTGTCACGAACCACAAATCGGCGCCCAGAGCCTGCGGGATCAGCAGGATATCCGCGAACAGAATGGCCGCGTCAAAGCCAAAGCGCCGGATCGGCTGAAGCGTGACTTCGGCCGCCAGGTCCGGGTTGTAGCACAGCGACAGGAAATCACCCGCCTGCGCCCGCGTCGCACGGTATTCCGGAAGATAGCGACCGGCCTGGCGCATCATCCAGATCGGCGGGGTGGGCAGGGTCTCGCCAGCCAGGGCGCGCAGCAGAAGTTTGGTCATGAAGCCTCCTGCGCCCCTTGAAGGGGAGGCGACAGACGTTGTCAAGCACGCCCCCGGCCGCTATGCGGGGCCGCATGACACAGATGCCCACACCCACCCGCCCACTTCGGATCGGAACCCGCGGCTCGGCGCTTGCGCTGGCGCAGGCCCATGAGACCCGCGATCGCCTGATGACCGCGCATGGTCTGCCCGCCGATGCGTTCGAGGTCGTGGCCATCAAGACGACCGGCGACCGGGTGCTGGACCGGCCCCTGAAGGAGATCGGCGGCAAGGGGCTTTTCACGCGCGAAATCGAGGACGCGCTGATGGACGGCCGGATCGACATCGCGGTTCACTCGATGAAGGACATGCCGACCCTGCAGCCCAACGGCCTGGTGATCGACTGCCTTCTTCCGCGCGAGGATGTGCGCGACGCCTTTGTCAGCCCGCATGTCGCGTCCATTGCCGAGCTGCCGCAGGGCGCCGTGGTCGGCTCGTCCAGCCTGCGGCGGCGCGCCCAGCTGGCGCATCGTCGTCCCGACCTGCAACTGGTCGAATTTCGCGGCAATGTGCAGACGCGGCTACAGAAGCTGGCCGATGGCGTGGCTGTTGCGACCTTTCTGGCCATGGCCGGGCTATCGCGTCTGAACATGCGCCATGTGGCGCAGGGCTCGATTGCCCCCGAGGACATGCTGCCCGCAGTCGCTCAGGGGGCGATCGGGGTGGAACGGCGCGCAGAGGATCACGACTGCGCCGCGCTGCTGTCGGCCATCCATGACGGCGCAACGGGGCTGCGAATCGCGGCCGAGCGCGCGTTCCTCAAGCGACTTGACGGGTCCTGCCAGACGCCGATCGCAGGATTGGCGGATCTGGAGGGGGACACCCTGATGCTGCGCGGAGAAATCCTGCGCCCGGATGGCAGTGAGGTCGTATCGGGCCAGCGCCAAGGTGACGCGCGCGATGGCGAGGCCATGGGCGACGATCTGGCGCGCGAGCTTTTGTCCCGCGCGGGTCCGGGGTTCCTTCACGCGTGATGCGGAACCCCGGCGTGGGTCAGTAGCTGCGGATCAGGCCGACCAGGCGACCCTGGATCCGGACCCGATCCTCGGGCAGAAGGCGCGTCTCATAGGCCGGGTTTGCGGCCTCCAGCGCGATCATCGAGCCCTTGCGCCGATACCGCTTCAGCGTGGCTTCTTGGTTGTCGACCAGCGCCACGATGATGTCGCCTGTCTCTGCCGTGTCCTGTTCGCGGATCACAACCACATCGCCGTCGTTGATCCCGGCCTCGATCATCGAATCGCCCGTCACTTCGAGCGCGTAATGATGCTCACGGCCCGACAGCATGGTTCCCGGAACGGCGACGTGATGCGAAACCTCGGATATGGCCTCGATCGGGACGCCTGCAGCGATGCGCCCCATCAGCGGCAATTGCACCGCCGGGCTGTCCATCACCGTCATGGCGCCGCGGGGTCGGGCAGGGCGGGTGTTCGAAATGACGCGCGGCGTGAAGGCCGGGCGCGGCTTATCGTCTGCGGTTTCGGTCAGATGAGAGAGGGCATCCGGTAGCCGCAGGACTTCGAGCGCGCGGGCACGATGCGGCAAGCGGCGGATGAAGCCACGTTCCTCCAGCGCCGTCACGAGGCGATGGATGCCGGATTTCGAGCGAAGATCCAGCGCATCCTTCATTTCGTCAAAGGAGGGTGGCACGCCATCCCGCGCCATCCGCCTCTGGATGAACTCAAGCAGTTGAATCTGCTTTTTCGTCAACATGACCCGCCCTTTTTCTGATGTTCTACCTATGTTCTAAACCATGGTCAGAATCCCGTCAATCATTTGACCCTGAAATGGTGAAAAAACAGTTAACTAGTGCGGCAGGACATCGCTGCGCAGCGGTATATAGGATACCTGATCGCCAGCCTTGCGCGCGGGGTCTTCGGGGGGCCTGATCAGCAGGGCATCCGCGTCCGACATCACCGTCAGCCGGGCGGAATCCTGGTCATCGAACGGCGTGATCCGCGGCAGGTCGCCTTCACCATCAAGGGAAGCGCGCAGGTAGTGCTGCCGTGGCCCCTCAGCCGACAGATCGCGCCCCAGCAAGGCCGTGCGGATCAAAGGACCAGGCTCCAGACCAAGCATCGCCCGAATGAGAGGTTGCATGAACAAGATGCCGCAAACCATTGCCGATACGGGATTACCCGGCAGGCCCAGCATGGCGCCTGCGCCCATCGGTCCGGCCATCAGCGGCTTTCCGGGGCGCAGTGCGACCTTGTAAAAGGACTGCACGATTCCCTGTTCGGCGGCGATCCCAGCGATCAGGTCATGATCGCCGACCGAGGCGCCGCCGATGGTCACCAGAAGGTCCGCCCCCTCTGCAGCCCGAAAGCTGTCGCGCAGGCTGTCAGGGGTGTCACGGGCGATCGGCAGGATGCGCGGAACGGCCCCCGCCTCGCGCGCCAGTGCCGCCAGCGCGAGGTCGTTGGAACTGATGATCTGCCCCGGTGCGGGCGTGGTGCCGGGCGGCACCAATTCGTCACCTCCGGTCAGGATCACCACCTGTGGGGCGCGAGCCACGGTCACATCCGCGACATTCATTGCGGCCAAGAGGCCGATCTGAGCGGCGCCGAGGATGTGCCCCGGCTCCACCCGGTCGCCTGCCGCGAAATCGTTTCCACGGGCGCGGATGTTGCTGCCGGTCGAGCGGGTCTGAACGGTGATCCGGTCATCTTCGCGGAGAATGTTCTCCTGCAACTCCACATGATCATAGCCCGTGGGCACGGGCGCGCCGGTGAAGATGCGGATGGCAGTGCCGGGACGGGCCTCGCCTCCCCAGGGGTGCCCTGCCGCGCTGGTGCCGATGACATCCAGGGGGCCCGGAAGGTCGGCGCGTCGCAGCGCATATCCGTCCATGGCCGAGGCGTCGAATGGCGGTTGCGTCATGGCGGCCACCGCAGGCTCCAGAAGGACGCGGCCATGGGCATGCTCCAGCGCGACCGTCTCGGGGCGCGGGGCGGGGGCCAGGGCCAGGACATGGGCCAGTGCCTGTTCGACCGAAATCACAACTCTGCCTCGTAGAGGCCTGATTTGCCGCCCTCTTTCCGCATCAGGCGGATATCCTGGATCTGCATTGATTTCTGCGCGGCCTTGAGCATGTCATAGATGGTCAGGCAGGCGGTGGTGACGGCGGTCAGGGCCTCCATCTCGACGCCGGTGCGGCCCGTCGTGCGGACCGTAGCCGTGACGCGGATGCCGGGCAGGTCAGGATCGGCGATCAGGTCCAGGGCAACCTTGGCCAGCGGCAGGGGGTGGCACAGTGGGATCAGGTCGGCAGTGCGTTTCGCGCCCATGATGCCCGCCAGGCGCGCGACGCCCAGCACGTCGCCCTTGGCGGCGCCGCCCTGCGCCAGGGCCAGCGTCTCGGGTGACATGACAACGCAACCGGTGGCCACGGCCTCGCGCATCGTCTCGGGCTTGGTCGAGACGTCGACCATATGCGCCTGACCGGTGGCGTCGAAATGCGTCAGGCTCATGCCGGGACCGACAGGATGGCGCGGGTGGCGGCGGTCACGTCGGGCTGGCGCATCAGGCTCTCTCCGATCAGGAAGCGCCGGGCGCCGGTCTGCATCATCGCGCCCAGGTCCTCCGGCGTGAACAGCCCGCTTTCGCAGACGACCTGCCGGTCCTCCGGAATGCGGGGCGCAAGGTCGCGCGTCACATCAAGAGTGACGTCGAAGGTCTTGAGATTGCGGTTATTTATTCCGATCAGAGGCGATTTCAGCTGAAGCGCGCGGTCCAGTTCGGCACCGTCATGCACCTCGATCAGAACGTCCATGCCCCAATCCATGGCGGCATCCTCAAGGTCGCGCGCGAGGGCGTCATCGACCGAGGCCATGATGATCAGGATGCAATCCGCGCCCCAGGCCCGCGCCTCGGTCACCTGATAGGTGTCATAGAGGAAATCCTTGCGCAGCGCGGGCAGATCGCAGGCGGCCCGGGCGGCGGTTAGATAGTCGGGCGCGCCCTGAAAGCTGGGGCCGTCGGTCAGCACCGACAGGCAGGCGGCGCCCCCGGCCTGATAGGCGCGGGCCAGCGCGGGCGGGTCGAAATCGGCCCTGATCAGGCCCTTGGAGGGGCTGGCCTTCTTGATCTCGGCGATCAGGGCCGGGCCGGTCGCGGCGGCACGGTCCAGGGCGCGGGCAAAGCCGCGCGGGGCGTCGGCCGCGCGGGCCTGTGCGTCGAGGTCGGCCAGCGGACGGGCAGCCTTGGCGGCGGCAATCTCGTCCAGCTTGTAGGCCTTGATCTTGTCCAGAATATCCATGCTGCTGTTCTAGCCCCCATGGGCGGGCGGGGGAAGGGGGCGCCGCGACAGGGTCAGGCGGACCAGTCGATCGGCGCGCGGCCCTGCGCAGTCAGCCAGGCGTTGATCCGGCTGAACGGGCGCGACCCAAAAAAGCCGCGCCGCGCCGACAGGGGTGAGGGATGCGCCGTGGCGATCACCAGATCGCGGTCGGTCGGCAGCCCCGCCAGCGTCTTTTGCGCGTGATTACCCCATAGCAGAAAGGCCAGCGGGCCGTGGGCCTGCGCCTCGGCCACCGCCTGTCGGGCCAGATGGTGCCAGCCCCAGGCGGCATGCACCCCGGCCTTGCCCGGCATCACCGACAGCGCACTGTTCAGCAGCAGCACGCCCTGACGCGCCCAGGGGCTGAGGTCGCCGGTCTGGGGCGCCGCACCGATATCGTCGCGCAACTCCGCATAGATGTTGCGCAGCGATCGCGGCAGCGGCGTTTCAGGCGTGACGGAGAACGCCAGGCCGTTCGCATGGCCGGGGGTGGGGTAGGGATCCTGCCCCAGGATCACCACGCGCACGTCCTGCGGGCGCAGCGCCTCCAGCGCGGCAAAGACCCGGTCGGGGCCGGGCAGAAACCCGGTCCCCTCCAGCCGGTCGCGGATCGCGGGCCAGGGGTCCGCGAAGAACGCCAGATGCGCCCAGGGTTCGGGCGGCGTCACGACTCGGGCGCGCCGGTCACCTGCGCCAGCGCGACCAGACGCGCCTTGGCCGACCCGCTGTCCAGCGATTCGGCCGCCATGCGCGCGCCGTCGCGCAGGTGGGGCACGCGGCCCGCGATCAGCAGCGCGGCGGCGGCGTTCAGCAGCACCGCGTCGCGATAGGCGCCCCGTTCGCCGTCCAGCAGGGCGCGAAAGGCCGCGGCGTTCTGCGCGGGCTCTCCGCCGATGATGGCCTCGAAGGGGTGGCGGGGCAGGCCCGCATCCTCGGGCGTGACGGTGAATTCGGTGATCTGGCCGTCCGCCAGGGCCACGACCTCGCTGGGCTCGGCGATGGACAGCTCATCCGTGCCGTCGCCGCCATGGACTAGCCACGCAGACGTCGATCCCAGATCGCGCAGCACCTCGGCCATGGGCCGCAGCCAGGCGGCGCTGAAGGCGCCGGTCAGCTGGTGGCGCACGCCCGCCGGGTTTGTCAGCGGACCCAGCAGGTTGAAGACCGTGCGCGTACCCAGTTCGGCGCGCGGCGGCCCCACATGGCGCATCGCCGGGTGGTGCATCGGCGCCATCATGAAGCAGATGCCCGCCTGATCCAGCGCGCGTTGGGCCACCGCCGGCCCGCCCATCACGTTGATCCCCATCTGGGTCAGCGCATCCGCCGCCCCCGATTTCGACGACAGGTTGCGGTTGCCATGCTTGGCCACCGGCACGCCCGCCCCCGCCACGACAAAAGCCGTCGCGGTCGAGATGTTCAGCGTCCCCTTGCCGTCGCCGCCGGTGCCGACGATGTCCATCGCGCCATCGGGCGCGGTCACGCGGGTCATGCGGGCGCGCATGGCGCGGGCAGCGGCCGCGATCTCGTCCACGGTCTCGCCGCGCACGCGCAGCGCCATCAGCAGGCCGCCGATCTGGGCGGGCGTCGCGGCACCGTCGAACAGCGCGGAAAACGCAGCCTCGGCCTCGGGGCCGGTCAGCGGGCGTTCCGCGGCCAGGCCGATCAGGGGGCGGATATCGGTCATGCGGCGTCCTTGCGGGCGGGGCAGCGGCCCAGGAAGGTGCGGATCATCTCGTGCCCGAACTGGGATGCGATGGATTCGGGGTGGAACTGCACGCCCTCGATGGGCAGGTCCTTGTGGATCAGGCCCATGATCGTCCTATCATCCGAGGTGGCGGTGACGCGCAGGCAGTCCGGCAGGGTCTCCGGCTCGACCGTCAGCGAGTGATAGCGGGTGGCGTTCAGGGGCGATTGCAGCCCGGCAAAGACCCCGGTGCCGTCATGGCTGATCGCGTCGACCTTGCCATGCAGGATGCGGTTGGCGCGCACGACCCGCCCGCCAAAGGCCTGGCCGATGGCCTGATGCCCCAGGCAGACGCCCAGCAGCGGAATGGCTCGTTCCGCCGCCGCCGCGATCAGGTCCAGACAGATCCCTGCCTGCGCCGGATCGCAGGGCCCCGGAGAGATCACGATGCCGTCGGGCGCCATTTCCAGCGCCTCGTCCACGGTGATCTGGTCGTTGCGGCGCACGGTCACCTCGGCCCCGGCCTCGCCCATGTAATGGACCAGGTTCCAGGTAAAGCTGTCGTAATTGTCGATCAGAAGGATCATCGGGGCACCTTGCGGCCAGGAAAAAGGGGGCGGTTTCCCCCGGAAAAAGCGTCCGCTATAGATGGGCCAAAGCGCGACCGGGGGTCAAGACCGACCGGACGCCGCGCATCGGGCAAGGCAGACGGGACGGGCGCGGGCATGGCACGGGGTTTTCTGGCGGGGGTTTTGCTGGGCGGTCTGGCGGGCGCAGGCGCGCTGGCGGCGCTGTCGCTGCTTGCGCCGCTGCCGCAGGGGGGCGTGGCGCCGCTGTCGGTCGGGCTGCCGGTGGGGTCGGAATTCGGACGCGGCGGCGATCTGACCCCGCGCCTGCCCGCGCCCAACGCCGCCGGGCCGCGCATCGACACCCGCCCGGCGGCCGTGCCCGCCCCCGAGGGCGAACCCGCGCCGGTGGCCGTCACCGGCGACACCGCCCGCCCCGAGACCCTGGCCGATGACCGCATCCCCGCTCAGGACCAGCCGCCCGCGGTCGATGACGCGCCCGGCCTGACCCTGCCGCAGGCCGCCCCCCGCACTCAGCTGAGCGTCCCGCAACCCATGGCCGGACCCGTGCAGGACGACACCCCCCGCATCGCCCCCGACAGCGCCGCAGCCCCCGATGACCGGCCGGCGATGCCTTCGCCAGCGCTGGATCTGTCGCTGCCGCCCGATCTGACCGACCTTCGCCGACTGGAACGGAACTAACATGCACCCCCTGAACCCCGCCCTTGCCGCGACCTTTGCCCCCCCGGTGATGGAGGCGCGCCGCTGGCTGGACGGGGTGCGCTTCGCCCCCGACCGGCCGCTGATCAATGTTAGCCAGGCAGCCCCCGTCGATCCGCCCCCCGAAGGGCTGCGCCGCGCCATCGCCGAGGCCGCGCTGCATCGCCCCGAGGCGCATCTGTATGGCCCCGTGCTGGGCAATACCGATCTGCGCGACGCGGTGGCGGCGCAGTTTTCGGCGGCCTATGGCGGTGCGCTGAGCGGATCGCATGTGGCGATCACGCAGGGGTGCAACCAGGCGTTCTGCGCGGTCATGGCCACGCTGGCCGGGCAGGGCGACCAGGTGATCGTGCCGACGCCGTGGTATTTCAACCACAAGATGTGGCTGGACATGGCGGGCGTCACCACCGTGCCGCTGCCCTGCGGGGCGGACATGCTGCCCGACCCCGACCACGCGGCGGCGCTGATCACCCCCGCCACGCGGGCCATCGTGCTGGTCACGCCGAACAACCCGTCGGGCGCCGAATACCCCGCCGATCTGGTGGGCCGGTTCTATGACCTGGCGCAGGCGCATGGCCTGGCGCTGGTCGTGGACGAGACCTATCGCGATTTCGACAGCCGCACGGGCGCACCCCATAACCTGCTGACGCGGCCCGATTGGGACCGGGTGCTGATCCAGCTTTACAGCTTCTCCAAGGCCTATCGGCTGACCGGGCACCGGGTGGGCGCGATGGTCGCGGGCCATGACCGGCTGGCCCAGGTCGAGAAGTTTCTGGACACGGTCGCCATCTCTCCGGCGCAGCTGGGGCAGATCGGGGCGGTCTGGGGCATGACCAACCTGCAGGAATGGCTGGCCGGAGAGCGGGCCGAGATTCTGGCCCGGCGCGCGGCGGCGGCATCGGCCCTTGGGGCGCTGGATGGCTGGCGGCTGAAAAGCGCGGGCGCCTATTTCGCCTGGCTGGAGCATCCCTTTGCCGAAAGCTCGGCCGTTTTGGCGCGGCGGATGGTACGCGATGCGGGGGTGCTGGCGCTGCCCGGCACCATGTTCACGCCGGCGGACGATCCGACCGGGCCGCGACACCTGCGCATCGCCTTTGCCAATGTCGATGCGGCGGGTATCGCGGTGCTGGCCGGGCGTCTGGCGGGGCTTTCGGCCTGATCCACTTGTGGGTCGCGCGCCCGCGCCCTAAAGACGGGCGGGACACGACCACGAGGAAGGCCGCGCCATGTCACAGCTGCGTACCAAGGGCAAATCGACCATCGTCTGGATCCTGATGGGTCTGATGGTTCTGGGGCTGGGGGGCTTTGGCGTCACCAGCTTCTCGGGCGGAACGACCGAGGTCGCGTCGGTCGGGCAGACCAAGATCACCGCCGACGAATATGCCCGCGCGCTGCAATCGGAATTGCGCGCCTTTCAGCAGCAGACCGGCCAGCCGATCACCATGCAGCAGGCGCAGGCGATGGGCCTGCCGCAATCGGTGCAGGCCAACCTGATCGCCTCGGCCGCCCTGGCCGAGGAGGCGCGCCGCATCGGCGTGTCCGTGGGCGATGCGCAGGTCGCGCAGACGATCATGCAGGCCGGTGCCTTCCAGGGCCCCAACGGCAGCTTTGACCGCGCCGCCTATGCCGAGGTCCTGCGCCGCGAGCGTCTCTCCGAGGCCGAGTTCGAGGCCACCGTCCGCGATGACGAGGCCCGCCTGATGCTGCAGCGGGCCGTGGTGGGCGGCGTGACCGCGCCCGCGCCGCTGGTCGACCAGACCGCGCGCTGGCTGCTGGAATCGCGTGACTTCAGCTGGCGCGAGCTGACCGAGGACGACCTGCCCGCCCCCGTGACTGAACCCGACGAGGCCACCCTGCGCGCCTGGCACGAGGCCAATGGCGACCGCTTTACCGCGCCGGAGACGCGGGCGATCTCTTATGCCTGGGCCACGCCCGACATGCTGTCCGCGACCGTCCAGCTGGACGAGGCCGCGCTGCGCGCGACCTATGACCAGAACATCGACCAATTCCAGCGCCCGGCGCGGCGCATGGTCAGCCGCCTGGTCTTTCCCGATGCCGCCCAGGCCGAGGCCGCCCGCGCGCAGATCGACGCCAACGAGGCCCCGTTCGAGGCCTTTGTGCTGCAGCGCGGCCTGACCCTGGACGATGTCGATCTGGGCGAGGTGACCGAGGCCCAGCTGGGCGCCGCCGCCGAGCCGGTCTTTGCGCTGGAGCAGCCGGGCGTCGTGGGTCCGATCCAGACAGATCTGGGCCCGGCGCTGTTCGCGGTCAACGCGATCCTGGACCCGGTGGACGTGCCCTTCGAGGAGGCCCGCGACGATCTGCGCGCCGAGGCGGCCCTGTCGGCCGCCGCCCGCCTGATCCGCGACCGGACCGGCGATTACGAGGATATCCTGGCCGGTGGCGCCACGCTGGAGGATCTGGCCGAGGAGACCGAGCTGGAGCTGGGCCGTATCGATTGGACCGCCGACGCCCCCGCCGAGGAGGGCAGCATCGCGGGTTATGAGGCCTTCCGCGAGCGGGCGGCGCAGATCTCGACCACCGATTTTCCGCAGCTGGCCGAGCTGGCCGATGGCGGTGTCTTTGCCCTGCGCCTGGACGAGGTGATCCCGCCCACGTTGCGCCCCTTCGAGGAGGTGCGCGACGCCGTTCTGGCCGACTGGCGCGAGGCCGAGGTCCAGCGACAGCTGTTGGCCGCCGCCGCCGAGCTGCGCCTGGAGGAGGTTGCCGAGACCGTGACGCCCACTCCCGAGGTCGGTGCCGAGCCTGCAGCCGACACCCTTTGGACCGCCGAGACCGGCCTGCAGCGCAGCGACTGGATGGACGGGCTGCCGCCGCAGCTGCTGTCGCAGGCCTTTGCGCTGACCGAGCCGGGTGACGCGGATGTGGTGGATGCGGGCGACCGGGTGTTCGTCGTGCGGCTGGACCAGATCAACGATGCCGACCTGTCCCAGAGCGACGCGGCCCAGGTCCTGGACGGCGTGCGCGCCCGCCTGAACCAGTCGCTGCAGATCGATCTGTTCGACTATTACGCCCGCCACGCACAGCGCCAGACGCCCGTGCAGCTGAACCAGTCGGCGATCAACGCCATCAACGCGCAGGTCCAGTGATGCAGCTGACCCCCGATTTCGCCGCATTTCAGGCCGAATGGGAGGCGGGCCACAACCAGCTGGTCACGATCCGCCTGGCCGCCGATCTGGACACCCCGGTCAGCCTGATGCTGAAGCTGGCCGAGGCCGCCCCCCAGAGCTTCATGCTGGAATCCGTGACCGGGGGCGAACTGCGGGGCCGCTATTCCATCGTCGGCATGAAGCCCGACCTGGTCTGGGAATGCCGCGACGGGCGCGCTCGCATCAACCGTCAGGCGCGCTTTTCGCAGGATTTCCAGGATGATGCCCGCCCGGCGCTGGACAGCCTGCGCGCGCTGATCGCGGAAAGCCGCATCCAGGTCATGCCGGATGGCGTGCCCCCGGTGGCGGCGGGACTGTTCGGCTATCTGGGCTATGACATGATCCGTCTGGTCGAGCACCTGCCCGACGTGAACCCCGACACGCTGGACCTGCCCGACGCGATGCTGATGCGCCCGTCGGTGGTGGCCGTGCTGGACGGGGTCAAGGGCGAGGTGACGCTGTGTGCGCCCGCCTGGCATGACGGGGGCGATGCGCGCGCGGCCTATGCGCGGGCGGGCGAACGGGTGATGGACGCGCTGCGGGCGCTGGACCGCCAGCCGTCCGAGCCGCGGGTCATGGGCGACGAGGGCCAGATCGGCGCGCCGGTGTCGAACTTCACCAAGCCCGCCTATCTGGCGGCGGTCGAGAAGGCCAAGGACTATATCCGCGCGGGCGACATCTTTCAGGTGGTGCCCAGCCAGCGTTGGCGGATGGATTTCCCGCTGCCGCCCTTTGCGCTGTATCGCAGCCTGCGCCGGACCAACCCGTCGCCCTTCATGTTCTTCCTGAACATGGGCGGATTCCAGATCGTGGGCGCCAGCCCCGAGATCCTGGTGCGTCTGCGCGACGGAGAGGTGACCATCCGCCCCATCGCCGGAACCCGCCCGCGCGGCGCTGACGAGGCCGAGGATCGCGCGTTGGAGGCCGATCTGCTGTCCGACCAGAAAGAGCTTGCCGAGCATCTGATGCTGCTGGATCTGGGCCGCAACGATGTGGGCCGCGTGGCGCGCCCCGGCACCGTCCGCCCGACCGAGCAGTTCGTCATCGAACGCTACAGCCACGTCATGCATATCGTTTCGAACGTGGTCGGAGAGCTGCGCGAGGGCGAAGATGCGCTGTCCGCGCTGCTGGCCGGGATGCCTGCGGGGACCGTCTCGGGGGCGCCCAAGGTCCGCGCCATGGAGATCATCGACGAGCTGGAGCCCGAGAAACGCGGCGTCTATGGCGGCGCGGTCGGCTATTTCGCGGCCAATGGCGAGATGGACATGTGCATCGCGCTGCGCACGGCGGTGGTGAAGGACAAGGCGCTGTATATTCAGGCGGGCGGAGGCGTCGTCTATGACAGCGACCCCGAGGCTGAGTTCGAGGAAACCGTCAACAAGAGCCGCGCCCTGCAGCGTGCCGCCGAAGGGGCCGCCCGCTTTGTGCGGGGGAACGGCTGACCGCATGCGAAAACGGCGACCCCGAAGGGTCGCCGTTCCAGCCAGATCGCGCGGCGATCAGTTCGCCGGAGCCGGCTCGGTCGTGGTGCCTTCTGCGGGCATCGTGCCGTCAGCCGGTGCCATCGTGCCATCGGCCGGGGCCATCGTGTCGGCGGGCATCGTCTCTGCCGGCATCGCGCCATCCGCCGGTGCGTCGGTCATGCCAGCCGGATCGTTGGTGGGCGTCGTCGCCATCGGGTCGGCGGCGGGTGCCATCGCAGGATCGGCGGCCGGATCGGTCATCATGTCGCCCGCGGCGGCTTCCTGATCGCGGAAGACGTACTCCGGGGCGGCGTCAGCCTCCTCGCGGGTCAGCGAGCTGGTGATCTCCTGGGCGTCCGAGTTGACGGTCAGGTCGGTCCACGGCAGAGCGATCTGCTTCTGGCCGATGCCCAGGAAGCCACCGACGCCGACGATCGCGGCCTTCATCTCTCCGGTGTCGCCATCAACGATCAGGTCGCTGATCGAGCCGATGTTTTCGCCATCGGGCGAGGTCACGTTGGTGCCGGTGATCCAGTCGACGCGCCATTCGTTGGCGGCCTGCTGAACCTCGACCTTGTCAGCGGCCGACGCGGCGGCGGCGGCGTCATCCGCATCCTCGGTCGAGGTGGTGGCCATGTCGGTGGTGCCCATGTCGGTCGTGGGCGCCGTACCGGTATCGGTCATCGGCGCGGGCTCCATCGCCGGGTCGGCGGCGGGGGCGGTATCCTGGGCAAAGGCGGCGCCCATGGTCAGCGGCAGGGCGAGGGTGGTGGTCAAAAGCAGCTTGCGCATGTTCTTGTCTCCTGTGTGTGCCTTGCGGGTCGCCAGTGCAGCCCGCTATTGGATGCACAATGCAAAGGCGGGGCGCGCGGTTCCGGAAAACCACGGCCCCACCCGGCAGTCACAGGTCAAGCATTTGATATCGCGTCAATCTTCGCCGCGGAAAGGCTGGACGTATTGCAACGCCATATCCCAAGGGAAGAAGATCCAGGTGTCCTGGCTGACCTCGGTCACATAGCTTGCGACCATCGGCTTGCCCTTTGGCTTGGCATAGACGGTGGCCAGATGCGCCTTGGGATACATCTCGCGGATCAGCTCCAGCGTGCGGCCCGAATCGACCAGATCGTCGACCACCAGGATGCCCTCTCCGTCGCCCATCAGCTCGGGGTCGGGACGTTTCAGCACCTCCAGCTGGCCTTGGCCAGCCTCGGTCCCCACGCCCTTGTAGGAGCGGATCGAGATCGTGTCGATCGTGCGGATGTCCAGCTCTCGGGCGACGATCATGGCGGGGACCAGTCCGCCGCGGGTCACGGCCACCACGGCACGCCAGTCGGTGCCGTCCATGCGCCAGGCCAGGGCGCGGGCGTCGCGGTGCAGCTGATCCCAGCTGACATGAAAGCCTTTCTCGTGGGGCAGGCGGTCGGTCACGGTCTTGTCTCCTTCAGGGGCGCAGGATCAGGGACAGGCCAAGGGCGGCGATCGCGAACCCCGCGCCTCGGTCGATCCAGAATTTCGATGCGAAATAGCGCTGCCGCAGGACCGGCAACGCCATCAGGCTGGCCAGTGCGGTATAGAACAACAGCTCGACCGACAAGGCCACAGCATAGATCGCGCCCTTGTCGGCCAGCCCAAGTGCGCCGGGAAAGATCGACAGCAGCACAGCGGAATAGAACAGGGCGGGCTTTGGGTTCGACAGGTTCAGCGCCATGCCGGCCCACAGACCCCGCGCGCGCCCCTGCGCCGGATCGGGCAGCGGATCGGCGGCGTGGCGCCACATCTTGACCCCAATCCACAGCAGATAGGCCCCGCCCATCAGCTTCAGCGCGGTCAGCGTCCAAGGCGCCACGCGAAACAGCGCGGTCAGGCCCAGCAGCGCGAACAGGCACCAGACCGAGGCCCCGATCGCCAACCCCCAGCCATAGGTCAGCGCCCGCCTGCGCCCAAGCGCGAACGCCCCCTGGCTGACCGCGATGACGCCCGGCCCCGGCGACAGGATCGCGACCGAGAGCGTGGCGACAAAGACGGCCATCTGTTCGGTCGTGACCTGGATCATCGGGGCGCGGACCTCAGTCCTTCTTGACCGTGGCGATATCGGGCGCGTCCACGGCCTTCATGCCGACGACATGATAGCCCGCATCGACGTGATGCACCTCTCCGGTGACACCCGCGCCAAGGCGCGACAGCAGATACAGCGCCGAATTCCCGACATCCTCCTGCGTGACATTGCGACGCAAGGGAGAGTTCAGCTCGTTCCATTTCATGATGTAGCGGAAGTCGCCGATGCCGCTGGCGGCCAGCGTCTTGATGGGTCCGGCGCTGATCGCGTTGACGCGGATGTTGTCCTTGCCGAAATCCTCGGCCAGGTAGCGGACCGATGACTCCAGCGCGGCCTTGGCGACACCCATCACGTTGTAATGCGGCATCACCCGTTCGGCGCCGTAATAGGTCAGCGTCAGCATCGCGCCGCCATCGGTCATCATGGCGGCGGCGCGGCGGGCAACGGCGGTAAAGGAATAGACGGAAATATCCATCGTCATCAGGAAGTTGTCGCGCGTGGTTTCCGCATAGCGGCCGCGCAGCTGCTCCTTGTCGGAAAAGCCGATGGCGTGAACGATGAAGTCCAGCCCGCCCCAGGCCGCGCCCAGATCCGCGAACAGCGCGTCGATGGAGGCCTCGTCGGCCACGTCGCAGGGCAGGACCAGGCCCGATCCCAGCTGGGCGGCCAGCGGGTCCACACGCTTTTTCAGCGCATCGCCCTGATAGCTGAAGGCCAGCTGCGCGCCCTCGGCGGCCAGCGCCTTGGCGATGCCCCAGGCGATCGACTTGTCATTGGCCAGTCCCATGATGAGACCGCGTTTTCCGGCCATCAGGCCGGCTCTCTGCTCGCTTGACATGTCTTGTCCCCCGCGCTTTCAACCATTTGATCGGTGATTAGGGCAACTGCCCTGTCGCAGCAAGCACAAGGAACGCGCGATGACAGATCGAACCGGACTCTTCGCGGGCGACGACCCCTTCGACATCGCCCGCGCCTGGCTGGCCGAGGCGACCGCGACCGAACCAAACGACCCCAACGCCATCGCGCTGGCCACGGTCGATGCGCAGGGGATGCCCGATGTGCGGATGGTGCTGCTCAAGGAGATCGACGGGCAGGGGACCGACGGGACGTTCGTGTTCTACACCAATTACGACAGCGCCAAGGGCCGCCAGATCGGCGCGACCGGCACTGCGGCCTTTGTCATGCACTGGAAATCGCTGCATCGCCAGATCCGCGTCCGCGGCACCGTCACGCGGGAGGAGGGGCCGCAGGCCGACGCCTATTACGACAGCCGCGCCCTGCAAAGCAGGCTGGGAGCCTGGGCGTCGCGCCAGTCGCAGCCGCTGGACGCGCGATCGACCCTGGTGGCCGAGGTGGCCCGCGCCGGGCTGCGTCATGGCACGCGCCCGCAGCGCCCCCCGTTCTGGGGCGGCTTTCGCATCCGGCCGGTGCAGATCGAATTCTGGGCCGATGGCGCGTTTCGCCTGCATGACCGGTTCGTCTGGACACGCCGGGACGGTGCGGCCGAGGCGGGATGGGACGTCACACGCCTGTCACCCTGACCTTGAACTGACAGCGAACGGTTCCGACATGGGACTGACAGGGGTGGCAGAGTCCCGCCTCTGGCCACGTCCCGTATTGTAGTCGGGTCGAGGCCACTTTACTGTCGGAGCTTGGAAATGCGCGAAGACGGAAATGCGATGACGGAAGAAGGCAGCCTCAGGCTGGTGACGGGTCTGGTCAAGTGGTTCGACCCCTCGAAGGGCTACGGCTTCGTCCTGGATGACGAAGGGGGCACGGACATTCTGCTGCATGCGAATGTCCTGCGGAACTTCGGCCGCAGCTCTGTCGCGGACCAGTCCCGGGTCCGCGTGATGGTTCAGCACACCAAGCGGGGCGTGCAGGCCGCCGAGGTCGTCTCGATCGAGCCGCCCCCGACGGATGGCCAGCCGCCCATCGCGGATCTGGACATCGACGTGATCGAGCACATGGACAGCCTGCCCCTGCGCCCCGCACGCGTGAAATGGTTCGACAAATCCAAGGGCTTCGGGTTCGCCAACATCTTCGGTCATGCCGATGACGTTTTCATCCATATCGAGGTTCTGCGCCATTCCGGTTTTGCTGACCTTGCCATCGGAGAGGCGATCTGTCTGCGCGTGGTCGAGGGACCGCGCGGCCTGATGGCGGCCCAGATATCGGCCTGGGACAACGCTCTGCCGCAGGACAAGGATGACCGCGGTCATCACGACGACGAGACTGATGTGATGGCCCATGTGGCGGAATAGCCTTGCCGCGCTGCTGATCGCACTGGCGGCAGGCCCTGCGGCGGCGCAGGCGCCCGTCACGCCCGCGCCGGTTGCGGTCTGCACCAGCGACGTCGCGCTGATTCGCGTCGCACCGGACCGGGCACTGTCCTTTGCGGTCGAACTGGCCGATACGGCCAAATCGCGGGCGCGGGGGCTGATGTTCCGCCGCGATCTGCCCGCGGGGCAGGGGATGCTGTTCATCTATCCCGAACCGCAACCGGTCAGCTTCTGGATGCGCAATACGCTGATTCCCCTGGACATGGTCTTTGCCGATGCACAGGGCGTGATCCGCCACATTCACGCCAATGCCCGCCCCCTGGACGAGACGCCGATTCCCGGCGCGGCCGTGGGCGACCCGGACCGCGACCGCCTGATGGTGCTGGAGATCGCCGGTGGCGAGGCCGCGCGGCTTGGGCTGGAGGCGGGCATGGTCCTGGCGCATCCGGGGCTTGACCCGGAAACCGCAGCCTGGCCCTGCGGCTAGGGCTTTTCACCGCCGCAGTCTTACGCTAAAGCACAAGGGTTGAGCCGTGGCACAGCCTGTGTCGCGAGACGATGTCGGGCAACCCAGGCCCGACTGCTGAGAGGCTATTGTGATCGAACGCGTCCCAGCCAATACGGCTATCGGTCGCGGCTCGAGCCACGGATACGGAGTGTAGCGCAGTCTGGTAGCGCGCCTGGTTTGGGACCAGGATGTCGGGGGTTCGAATCCCTCCACTCCGACCATCTCACCTCTGTTTTATGGCACGTAGCTCTGCCGTTCCTGTCAGGCGGCCTGCCTCTCAGGCTTGCCAGCTTGACTATAGCGGACGGTTGCTGAAGCTGCTTTAAGCGTCGCGGCGAAGGTATCCTGCAGCATTCCATCAAGGAATTCGTCCACGCTTGACGCAACGTCTGGATCATCCGCGCCCAGACCACCGGCTACGATTTTAATCTGTCCCGCGTCTGTCGTATCAAGCATTAACGTTACTCCTATACCGTCGTAGGACAAGACGACATACGTCTCTGCGGATACCTGATCTGCAGCTTTGGTCGCAGCGACGGCATGTAGGAAAAACGACGGCCCATCAGTCTCCTGTGGAGTGGCGCCGCTCAATTCGAACACTTATGCTCCCGGCATCTTGTGGATGGGATTTAGGATGACTCTGTTTGGCTCGGATGTCCAGATCTTGCAGATGTATTCGTAAGGCGTGAGGGCCAGCCATGGTCCGCCATCGGTCCGAGGACCATGGCGGCCGAGCGTCTTGAGCCTGCGCGCAAAATTGTAAGCTGCCATGAAGTCGGTGAGATGGGTGCGGAGCTGGTCGTGGTCGTCGTAATGGAAGCGTTTGACCGTCGCGTTCTTGATCGTGCGGCGCGTCCGTTCGACCTGTCCGTTGCTCGGGAAAACAGCCCCCCGGACTGTTTTCTGATCCTCGCAACTCCAAGGGGGGTTTGGCTTCGTGAGGCGATGCTCGATACCGCTCGACCATGTCCTCGGACCGATGGCGAACACGGTCTCGCCCTCGCAGATCATGTCAAAGCGCATGGGCCGGGAAGAGATGGTGTTGCGGTTCCGCGGCTGCTTGGGCCGACCTGAATGCCCCTCGCCATCAGGCTTGAACCGATGGCGCCCGCTGGCTCGATCGGTGAGAATGGTGTGAACCTGATAGGATGAGCCGCATGCCGGCGAATGCTTCGAGCATGTGCTGCAGGAACTCCCAGGCCGTCTTCCTGTCCGCCTTGTCGACGAGCTGGGTCACGGCAAACTTGCTTGTGCGGTCAATGCCGACGAACAGAAACAGCTTGCCTTCAGCGGTCTGCACCTCGGCGATGCCAAGAGGCGTTGTTGCAGAACTCTTATTGAGAGGGATTCACATCGCGATTTCATGCGGTTAGGCGGGCAGCATGAGCAAGCCCGATCCCGCCCGCTACCGCACGACGAACTGGCCCGCTTACAACGCTGCGCTCAGGAAGCGCGGGTCTTTGTTGATCTGGCTGGACAAGG
>NZ_SUNH01000024.1 GCF_005048265.1 Paracoccus hibiscisoli
AATCCATATCCGCGTCGCGCTCATGAACCGCTTCAACGCCCTCGGCACCGCCGAGATCGTCCGCGTGGCCTGACGATGAAGGGGGAAGGGGCAGTCACGCATCAGGCCGCCTTTCTGCAACAACGCCTCACAATGGTGATCTCATTCTTTGTATTCCACGAGCGGCTTACGGGAAGAGAGGTTGCAGGCATGGCCTTCATCTGCACCAGCATTTTGCTTCTGGTCCTGACGCTTTAATCACGCCCATCAATGTCTGCTCCTCCCGCAGAGCTGACGCCACCGAGCTGCGGCGACAGCTACCTGAAGAGCCCATTGCCGCCCTTCGTTTGGTTTGCAACGAGTGCAGGCGCAGCATGAGCTGACGGCCCAGAGCTGCTGTTCACGCCAAGTGCAGCGAATGACCAGCGTCAGCCCGAACTGCCTTGGTCCAAAATGCGGCGAACGTCCGCTGTCTGCCTCATATTTAACTGGACCCGGGTGTCTGAGCCAAACCATAAACTGGCATAGCCGTATAACTGCCAATGCTGGCTTGAAGGCGTTAACTGAAGGATGCACCAGATGCCGCGTGGATGGTTCTTTCCGACTAGCTTTTGTGTCGCAATATGCTTGGCTGGTCAGGCGCCAGCGCAAGACGTCGAGCAGCGCGTCGACGCGGTAGCACCTGAAGGGGCAGCCGAGGTCGTTCTGAACGAGGTGAATGTTGATGCCTACCCTGACGTGCGGGTGTTCGTGACAGTCCTGTCCGGGGGATCACCGATTTCTGGGTTAAACGCCGCCGATTTTCGTGTGCGCGAAGATGAGGTCGATCAGTCACCTTTGACGGTGGACCCACAGTTGCCACCATTGTCCATTGTGTTTGCCATGGATGTTTCCGGGTCCATGGCGACGGCAATGGATGACGCAAAATCCGCAGCGAATGCTTTTCTTGATACGCTTTCGGTAGACGATCGCACTCTTGTGCTCAGCTTTGCACGTGACGTGATCGAGGTCACCGACATGACAGAGGATCGTCAGACGGTAGTCACAGCCATCGACGGCCTCACCGCGCGCGGCGATACCGCACTTTATGACGCACTGGCGCAGTCCGTCGACCTCGTCGGCACGGTGCAGGGACGCAAGGCTGTTGTTCTTCTGAGCGACGGCTTGGACGACGACGGGGCTGGCAGCCCGCTCTCTGAGGCGACGGTGGACACCGTGCTGCAGAAGGCCGCATCGGTGAACGTGCCGATCTTCGTGGTCGGACTCGGTGAAGACCTTGACGTCGAGGGGCTGACCCGCATTGCCGACGAGACCGGGGGCCGTTTTCTGACCGCGGACGCGGCAAGCGACCTTGACGCTGTCTTCGAGAGCATCGGGACGCAGCTTGGCGGGCAGTATTCCGTGTCCTATACCTCATCACTGCTCGCCGATGGCACCATGCGCCGCGTTGATGTTGAGGCAGATGGGCAGCAGGCAAGCAAGACCTATACCCCGCAGGCAGGGCGTGTTGCTGACGTACCGGTGTCGGGCGGCAATTGCGCGCCGCTGGATCTGTATGTCAGCTACATGCCCGACTACGCTGACATCATGGCGCTGGAAGAGGAGGGCTTGATCGACGGCAACGTCCGATATGCCCAAACTAAGGCGATTTCGGATGATCTGCTTGCCAGTGTCGAGGGCGCCGAACTGTCGTCGGAATGCACCTCCGATCTTTATGCCGAATTGCTCGGAACGCGCGAGACCGAGACCATGGAAAGCCAGGTCACGGACCAGATGATCCGAAAGGTCGCCGCTAACCGCAGCGAGGCGTGCCTTGCCACAGCGCAGGCCCCCGAGGATTTCCTGCCGTGCTTCCGTGAAACAGAAGCGCTTGCGGCGAACGACTTCTATTTCGCCCACGCTCAAACGCCGCTAGCCGATCCTTTTGCCGCGGCGCTGACAGAGCAATACGATCGCCGCGCGGCACTCTCCTTTATGCGTGACGCTGCGCGGGATGGAGTGCCGATCGCAGCGCAAATCCAGACCACAGTGATGAGCACGATCATGGCGCAGTAGATGCGCGGGAGTTGCCGCATGTCTCAAGCGGAAGTGCAGGCCGACCCTGGCCGCACTTGCCTGCGAAATTCCTTGAGATCGAAGCTCTGCGAAAGTTGCTCGTGGCCCATATGAGGTCACGAGCTTATTTTAAGTCGTTGGACGGATCTTAGAACTTCCAGGAGGCTCTCAGGTTGCCGCTCCATGCGTCAGCATCAATGCCCGAGTCTCCGATATCGGAGAAATTATGCTCAAGCAGTTCAAGGCTGACATTGGCCCGAGCGCTGACGGCATAAGCCGCGCCAAGCCCGTAGAAACTGCCCCAATCATCACCAAGACCGTCTACGTTTACCTTCGCCGCACCTGCGGCGACATAAACCAAGGTCTGCCCGAATTCATAGCCAGCGGTCGCCTTGAAACGCATCACCCGATCGGCGGAGATGGCTCCGGGAACAAGCTCCACGTCCGTCCAGTCATGCTCAAATTCGCCGCCAGTAACCCATTGACCCGCATCATATCTGTATCCGGCGTGAATACCGTATGACGTGTCGCTTTCTTTGACGCCAGCGACGCTTGTATCCACCTCGATCTTTCCCACACCCGCACCGGCGTAGAAACCGGACCAGTCATTGGCAAATACCGAAGTTGCAGAGAGGGCCAGAAACGCCACGCCCGTTGTAAAATGCTTTCCCATTGTACGCTCCAGATTACCGTTAATGTTATCACAACGTCGCATTCGCGGGTCTACCTCGGGATACACGCGAGACCCTACTGTACCAAATTTCCTCGACGGCATCCTGAAAAATTTGCCTGAGGGGAGTGTTGCACATTGGCGCCGGTGGCAACGGCACGCTTGCTTTCATGACCTGTTAGCCTCGATGCTGCCCCACGGTCGAAAGGCGGCTCTTCTATAGATATGGCGATCGCAGCCACCGCAATCGCTGCTCCAGTGAACATCCGCGCTTACGCGTCGCTTTGGCACCGCGGCCGACTTTTCATTTCATTGGTCCGCCTGCCATCCGGCGGCGATATGAACACAGGCATTGGGCTGCTGCGCGTCAGCCTCCACCGAGAAATCCGGTTCCCTCCAGGCGAAAGTGCGCGGGTCACTTGCAATTTCACCGCTCCGGTCCCGTGTGTCAGATCACCGTCCGGCCGCAGGTGGGGCTGCGCCCACCCTGCTTTGTCCATATTATGGCAACAGGTTACGCTAAGCTCAGAATATGCATAGACGACGAGACTGCACTTGCAGCTAAAGGCCGATTTGTCCCGCATAGCAGCCACGATCCCGGTCAGCCATACTCAGTGTTCCATAAACCGATCTTGCGGATCTGGGTGGTGATTATGCAGGCCGAGAAATACGGCTTCGGGAACCAAGGCCTTGGACGAGTGGTAGCGTGGCTGGAGGGCACTCTGGCGCGTGGGCTGCAGCGGCCCTTATGCAATGGGGCGCTGACGCTAATCGACTGCCCGGCCTGACGCCAGCGGATCGGATGGTCACTCTACTAGTAGCAGGTCCGATCTTCACAAAGCGTCAACTGCTTGATGATAGCAAGAACCGATCATGCATATGCTGCCTTCCCAGCTGGCGCACGCCTATCTTAGTGCTGCCATCGCCATAACCCTCATTTCGACCAGCGCCGCCGCCGCCGGCGGGAGCGGATCGCTGTTCTCGTCAGAAACAGGAATTGGTGAAGCATTGGCGGTCACAAATGACTATTCAGAACCTGAGCCAACCGACCCGTCGCTGCTGCTTTACGCCACCGGCACTCGGGAAAAGCCCTCTGCACCGGCCGAGGAGGAGATCTGGATCGACCCCGACGACTACGACGATATGTTGAGCTATAACCCGGACACCGGACTTTGACGGGAGCAACGATTTTCGCTAGCGCCGCACTTAGGACCACCAGCGCGAAGCCTAAAGGGACTGCGACTTCGAGAAACGTCACTTTGCGTCTCCAAACCCCTAACCGACCGCCAACCTCCTGCCTGGTTGCTGCCTATCACCCACAGTCCATATTTAGGATGTGTCAGTCGACCGTAGATCGACCTGACGCGCCCTTAGGTGTTCAGTCCCGGCATCTGGTGGATCGGGTTTAGGATGAATCTGTCCGGCTCAGATGTCCAGATCTTGCAGATGCATTCGTAGGGCGTGAGGGCCAGCTATGGTCCGCCATCGGTCCGAGGATCGTGGCTGGCGAGGGTCTTGAGCCGGCGCGCGAAGTTGTAGGCTGCCATGAAGTCCGCGAGGTGCGTCCGGAGCTGGTCGTGGCTATCGTAGTGGAAGCGTTTGCCATTTGCACTGAAGGTGACGCGTACGGTTGGTCGCATCGTCAACGCCGCCCGCGGCACCTGGATGCGCGCCGAGTTGCGCCCATGGCAACCCGCCTGACGCTGCCTTGGCCTCCGCCCCCCGGCCCGGCGGGAAAAAAATCACATGATCCTGCATCCATTCGCCCGCCGCGCGAGTCCCCGGAACAGGAGGCCTGCAAAAGGCCCCTGTCCAATGGATGAGGAGAACCCCATGACCCGCAGCACCCGCCCGCTGTCCCGCGCCACCCTGGTGTCCGGCGCAGCCTTTGCCGCCCTGCTGTCGACGACCGCGCTGGCCCGCGCCGACGCGACCGCCCCCTGCAATGTCGGCGCCGGCGTGAACTCGACCGAATGCGGCGTGAACACCACCGCCGACGGCGATTTCTCGGTGGCCGTGGGCGATGGCTCCACCACCGACGCGACCGCCATCGACGGTGTGGCCATCGGCTCCGAGGCGATCGTGACCGGACCCTCGACCACCGCCATCGGCGGCGAGACGGTGGCGACCGGCCCGGGCGCAAGCGCCATAGGCTGGCAGGCCCAAGCCACCGCCGAGCGCGCGCAGGCCATCGGCCATCTGGCCACCGCACAGGGCGAACGCTCGCTGGCCGTGGGCGAGAATGCGGATGCGGTCAGCGATTTCTCGACCGCCATCGGCAATGAATCCGTCGCAAACGGCATTGACGCGCTGGCCATCGGCGACACGGCTGCGGCCACCGGCCCCTCGACCACCGCCGTGGGCGGCGAATCCATTGCCACCGGCCCGGGCGCCAGCGCCATCGGCTGGCAGGCAGAGGCCACCGCCGAACGCGCACAGGCCTTCGGTCATCTGGCCACCGCGCAGGGCATCCGCTCGATGGCCATCGGTGAGAATGCCGATGCGCGAAGCGACCTCTCAACCGCCATCGGGAACGAGAGCATCGCCAACGGCATCGATGCCTTGGCCGTGGGCGACACGGCGATCGCGGATGGCACCTCGACCACCGCGCTTGGCGGCGAATCGGTGGCGATGGGCGCCGGCGCCAGCGCGATCGGCTGGCAGTCCATGGCCACCGCCGAACGCGCGCAGGCCATCGGCCACCTGGCCACCGCACAGGGCGTCCGCTCGCTAGCGGTCGGCGAGAATGCCGATGCGCAAAGCGACTTCTCGACCGCCATCGGCAATGAGAGCATCGCCAACGGCATCGACGCGCTGGCGCTCGGCGACACGGCGATCGCGGACGGCACCTCGACCACGGCGCTTGGCGGCGAAAGCATCGCCCAGGGGGCGGGCGCCACGGCCATCGGCTGGCAGTCCCGCGCCACGGCGGAACGCGCGCAGGCCTTCGGCCATCTGGCCACTGCGACCGGCGTGCGCTCGACCGCGGTCGGCGAGGCCGCGATGGCTATGGGGTCGGGCGCCATCGCCATCGGCAACGAGGCGGTTGCCAGCGCCGACAACTCGGTCGCTATCGGTGACGGGGCGACGGCGACGCGCGCGAACGAGTTCGTGCTGGGCAATGGCGCGAACACCTATCGCGCCGCGGGCATTGCCTCGGATGCCAGCCGCGCCGCGCAAGGCGTGCCGGTCGGCGTGGTGACATCGGATGCGGCGGGCAACCTCGCCGTCGACCGCTCGATCGGCGCGACCATGTCCTCACTGGACGGGCGGGTCCGCTCGCTTGGCAGCCAGGTCGCGGACAACCGCGAGGGCATCGCCATGGCGATGGCGCTGAACACCCCCTATGTCCCCGAGGACAAGACCTACGCAGTCTCGACGAGCCTGGGCAGCTTCGACGGATCGACCGCGCTGGCCGCCTCGATGGGCTATCGCTTCGATGCCAATACCCAGTTCGATGCGGGCATCACCTATGGCGTCGACCGCAACCAGGTCGGCGGCCGCATCGGCGTGACCTACGCGTGGTGATCTGCGCCACACCCCTGTCCGAGACGGGGCCGCGCGCCCTGTCCCGGGTCCTTGTCCTGTCGCTGGCCCTGATCGGGGCCGGCGCTCAGGCGCAGGAAGCGTCGACACCCGTGACCGAACCCGACACCGTCCCGCTGATCGAACCCAGCTATGCCACGGCCCTGATCCGCGACGTGCTGGCGGCGGTCAATCACGGCAACTGCACCGGCAATTACACCGTGCTGCGCGACCATGCCGCCCCCGATTTTGCCCTTGCCAATGATCCCACGCGGCTGGCCGGGCTGTTCACCACCCTGCGGACGGAACGGCTGGACCTGCTGCAGGCCATGGTCGTCGACCCGGTAATCCTGCAGGGCGACCTGAGCCCGTCGGGGCAGGAGCTGCGCCTGACCGGCTATGTGCCGCTGCAACCGCGCCATGTCAGTTTCGATCTGGTCTTCGGACAGGAGGGCCGGCGCTGGCTGTTGCTGGGCATCTCGGTCGGTGCCTTCGATCCGATCGAGCCGCCACCTGCGGAGTGAAATTGGGGCCTCGCCCCGCAGGGCCCGGCCCCCTCGTGTCCGGCAGTAAGCCTTGCTGCGCAACCGTCCTATGGCGAAGCGTACCACAGGCGCGTCGCGCCGTTACATCAATGCTGAAGTTAGAGACAGGACTTGTTCTTGATCATAGCCAGAAGAGGACGGTCGCAGCCAATGCGATGGCGGAAAGGTAGGTTTCAGGGCACCTGTCGTAGCGAATCGCGACCCGGCGCCAATCCTTCAGCCGAACATGATCTCGATGCGGCTACGCCGTTTGTAGCGCCGCTTGTCGTACTTCACGGCCTTCTTGCGGGACTTCCGGCCTGGGATGCAGGCTTTTATGCCACTGGCCTGCAACGCTTTACGCAGCCAGTCAGCATCATAGCCTCGGTCCGCCAGTTGCCAGTCGTCCTGTGGGAGGCTGTCCAGAAGCGCCGCCGCGCCGGTATAATCACTGACCTGTCCTGCCGACATGAAGAACCGGATAGGTCTGCCTTTCGCATCGGTCACGGCGTGCAGTTTTGTATTCATGCCGCCTTTCGTTCGACCGATCTGGCGAGCGCGCCCCCCTTTTTTGCTTGTTTGATCCCACGGTTTGATGGTGCGATCCTTTCTCAGGAATGGAAGGAAGCATTATGGGCCAGGTTCGTCACGGAAGCGCCACGACCACGCACGCCGTCAGAGCTGCAATACAACGATCGCAAGCTTCGCTCGCGACGTTGAGCCGGGATCTTGGGATCTTCGCGTCGATGCGATCAGGCCCCCGAGAGGCTGCTTTTTCAGAGATATGGTGATCGCGTGCACCGCGATCGTCGATCCAACGGACAGCCGCGCCTCCGCTTCGCTCTGGCACCGCTGACGATCTTTCATTTTTTTTCCGCCTGCCATCCGGCCGGCGATCCGAACACGGGCGCTGGTGCCGCTGCGCGTTAGCCTCCACGGGGAAATCCGGTTCCTCCCACGCGCGGGGCGCGCGGGTCCCTCCCAATTTCACCGCTCCGGCCCCGTGTGTCAGATCACCGTCCGGCCGCAGGTCGGGCTGCGCCCACCCTGCTTTGCCCTTCGGATGACATGAGGTCATCCAAAGTGAAAAGCAGCGATGGCTTCGCCACTGGCGGAACAGGAAGGAGCGGGCGGAGATGTGGGATCACCAAAAAGGCAAAGCCGTGACGCAAACGGCAATTTTGCTTGGTGTCCACAAAATGGGAAATGGTGCACCCGGAGCGATTCGAACGCCCGGCCCCCAGATTCGTAGTCTGGTGCTCTATCCAGCTGAGCTACGGGTGCAACATGAGGGTGGAATTACCGGGCACGTCGGGGGGATGCAAGACCGAAAACACAAAAAACCGAAACCTTTTTTGCCCGGCACAGGGGCGTGCCGTTCAGGCAAGTGCCGCACCCGTCCGCAGGGCCAGATCGGCCATGCCCCGGGGGATGTGGATGCAGAACTGGCTGCCCTCGGCGTCGCTGCGCAGCAGATCCAGACGACCGCCATGGCCACGCACCAGATCGGCGGCGATGGTCAGGCCCAGGCCCGTGCCGCCGCGGCGCGTGCTGCCGGTGAAGGGCTTGAACAGGTATTCGCGCGCACGATCGGGCAGGCCGGGGCCAGAGTCGCAGACCTTGATCCACCAGTCGGTCTCGGATTCGCCGGCGCCGATCTCGACGGTGCCCGGCTGGCGGGTGCCCTCGATGGCCTGACGGGCGTTGCGCGCCAGGTTGGCCAGCACGCGATACAGCTGATCGCGGTCGGCGCGAATCACCAGGCTGGGCGGGATGTCGGTCAGGAACTCGACCTGGCCCGCGGCCTCTCCGGCCAGGCTCTCGGCCTCGATGACCTCGGCGGCCAGCTGCGCCAGGTTGAAGCGCGACAGCGTGGGCGCGGGTTCCTCGGCCTTGCCGAAGGCCAGCGTCGTCTCGCACAGGTTGACCGCGCGGGTGATCGAATTCACCAGCTTGGGGGCGGCGCGGCGTACCTTGGGGTCAGCGCTGTCCTCCAGCCGGTCGGCAAAGATCTGCGCGGTGGTCAGGATATTGCGCAGATCGTGGCTGATCTTGGCCACCGCCTGCCCCAACTGGGCCATCCGCTCCTTCTGCTTCAGGGACGACGTGACAGTGCGCTGCATGGATTGCAGGGCCGTTTCGGCGTCGCGCAATTCGGCCAGGCGGGCATCGGGGATGATGATGTGGCGCGCATCCTCGGGGGCGCTGGCATAGGCGGTCATGTGGCTGATCACCCGGCGAATCGGCACCAGGATCAGCCGCTGCGCCGCCAGGAACAGCAGCACCGCCGTCAGGATCGAAAACGCCGCCGACACCAACAGCAGGCGCAGGCCATAGTCGATCATCGCCTCGCGCAGGGGCGCCGTCTCCATGGTGATCTCGATCAGCTGGCCCGCCTGATTGACCGGCGCGCCGATCACCCGGATCACCCGGTTGCGCCCGTCGGCCAGCGCCACCAGAGAATCGTCGATGGTCTGCAGCACGCCTTCCGATCGCAGGTCATAGGTCGCGTCGATCGGGCCGGGGATCGGCGAGGACAGGACCAGCTGGCGGATGTCGTCGCGCCGCAGCACCACGTTGAACACCCCCGCATTCTGCAACAGCTCTGATTCCAGGTCAGAGGCCAGCGATTCGTCGGTCGCCAGCAGCGCCAGGCTGGCGATCTGAGCCCGCTCCAGCCGGCTCTCCAGATAGTCCAGCCGAAACCCCGCCAAGGACGGCAGCAGGATGAACAGCTCTGCCAGGATGACGAACATGGTCGTCAACGCGGCGAATCGGCCAGAGATCGTGTTCAATCGCATCGTGTCCGGGTTATGGTGGGGCGACGACCGCTTGTCAGCCAAGCGATTGCGGGTTTGCACATCAAACGAATGTGATCAAGGCAGGGTTCCCTTGGCCCGAATGCCCGAATTTAAGGGTTTGAGCGGTTGACGCGGGCCTGTCGGTCCACTATCCAGCGGGCTTCGAACAACCGGCGCCGTGGCGCAGGGCAGATGACTGCAACCTGCCCCGTCCCGGACCGCCCCGCAAGAACCGATCCGGAGACTGACCATGAAGCGCACCTTCCAACCTTCGAACCTCGTTCGTGCGCGCCGTCACGGCTTCCGCGCCCGCATGGCCACCAAAGGCGGCCGTCTGGTGCTGAACCGCCGCCGCGCCAAGGGCCGCAAGCGTCTGTCGGCCTGATCAACCCTGATCCTGCCGGCGGTCACGGCCGCCCCATGAAGGCTTTCGACATGCCGCCTCTGCCCCATCCTGCTGACGATCAGCCCCAGGATGTCGGCACGGCGGCATTTCGCATGCCGCCTGTTCTGCAAAAGCGTGCCGATTTCCTGGCCGCCGCCCGTGCACGCCGTCAGGGCATGCCGGGATTTCTGCTGCAGGCGCGCCGGCGGGACGATGACGGGCCCGCCCGCGTGGGATTCACCTGCTCCAAGAAGGTCGGCAACGCGGTCGCACGCAACCGCGCCAAGCGTCGCCTGCGCGAGGTCGCGCGGCTTGGCCTGCCCGGCCGCGGCATCGCCGGATGGGATTACGTCCTGATCGGCCGGCCCGAGGCCACCATCGCGCGCGATTTCGCCGCCCTTCAGGACGATTTCGCGCGCGCCATCACCAAGATCCACGCATGAGCCCGCTGGCGCGCCTTGTCGCGCTGCCGGTGCGCGGCTATCGGCTGATCGCGTCGCCCTGGGTCGGCCATGGCTGCCGGTTCCAGCCGACCTGCTCGGCCTATGCGCTGGACGCGCTGGCGCGGCATGGGGCGTGGCGGGGCAGCCTGCTGACCCTGCGGCGCATCGGGCGCTGCCACCCCTGGGGCGGCCACGGCTATGACCCGGTGCCCGGCGCCGACCCCGACCATGACGAGGCCCGCGATGCTGGACGACGCTGACGACACCGAGATCCACGCCCTTTTCTCCGGCGCCCCCCAGGGCACCGAGTTCCGCAAGCTGCGCAAGCGGCTGGTCCGGGAGACGCGCGCGGCGATCGACGATTACGGCATGGTGCGGTCCGGCGACCGCTGGCTGGTCTGCCTGTCGGGCGGCAAGGACAGCTATACCCTGCTGGCGATCCTGCATGAGCTGAAATGGCGCGGCGTGCTGCCGGTCGATCTGCTGGCCTGCAATCTGGATCAGGGCCAGCCGAACTTTCCGGCGACCGTGCTGCCCGAATTCCTGCAGGCGCGCGGCGTGCCCCACCGGATCGAATATCAGGACACCTATTCCATCGTGAAGGAAAAGGTCCCTGCCGGGCGCACCTATTGCGCGCTGTGTTCGCGGCTGCGGCGTGGCAACCTCTATCGCATCGCCCGCGAGGAGGGCTGTTCGGCCGTCGTGCTGGGCCATCACCGCGACGACATCCTCGAGACGTTCTTCATGAACCTCTTTCATGGTGGCCGGCTTGCGACCATGCCGCCCAAGCTGCTGAACGAGGAGGGCGATCTGACCGTCCTGCGCCCGCTGGCCTATGTGGCCGAGGCCGATTGCGAGCGATTCTCTCGGGCGATGAACTATCCGATCATTCCCTGCGACCTCTGCGGCAGCCAGGAGGGGTTGCAGCGCGTGCAGGTCAAACGCCTGCTGGACGAATGGGAGGCGCGGACCCCCGGACGGCGGCAGGTGATGTTCCGGGCGCTGATGAACGTCCGCCCGTCGCATCTGCTGGACACCGGACTGTTCGGTTTTTCATCGCTTTTCCCGCCAGAGACCGGGAACCAGGGCACGGAACCCCCGATCCTGCGCGATCGGGACGACCTCCATTAACGGTACGACAAGCAATTTGATCTAATTCTGATACCGGTGATTCCGTGAAAGGTCCGGTATGTCAATCAATGTGAGCCGTCTGCTCTCGCCCCTGCGCAACCTGCTCTGCGGCGTGAACCGGAGACAGGATCTGTCACGCAGCCTGCTGTTGCTGCGGGTCGAGAACACCGAGACCCTGGGAACCATCCTCGACAAGGTCGCCATGGGGCATCTGTTGGTCCAGCTGTCCATGTCGCTCGGTCGCGCGGTGCGCCCCTATGACCCGGTGCAGGTGCTGGCGCCGGGGCTGTTCGCCTTTGTGCTGCGTGACCGGACCGACCGGGATGCCCTGCAGGTGGCGCGCCGCCTGCATCAGCAAGGACAGGCCCCGGTGCCTCTGGCGGGCCAGCATGTCACCCCGGTAATGACCGGCGTGCTGATCCATGCCGAGGCCCCGGACCTGCCCTCGATTCCCGATCTGGTCGAGAATGCCCGCCAACGGATGGACCTGGTGCAGGATGCCTTTCTAGGCCAGCTTCAGCTGTTTCCGCATGACCGGGCGCTGACCCGCCCCGGCCTGATCGCCACCGTCAGCGACGCCGTGGCCGCAGCCCAGATGCAGGCCTGGTTCCAGCCGCAGATCAGCTGCCATTCCGGCCAGATCACCGGGTTCGAGGCCTTGGCCCGCTGGAACCACCCCACGCGCGGCGTGCTGGCCCCCGGGGCCTTCATGCCGCAGATGTCGGCAGCCGATCACAACACGCTGACGCTGTTCATGCTGGCCCAATCCATGGCCGCACTGAAGACCTGGGACCAGGCCGGGTTCGACGTGCCGACCGTGTCGATCAACATCTCGAACTGCGAACTGTCCGACCGGGGCTTTGCCGATTGCCTGCTGTGGGAAATGGACCGCCACGAGATCGCCCCCAGCCGCCTGGTGGTCGAAGTTCTGGAAAGTGTCAGCCCGATCACCAGCACCAACGAGACGCGCGATAACCTGCGCAAGCTGGCCAATGCCGGATGCCAGATCGACCTGGACGACTTTGGCACAGGCTATGCCAGCCTGGACGCGATCCGTCAGTTCGGCATCAACCGGATCAAGATTGACCGAAGCTTTGTCACCGCCTGCGACGTCGACGAGGCGCAGCAGCGGATGATCCTGGCGATCCTGGCCCTTGCCGAGCGGCTTGGCATCGCCGCGCTCGCCGAAGGGGTCGAAACGCGCGAGGAATACGCCTTTCTGGCGCAGATGGGCTGCGACGAGGTTCAGGGCTATGCCATCGCCAAGCCGATGCCGCTGAGCGACAGCCTGGACTTCCTCAAGCGCCATGCCGATGCGGCGGCCCGTCTGCCGACATTGGCCAAGCGGCGCTGACCGACCCGGCCCACGCCCGCCCGGCCGCGCAAAACCGCGACCGGGCGCGGCGTTTTCCCTGCATTCGCTTGCCAAACGGCAAATCCGCTTGACCTTTCGGGGTGCGTTCTGTTGAACCGGCCCGACTGACGCGATGACAGTGGTGAGGGAATGGAAGACAACAACCGCAATCTGATCCTGGCGACGGTTCTGTCGTTTCTGGTGATCCTGGTCTGGTACACGGTCTTCGCCCCGGAACCCGTATCCGATCAACCGTCCGGCGTTCCGCTGGCCGAACAGAGCATCGGCGACCAGCCGCTGACCCCTGCGACGGGCACGACCGCCCCCGCCGATCTGGCCGAGGCACCGCCCGCGGGCGAGCCGGTGGGCCGCGTCGCGATCCAGTCGCCGGCGCTGTCGGGCTCGATCTCGCTGGCGGGGGGGCGCATCGACGACCTGCTGCTGACCCGCTATCAGGAGACCCTGGACGAGGGGTCGCCCGACGTGCGTCTGCTGTCACCCTCTTCGGCGACCGCCGATGACAGCGTGAACATCAACGTGACCCGCCCCTATTACGCGGTCTATGGCTGGACCCCGGGTCCGGGCGTGGACGCGGCGCTGGTGCCCAACCCCGCGACCGTCTGGACGCTGGAATCGGGCGACACGCTGGCACCTGGCCAGCCGGTGACGCTGGCTTGGGACAATGGCGCGGGCCAGATCTTCCGCCGGACCTTTGCGCTGGACGAGAACTATCTGTTCACCATCGGCCAGAGCCTGCAGAACGACGGCGACGCCGCCTTCTCGGCCGCGCCCTACGGCATCATCGCGCGCCACGGCCGTCCCGACACCCAGAACTTCTTCGTGCTGCACGAGGGCGTGGTGGGCATGCATGACGGCACCCTGATCGAGATGAAATACGACCGCATCGCCGAACTGGACCCGATCGAACGCGAGGGCCGCGCCCAGGTCTTCGAGGTCAGCGGCAACGGCTGGATCGGGTTCACCGACAAGTACTGGATGACCTCGCTGGCGCCCGCGCCGGGCCAGGCCTTCACCGCGGTGGTGAAATACGCCGATGGCGCCGACATCTATCAGACCGAAGCGCGCTTTCCGATGCAGACCGTCCAGCCCGGCACCCAGCTGAGCGCCGACAGCTATCTGTTCGCCGGTGCCAAGGTCTGGGAGGTCATCCGCAGCTATGAGGAGACCCCCGGCATCCAGCGCTTCGTCGATTCGATCGACTGGGGCTGGTTCTTCTTCCTGACCAAGCCGATCTTCCAGCTGCTGCATTGGCTGCACGGCATCATCGGCAACATGGGCTGGGCGATCATCGCGCTGACCTTCGTGCTCAAGACGCTGGTCTTCCCGCTGGCGCGCAAATCCTACATCTCGATGGCCAAGATGAAGGAGCTGCAGCCGCAGATGGAGGAGATCAAGGCGCGCACCGGCGACGACCGCATGAAGTTCCAGAAAGAGGTGATGGAGCTTTACAAGCGCGAAAAGGTGAACCCCGCCGCGGGCTGCCTGCCGATCCTTTTGCAGATCCCGATCTTCTTCTCGCTCTACAAGGTGATCTTCGTCACGATCGAACTGCGCCACGCGCCCTGGTTCGGCTGGATTCAGGACCTTTCGGCCCCGGATCCGTCCAGCCTGCTGAACCTCTATGGCCTGCTGCCCTTCGGCGTGCCGGCGCAGGGAACGCTGCTGCATTCGCTGACCCTGCCCGCGCTGGCCATCGCCCTTGGCCTCAGCATGTGGTTCCAGCAAAAGCTGAACCCGGCGCCCACCGATCCCGCGCAAAAGATGATCTTTGCCTGGATGCCGTGGATCTTCATGTTCATGCTGGGCGGCTTTGCTTCGGGTCTGGTCCTGTACTGGATCACCAACAACGTGATCACGATCCTGCAGCAATACACGATCATGACCATGCACGGCGCGCGGCCCGACCTGTTGGGCAACGTCAAGTCCTCGATCCCGGTGCGCAAGCGCCCCGGCGACAAGCCCGGCAAGAGAGGCGCCGGAAAGTGACCGCGTATCTGGCCCTGATCCGCCGCCATCCGATCAAGTCGGTCGGCGGAGAGGGGCTGGAGCAGGTCACCCTGCAGGCAGGCCAGCGCCTGCCCGGCGACCGGGAATGGGCCATCCTGACCGAGGCCGGAGAGCGTCACGCCCTGGCCAGCCAGACCGAGGGGCAGCCGGACCGCTGGCTGCCCAAATCCTGCTTTCTGCGCGGGGTTGCGTCCCCTGCGCTGCAGGCCGTCACCGGCGGCTGGCAGGGCGACCAGCTGGTTCTTGACCACCCCGCCCAAAGCCGCATCACGCTGGCCCCCGCCCGCGACGGGGCGCGGCTGATCGACTGGCTGCGTCCGCTCTGGCCCGCCGACGCCCCGCAACCTACGCGTCTGGTGCGCGGGGCGGGCGTCTGGACCGACCAGAAATCGCCGCTGATCTCGGTCCTGTCCCTGTCCAGCCTGGCCGAGCTGGAGACGCGGACGGGCGGCACGCTTGGCACGCATCGTTGGCGCGGCAACCTGTGGGTCGCAGGCTGGCCCCCCTTTGCGGAACGCGACCTGATCGGCCGGACGATCCGCATCGGCGCGGTCGCGCTGCGGGTCGCCGAGCCTATCGGGCGCTGTGACGCCACCAGCGCGGACACGGCCACCGGTCTGCGCGACCGCGATATGGTCGCCACGCTTTCCGGCCTGTATGGCCATACCGATTTCGGCGTCTTTGCCGAGGTCGTCACCGGCGGCACGATCCGCCTTCAGGATCAGGTCCACGCATGAAAGTTGCCTTTCCCACCGCCCCCGAACCCGAAGCCGCCGCCGCTGAGGCCGCGCGCCTGCTGTTCGCAGGCCCCGTCGATTTCGTGAAGGGGGTCGTCCACATGGACGGCCTGCCCCCCGCCGACCGCCCCGAGGTCTGCTTTGCCGGACGCTCGAATGTCGGGAAATCCAGCCTGATCAACGCGCTGACCGGGCGTAACAGCCTTGCCCGCGCCTCGAACACGCCGGGCCGCACGCAAGAGATCAACTATTTCGCCCTGGGCACCCACGGCTACCTGGTCGACCTGCCCGGCTATGGCTTTGCCAAGGCCCCCGTGGCCGTGGTCGCCAAATGGCAGGCGCTGCTGAAATCCTATCTGGCCGGGCGCCAGACCCTGCGCCGGGCCTTTTGCCTGATCGATTCGCGCCACGGCGTGAAGGATGTCGATCACGAGATCATGACCCTGCTGGACCGGTCCGCCGTGCCGTTCCAGGTCGTGATGACCAAGACCGACAAGCTGGGCCCCAACGCGCTGCAACCCGTGATGGAGCAGGTCCAGGAGGCGCTGCAAAAGCATCCCGCCGCCTATCCCGAGCTGGTCGTGACCAGTTCGGAAAAGGGCCACGGCATCGCCACGCTGCGCGCGATCATCGCCGGGCTGGACTGATCGCGCCCCGCGTCCTAGGGTCCGCCCCGTCAGACAGGGGCCCCCAAGGATGAGAACACAGACCATGAATCGTGACTGGATCGCCACCGCCCGCACCTTGTCCGAGGCCCTGCCCTATCTGCAGCGCTATTCCGGCTCTGTCGTGGTGGTCAAGTTCGGCGGCAATGCCATGGGCGACGACGAGGCCATGGCCGAATTCGCCCGCGACATCGTGCTGATGAAGCAGGTGGGCATGAACCCGGTCGTCTGCCATGGCGGCGGCCCGATGATCAACGACCTGCTGGCCCGCCTCGGCATCGAGAGCCGCTTTGTCCGCGGCAAGCGCGTGACCACCAAGGAGACCGTCGAGGTGGTCGAGATGGTGCTGTCGGGCCTGGTCAACAAGCGCATCGTCCAGGCTATCAACGATGCGGGCGGGCGCGCGGTCGGCATTTCCGGCAAGGATGACGACATGATGGTCTGCGAGGCGGACGACCCCGAACTGGGCTTTGTCGGTCGCCCGGTCGAGATGAACGTCCAGATCATCCGCGATCTGTACGGCGCCGGCATGATCCCCGTGATCGCCCCCGTCGCCACCGGCATGGAGGATAACGAGACCTTCAACGTCAACGGCGATACCGCGGCGGGCGCCATCGCGGGCGCGCTCAAGGCCGACCGCCTGCTGCTGCTGACCGATGTGACGGGGGTCAAGGACGCATCGGGCCAGGTGGTCACGCAGCTGCATCCCGACCAGGTGCGCGCGATGATCGCCGACGGCCAGATCGCCGGCGGCATGATCCCCAAGACCGAGACCGCGCTGAAGGCCCTTGACGACGGTGTCCGCGCCGTCGTGATCCTGGACGGGCGGGTGCCCAATGCCTGCCTGCTGGAGCTGTTCACCGAACACGGCGCCGGTTCGCTGATCCGCACGACCGAACCGCGGGTGACGCCGCGCGGATTGCGCCAGACCCCCAGCCCGCTGTGACCGGTCGCGAAGCGCTTGCTCCTGCGACGATGGCTGTGGCAGGCTGCCGAAACTGACGGCATGGCACAGGAGGCCGCTATCTCATGACCCCACTCGGACACCGACGCCTGATCCTGACGCGCCATGCGAAATCGGCCTGGGACGACCCCACGCTGGACGACCATGACCGGCCGCTGAACGACCGGGGGCGGCGCTCGGCGCGGGCCCTGGGCGACTGGCTGGCCAGCCGCGGCTATGAACCGGAGGAGGTGCTCTGTTCCTCGGCCGCCCGCACGCAGGAGACCTGGGCGGTCATCGCTGGTGCCCCCTTGGAGGTCCGCCCCCTGATGCGCATCGAACCCAGCCTCTATCAGGCCGGGGCGGAGCGGATGATGGCGGTCCTGAAATCGGCCACGATGCCGACCGTGATGATGCTGGGGCATAATCCGGGCATTTCGGAATTCGCCGCGATGCTGCCCGCGCGGGCGCCGGCCGACCCGGATTTCCGCCGCTATCCCACCGGCGCGACCCTCGTGGTCGATTTCCAGGTCGACTCGTGGGACCAGATCGCGCCCGGCCAGGGCAGCGTCATGGATTTCGTGCGCCTGGACGGCCGCATCTGACAGCAGGGGCAGGGGCCAACCCCCCTGCCCCCTTTGGTGGCGCTCAGTGCCCCAAGATCTGGCTGAGAAACAGCTTGGTCCGTTCGGATTTCGGGTTGTTGAAGAAGTCGGTCGGGTTGTTCTGCTCGACGATCTGACCCTGGTCCATGAAGATCACGCGGTTCGCCACGGCCTGGGCAAAGCCCATCTCGTGGGTGACGCAGATCATCGTCATCCCCTCCTCGGCCAGCTCGATCATGGTGTCCAGGACCTCCTTGATCATCTCGGGGTCCAGCGCGCTGGTCGGCTCATCGAACAGCATGATCTTGGGCTGCATGCACAGCGACCGCGCGATGGCCACGCGCTGCTGCTGGCCGCCGGACAGCTGGCCGGGATACTTGTCGGCCTGCTCGGGGATCTTGACCTTCTCCAGGAACCGCATGGCGGTCGCCTCGGCCTGCTTGCGCGGGACCTTGCGCACCCAGATGGGCGCCAGCGTGCAATTCTCCAGCACCGTCAGATGCGGGAACAGGTTGAAGTGCTGGAACACCATGCCCACCTCGGAGCGGACCTTGTCGATGTTCTTGATGTCGCTGGTCAATTCGACCCCGTCGACCGAGATGTGACCGGCCTGATGCTCCTCCAGCCGGTTGATGCAGCGGATCAGCGTCGATTTTCCCGAACCCGACGGCCCGGCGATGACGATGCGTTCGCCCTTGTGGACGGTCAGGTCGATGTCGCGCAGAACGTGGAACGTGCCGTACCACTTGTTCATGTCGCGGATCTCGATGGCGACCTCGTCGCTGACCGTCATCTGGCTGCGGTCGATCGGACGTTCGATGGTTTCCATGGGAGGGGGTCCTTACCTGTGGTCGCGTTGCAGGCGGCGTTCCAGATACATCGAGTATCGCGACATGCCGAAGCAGATGAGAAAGAAGATGCCGCCGACGAAGATGAACGGCTCCCAATAGATGCCCTTCCATTCGACATTGGCGCGAACGGCGTCGGACATGGATTTCAGCGGGTCATAGAGGCCCACGAAGGTCACCAGCGTCGTGTCCTTGAACATGCCGATGAAGGTCGACACGATCCCCGGGATGCTGATCTTGAGCGCCTGCGGCAGCACGATCAGGCGCTGTGCCTTCCAGTAATCCAGGCCCAGGGCGTCGGCGGCCTCGTACTGGCCCTTGGGCAGGGCGGCCAGGCCGCCGCGGATCACCTCGGCCATATAGGCGGCGGCGAACAGCGTGACCATGATGATGACGCGCAGGATGATGTCGAAGGTCGTCCCCGGCGGCAGGAAGTAGTTGAGCAGCAGCGAGGCCACGAACAGCAGCGTGATCAGCGGCACGCCCCGGATGAATTCGATGAAGACCACCGACAGCGACTTGATCAGGAACATGTCCGATTGCCGCGCCAGCGCCAGCACGATGCCCAAAGGCAGCGACAGGGCGATGCCCGCGACGCCGATGGTCAGCGACAGCAGGAACCCCCCGAAGCGGTCCGAGCGGACCGATTCGATGGACAGCGACAGCAGCCCCTCGGCATCGCGGGCGGCGTCCCCCGCCAGCACCAGCCAGAAGATCAGCGTCACCACGATCGCCGCCACCGTCGCCAGCAGCGGCGACAGGCGCGACAGCAGCCGCCAGGCGACCCAGCCCAAGGCCGGGCCGACCAGCACGAAGATCGGGCCCCACAGCGTGCCGCCCCACAGGAACCACACCCCCAGCAGCGGATAGACGATGGAAAAGGGCAGCATCCAGGCGATGTTGCGCTCGGACAGGATCAGGCCAGTGGCCAGCACGATCGCGGCAAAGACCAGCCAGCCCGCAGGCGCGCCCAGCACGACCATCGCCCAGAGGGTCACCAGCGTGGTGATGGCCAGCACGACCCGCCGGATGGTCAGCGATGCGCTGAACAGCACCGGCGCCAGCGCGACCATCAGCAGACCAAAGGTCATCGTCGGGCGCCAGTAGAGATGCTGGGGATAGAAGCCGAACAGATACTGGTTCCAGCGCTCGCGGATCACCGCAAAGCAGGCGCCGCGCGCATCGGGGCCCCAGGTGGCGCTGATGATCTCGCGGCATTCGGTCAGGCTGGACGCGTTCCAGACGGAATGCGCGAACCAGTCCCAGAAGGTGGCGACCAGGAACCACAGGATCAGCAGGCCCAGGACGGTCAGGATCGAATTGACCGGCCCCGAGAACAGGTTCTCGCGCAGCCAGCGCACGGCGCCCGATTCGCGGATCGGCGGGGCGGCGGCGGGCAGCATGGTGTCGCGCACGAAGGCGACGGTCTGGGCGTGGGTGTCGCTCATCTCACCGCTCCTTCAGTTTGACGCGGGCGTTGAAGACGTTCATGCCCGCCGAGATGATCAGGCTGAGGACCAGATAGGTCAGCATCATCAGCACGATGGCCTCCAGTTCCCGGCCGGTCTGGTTCAGCGTGGTGCCGCCCAGGGTGCCGCGCAGGTCCATGTAGCCGACCGCGATCGCCAGAGAGCTGTTCTTGGTCAGGTTCAGGTATTGGGAGATCAGCGGCGGAATGATGACCCGCAGCGCCTGCGGCAGGATCACCAGGCTCATGGTGCGGTTCGGGCGCAGGCCCAGGGCAAAGGCCGCCTCGGACTGGCCGCGGCTGACGGCCAGGATGCCAGCGCGCACGATCTCGGCGATGAAGGCCGCCGTGTACAGCGTCAGCGCCAGCCACAGCGCCACCAGCGAGTTCGAGACGTTCAGCCCGCCGGTAAAGTTGAACCCCTGCAGGCTGGGCGCCTCCAGGTGCAGGCCAAAGAACCAGATCAGGAACAGCGACGGCAGCGTCATCACGGCCAGGGTCTTCCACCAGGTCACGGGGCGGTCGCCGGTGCGGTCCTGCACGTCCTGCGCCCAGGCCCGGATCATGCGCCGCACGATCCAGCCGCCGACCAGCACCACGACAAAGGCGATGGTGGCCCAGTTGAAGGTGATGCGCGCGCCCAGGTCCAGGCTGCCCGGATCGTTGGTCATGGCCAGCGTCGGCAGCGCGGTATAGCGGTTCGTCAGCGCGACATTGTCGAACAGGATCATGCCGGCGCTGGCCTCGTCGCCGCGAAAGGCGTTGGGCGGCGGCAGGATCTCGGTGAAGACCGCATAGACGATCAGGATCCACAGCAGCAGCGGCATGTTGCGGAAGATCTCAACGAACACCGTCATCAGCCGCGCGAACAGCCAGTTCCTGGACAGGCGCGCCACGCCCACGATCACGCCCAGAACGGTCGCCGCGATGCAGCCCAGCACCGCCACGATCAGCGTGTTCAGCAGCCCCACGACCGAAGCGCGCAGATGCGTGTCATCGGCCGTGTAGGGGATCGGCGTCTGCGAGATGTCATAGCCCGCGCGCTGGAACAGGAACCCGAAATCAAAGCTTTTGCCCATCAGGGCCAGGTTGCGGATCGTGTTGTCGATCAGCCACCAGGCGGCGGCCATGACCAGAATGAACACGATGACCTGAAAAGTCAGGGACCGATACCGCCGGTCATTGACCAGCATGCTCAGCCGGAACGGCGGTGTCGCCGTTGCCCGGATGTCCGTCATCTTGAATACCCCTGTCGCCCGCCACCGGCTTTGCACCGTTTTTCATTGAGGCAGGATTATCGTTGCTGGAGAGGGTGGGGCCGGACCCATGACAGGTCCGGCCCCGATCGCATCAGCCGATCAGCGGAACGGCGGGGCGTAGAGCAGGCCGCCCTGCGTCCATTGCGCGTTCAGACCGCGGGCCAGGCCGATCGGGGTCTGTTCGCCGATATTGGCGGCAAAGATCTCGCCATAGTTGCCGTTGGCCAGGATCGCGCGGCGTGCCCATTCGGCGTCCAGGCCGATCATGGCGCCCAGCTCATCGGTGGTGCCCAGAAGGCGCTGGACCTCGGGGTTCTCGGAGGAGCGGACCAGCTCTTCGATGTTGCGCGAGGTGACGCCGTATTCCTCGGCGGCGACCAGCGCGTTCAGCGTCCAGCGCGCGATGTCGCCCCAGTTGCTGTCGCCATGGCGCACGGCCGGCCCAAGCGGCTCCTTGGAGATGATCTCGGGCAGGATGATGTGGTTTTCCGGGTCGGCAAAGGCCGCACGGGTCGCGGCCAGGCCCGACGCGTCGGTCGTGTAGGCGTCGCAGGCGCCGGCCATGTACTGCTGCTCGCCCTCGGCATTGCTGTCGATGTTGACGGGCGTGTAGGCCATGTTGTTGGCGCGGAAATAGTCGGCCAGGTTCAGCTCGGTCGTGGTGCCGGTCTGGATGCAGATCGTCGCGCCGTCCAGTTCCTTGGCCGAGGTCACGCCCAGGTCACGGTTCACCATGAAGCCCTGGCCGTCGTAATAGTTGACGCCCACGAAATCCAGCTTCAGGTCGGTGTCACGCGAATAGGTCCAGGTCGAGTTCCGGGCCAGCACGTCGACCTCGCCCGAGGACAGCGCGGTAAAGCGCGTCTGGCCGGTGGTCGGGACGAACTTGATCTTGTTGGGGTCACCCAGCACGGCGGCGGCCAGCGCGCGGCAATAGGCGATGTCGAAGCCGGTCCAGTTGCCGCTGGCGTCGGGCGCCGCGAATCCGACCAGGCCGGTGTTGACGCCGCAATTCAGCTCGTCGCGTTCCTTGACCTGGGCCAAAGTCGACCCCTCCTGGGCCATGCCCATGCCCGCCAGCAGGGTCGCTGCGGTCACCGTCCCCAGGAAAACCGATTTTTTCATTGTTACCTCTGTGTTGGAGCGCCCTGCCCCCCTGACGGGCGGCGGACACGATGCGGACCCTTCGCGGAGCCCTTGTCGGCATAGCACGGCGCAGTGTGCCGTCCTATTAGGCGGTATTGTGCCGATACAAGTTGCCACGTCAAGAACCCCGTCCGGGTCCGCAACCGCTTTCAACCCCGACGGGACAGATGCCACAGCCGCTCTGCCGAAAGAATCGCCACAAGGCGGCCTTCGGCGGCCTCCGCAGCCTCCTCGTCGCTGCCCCACCGCTCGGCCTGGAAATCCTCGTCGATGCGGGACAGGCGATGCGCCTCGGGGGCGTCGATGCGCCCCTCGACCACCGCCAGGCCCAGGATCAGCGAACCGGGAATCGTCACCAGATCATGCAGCGCGGTCAGCCCCCACAGGTCCAAGTCCCGCACCCGGGCATGCAGACGCGCCAGCGCGGCGGGGTCCTGATCGACGGGAATCACCCCATGCGTGATGCGCAGCGGCGCGGCCAGATGGGTGGCCGACCAGTCGATCAGCGGGTCCCAGCCCTGGGCCTGGCGGCGGATCAGCACCTCGGGTTCGGTTGCCCGATAAGACAGCAGGTCGGTGCCGCCATATTCGGCAAGCATTGCAGCAACCGCATCGAATTGCGGTGCGACCTTTTCGATGGCCGAGTTCGCGGCCCGCGTCAGCGGCATGCTCTGCGGCACGATCAGATCGTCCTGCGCCTGCCATTCCACCGCGATGGCGGCCGCCAGCCCCTCGGTCGGCAGGACCAGCGGGTGCTTGCCGGGGGTGCGCAGGACGCGGTCGTCCAGCATCACCTCGAATCCGCCCTCGGCGGGGCGCAGATCGGCAGTCTTCCAGAACCGCCGGGCCTTCCATTCGCTCATGCCGCCCACTCCTCGATGGCCCGCGTCAGGGTGGCGAAATCGTCCAGCACCCGCACGGCCCCTGCCCCGTGCAGCGCTTCGACCGGGTGATAACCCCAGCTGACGCCAAAGCCCGCCAGCCCCGCAGCACCCGCCATCAGCATGTCAAAGCTGGTATCGCCGATCATCACCGCCCGGTCCGCCTGCGTCCCCGTCTCAGCCAGGGCCGCCTGCAGCATCGAGGGATGCGGCTTGGACGGATGCCCATCCGCCGTCTGCAGGCTGAGGAACCGCCCCTGCAGCCCATGCGCCTTGATCATCGCATCCAGCCCGCGCCGCGATTTGCCCGTGGCCACCGCCAGCAGCAGGTCGTCGCGATCCGCCAGCCGGTCCAGACAGGCCATCGCCCCGTCATAAAGCGGCGCGGCACTGTCCAGCCGCGCCCGCATGAAGCTGTCCTTGTAGGCCGCGACGATCCGCGCCTGCGTGTCGGCATCGACCTCCGGGGCCAGCTGCGCCACCGCCACCGGCAGCGACAGGCCGACGATGGACAGCACCTGCGCCTTGGGCAGCGGCGTCAGCCCGACCTGGTCAAAGGCGAAACCCATCGCGTGGGTGATGTGGTTCTGGCTGTCGACCAGCGTGCCGTCGACGTCAAAGACGACCAGTCTCATTCGTCATCCGCGAACGGATCGTCCGGCACGTCGTTCTCGTGCCAGCCCACCGATTTCCAGGTGCGGCCCATGTGTTCGGGCAGCGGCGCGGTGATGGTCATGCGCTTTTTCGTGATCGGATGGTCGAAGGTGATCGACCGCGCATGCAGGTGCAGCTTCTTGCTGATCTCTCCGCCCAGTTGCGCGCCCCAGCCATCGCCCAGATTCTCCTGCCCCGAGCCGCCGTACTTGCCGTCGCCCACGATCGGATGGCCCAGTTCGGCCATATGCGCGCGCAACTGATGCGTGCGCCCGGTGATCGGCACCAGCGCGCACCAGCTTGCCCGCGTCGCCAGCGCGTCCAGCACCGCGTAATCGGTGGTGGCCCGCTTGGCGCCCTCGGTCTTGTCGATGTCGCGGGGGTGGACGGCGATCATCTTCTCGTTGTCGCCACCGCGCCCCGAACCGCCCTTGACCAGGCCATAGCGGATCGTGCCCATCCGCGGATGCGGCACGCCCGCCACCGCCGCCCAATAGATCTTGCGCGTGGTGCGAGAGCGGAACGCCTCGGACAGGGCCCGCGCGACACGGTCGGTCCGCGCCAGCAGCAGGACGCCCGACGTGTCCTTGTCCAGCCGGTGCACCAGCTTGGGCCGCTCCTTGAAGCCGAACAGCAGCGCGGTGGTCAGCCCGTCCACATGGCGGCCGCCCAGACCGCTGCCGCCCTGGCTGGGCAGGCCGGGGGGCTTGTTCAGGGCGATGATATGCTCGTCCTTCCACAGGACGGCGGACTGGATCATCTCCTCGTCGCTGTCGCTGACGCGGGGCCCCAAGGGGCGTTCCGCGCGCTCGGGCATGTCTCCCGGCTCGGGCAGCGGCGGGATGCGGACCTGGTGGCCCGGCTCGATCCGGGTCGCGGCCTTGACGCGGCCCCCGTCGACGCGCAGCTCTCCCTTGCGGCACATCTTCTCGATGGCCACCTGCGACAGCTGCGGAAAGCGTTTCTTCAGCCAGCGATCCAGCCGCATCTCTGCGTCATCGTCGCCGACTATGATGGTCTGCACGGCACTCATGCCCAAATTCCTTGTCCCAAGGCCGGTCCGGCCTGACGGCCCCCGGCAATCGCAGGACCGAAAGCTCCCGCGTCCCGCACCCGCTGCCCGATCTGCCCTTGCGGAACGGGCGCGCGGGGCGCGGTTCATTGTTGCGCGTCTGTGTGGCGGCTGGCCCCCAAAGTCAACCGCCGCGCTTCAGCCGCTGGCTGACGAACCAGTCCAGCCGTCGCTTCAACTCACGCTCGAAACCCCGTTCGACCGGGACATACAGCACCGGCCGCTTCAGCCCGTCGGGGAAATAGTTCTGGCCGCTGAAGGCATCCTCGGCATCATGATCATAGGCATAGCCCGCGCCATAGCCCTGATCCTTCATCATCTTGGTCGGCGCGTTCAGGATATGGGCGGGCGGCATCAGGCTGCCGGTGCGCCGCGCCTCGGCCCGCGCGTTCTTGTAGGCGGCATAGCCCGCGTTGGATTTCGGGGCCAGCGCCAGATAGATGACCGCCTGCCCCAGGGCCAGCTCCCCCTCCGGGGAGCCAAGCCGTTCGTACAGCGCCCAGGCATCCAGGCAGTGCCGCGCGGCCGCCGGATCGGCCAGGCCGATATCCTCGATCGCCATGCGGGTGATGCGCCGGGCCAGATAGCGCGGGTCCTCGCCGCCCTCCAGCATCCGCGCCAGCCAGTACAGCGCCGCATCCGGGTCGCTGCCCCGCACCGATTTGTGCAGCGCCGAGATCAGGTTGTAATGCTCCTCGCCCGACTTGTCGTATTTGGGCGCCCGCTTCATCAGCCGCTGCGCCAGGGTGTCGGGGTCGATGCGGCCGTCGACCTTCCAGGCCGCGACCTGCTCGATCAGGTTCAGGGCGGCGCGGCCATCTCCATCGGCCATGTCCAGCAGAACCTCGCGCGCGGGCCCGGTCAGCGGCAGGGCGCGGCCCAGCTCACGCTCGGCCCGCTGTGCCAGCAGTTCCAGATCGGCGGGCGACAGACGGTCCAGCACGATGACCTGCGCCCGCGACATGACAGCGGCGTTCAGCTCGAACGAGGGGTTCTCGGTCGTGGCACCCACCAGCAGGATCGTCCCGTCCTCCATATGCGGCAGAAAGCTGTCCTGCTGCGCCTTGTTGAAGCGGTGGATCTCATCGACGAACAGCAGCGTGCCGCGCCCCTGGCTGCGGCGCAGCCGCGCGGCATCGAACACCTTCCGCAGGTCGGGCACGCCGGTAAAGATCGCGCTGATCTGGACAAAGGCCAGGTCGGTCTCATCAGCCAGCAGCCGTGCGATCGTCGTCTTGCCCACCCCCGGCGGCCCCCACAGAATCAGGGACGACAGGCTGCCCGACGCCAGCATGCTGCCCAGGGGTCCGTCCGGGCCCAGCACCTTGGCCTGTCCGATGACCTCGGACAGGCGGGACGGCCGGATGCGATCGGCCAGGGGCCGGTTCCCCGTTCCGGACGGTGGGTCTGCCTGGGGCGCGGTGTCGAACAGATCTGCCATGGCGGCCTATTCTAGGCCGGTCCGGGCTGCTGCGACAGCCCCGTTCGGCGCGGCGATGGCGGTCAGTGCATCTTGGCGGTCAGGTCGATCGAGACGCATTGGAACTGGCCATCCTCGATCTGCATCTCGCGGCCCAGGGCCTCGGCCGTCAGGCCGCAACGTCCGTACCAGCGCGGCCAGTTGGCCCCGGTCAGCGCGATCAGCCGCGTCGCGCCCATGTCGCGGGCCGATCCGGTCATCGCCTCGACCATCTTGAAATGCACCTTGCGGCGATACATCTGCGGGATCGAATGGCTCACGAACACGCGCGAGCATTCCCAGACATGCGGATCGACCGGTGCCGGCGCATACAGCAGATCCTGCGGAATCGCCCCGCCCAGAATCCCCTCCTGCGCGTCGCGGATCATGTAGGAATAGATGCCGCAGCGCGCGGTCGTCGGCGTCAGACGGATGCCGGCCAGGATGTCCGTGCGGTCGTGAATGGCGATCCAGCGGCTTTGCGGCGTGTCGTACTGATCGAACTCCATATCCTCGGACTCGGGCAGGTCCCAGTTCTTCTGGATGATGAAGCTCTGCTTGCGGGCGCGGAACAGGTTCGCGAACAATTCGCCGTGGTTATGAAGGTTTGAAAAGGAAAGGGTCGTCATCTGCATCTGATACTCCTGGGGTGTGAGGGCACCCTTGTCTGCCACGCGGACCCCTGGGCGACATCTACAACAAACGGTATTCCTTGGCCCTCTGCAGCGCCTCGGCCGTCGTCCGCGCCTTCAGGCGTTCGCGGACAGAAATCAACCTTGCCTTGAACGCGCTTTCGGTGATGCCAAGCTTGGCAGCCGCTGCTGCATGACGATCGCCCTCCGCAATGCAACGAAGGGCTTCTTTCTGAGCCTTGGTCAGGCTCGCAGGCGGCTCGGTCATTTCGTGAAGCCGCCGCACCGTGGTCGAGATATCCTCGATCTCGGCATCGGTGAACTCGCGGTCGGCGCGTGCGAAGGACGCGATGGTGCGCGAGGCGATCGGACCGTGCGAGACGGTCAGACCAAAGATCAGACCGTGATCGGCCGCATCCTTGAGGATGTTGAACGGGTCCGGGATCGGCAGCGCCGACCACCGGCAGGACCCTGTGGTCGAGAACCCCCATGCGATCGTCGGATCGCGCAGGGCATAGCCGTTTTGGGAATAGAACTCGGACCATTCCTCGGCATAGGTCTGAAACTGCATCAGCGGTGCAGCAAACCGGATGTGCAAACCCACGAAATAGCCGGACAAGGCGTGCTTGCCCAGCTTTCTCAGAGCCGCATTTATGTCTGCACGTGATGACATGGCTTTTTGGACAGCTTGAAATGGTTTCGGTCAACGGTGCTGAAAGCATTCACCCGATTAAGTTTCAATTTGGTTAACAACTGTGATGCGATGAAAAAATCCATGCCCTCCCCCCGGAATCGATTGAACCTTCAACCGTTTCCACCAGGCGATGATACAGAGCCCGCAGCACGCGCGGAAGATGCTGAATGGCAGCTTCCCTAACGTAAAGGTAAAGCGGGCGGCCATGAAAAAACCCGCCGCGCTGGCACGCGGCGGGTCGATGCTCGGGGTCGTGATCCGGAGATCACTCCTCGGCGGCGTATTCCGCTTCCAGGCGGGTGCGGTCGGCGGCACCCTTGGCGCTGGTGTCACGGTCGACCAGCTCGATGATCGCCATCGGCGCGTTGTCGCCATACCGGAAGCCGGCCCGCATGATGCGGACATAGCCACCCTGACGGTCCTTGTAGCGCTCGCCCAGGACGTCGAACAGCTTGGCCACGTGCATGTCCTGCTTCAACTGCGCATTCGCCTGACGGCGCGCGTGCAGGTCGCCGCGCTTGGCCAGCGTGATCAGCTTTTCGACGATCGGACGCAGTTCCTTGGCTTTCGGCAAGGTGGTCTTGATCTGCTCGTGCTCGATCAGCGAGCCGGACATGTTGGCGAACAGCGCCTTGCGGTGTTCGTGGGTACGGTTGAGGCGGCGGTAACCGCGAGCGTGACGCATGATGATCTCCTACAGCGTGTTTTGCTTTGTCCGGCAGCCCATGCGTGCGGGCCGCTCTCCTTGGGGCGGATGCCCGGTGGTCAGCGGGGGTTGCCCCCCGCCGTGATCTCAGAACTGGTCGTCGAAACGCTTGGCCAGGTCCTCGATGTTCTCCGGCGGCCAGTCGACCACGTCCATGCCCAGGTGCAGGCCCATGCCCGACAGCACTTCCTTGATCTCGTTCAAGGACTTGCGGCCAAAGTTCGGGGTCCGCAGCATTTCGGCTTCGGTCTTCTGGATCAGGTCGCCGATATAGACGATGTTGTCGTTCTTCAGGCAGTTCGCCGAACGGACCGACAGCTCCAGCTCGTCGACCTTCTTCAGCAGGCGCGGGTCGAACTCCAGACCATCGTCGCTGTCCTGACGGGTCGCCGATTCCGGCTCGTCGAAGTTCACAAAGACCGACAGCTGGTCCTGGACGATGCGCGCGGCATAGGCCACGGCGTCTTCCGGGGTCAGCGATCCGTCCGTCTCGATCTTCATCGTCAGCTTGTCATAGTCCAGAACCTGCCCCTCGCGGGTGGGCTGCACCTCATAGCTGACCCGCTTGACCGGCGAGAAGATCGCGTCGATCGGGATCAGGCCGATGGGCGCATCCTCGGGACGGTTCTTGTCGGCGGCGACATAGCCCTTGCCCGTCTGCACGGTCAGTTCCATGTTCAGTTCGGCACCGTCATCCAGATGGCAGATGACATGGTCACGGTTTAGCACGGTGATGCCGGCCGTTTCCTGGATGTCGCTGGCCTTGACCTCACCCGGACCCTTGGCGGACAGGGTCAGGCGCTTGGGGCCTTCGACGTCCATCTTCAGGGTGACGCCCTTCAGGTTCAACACGATGTCGGTCACGTCCTCGCGGACGCCGGCGACGCTGCTGAACTCGTGCAGGACGTTGTCGATCTGCACGGCCGTGATGGCACCGCCCTGCAGCGACGACATCAGCACGCGGCGCAGCGCATTGCCAAGCGTCAGGCCGAAGCCCCGCTCCAGCGGCTCTGCGATCAGCGTTGCCGTGCGGGTCGCGTCGGCACCCGGCTTGACCGCCAGCTGCGTCGGCTTGATCAGTTCGGCCCAGTTCTTGTGGATCATGGATTTTCCTCCATACTTGCTTCCTGCCCATGACCGTGGCCGGAAACGCCCGAGGTGAAATGCGAATGTCCGGCCCCCGCAGACATGCAGGGGCCGGTCAATGATGATCCAGGATCAGACGCGACGGCGCTTGGGCGGGCGGCAGCCGTTATGCGCGATCGGCGTCACGTCACGGATGGCCGTGATGTTGAAGCCGGCGGCGGCCAGCGCGCGCAAAGCCGATTCGCGGCCCGAACCGGGGCCCTGGACTTCGACGTCCAGCGTGCGGACGCCGTGTTCCTGCGCCTTGCGGCCGGCGTCTTCGGCGGCCATCTGGGCGGCGTAGGGGGTCGATTTGCGCGAACCCTTGAAGCCCATCGTGCCGGCCGAGGACCAGGCGATGGCGTTGCCCTGAACGTCGGAAATCAGGATCTTGGTGTTGTTGAAGCTGGAGTTCACATGAGCAACGCCGGTGGCGATGTTCTTGCGTTCCTTGCGCTTCATGCGGGTCTTGTCACGTGCCATGTCGCTTGCCCCTTATTTCTTCTTGCCGGCGATCGGCTTGGCCGGGCCCTTGCGGGTGCGCGCATTGGTATGCGTGCGCTGGCCACGGACCGGAAGGCCGCGACGGTGACGAAGACCGCGATACGAGCCCAGGTCCATCATGCGCTTGATGTTCATCTGGACTTCGCGGCGCAGGTCGCCCTCGACGGTCAGGTTGGCATCGATGTACTCGCGGATAGCCAGAACTTCGGCATCCGACAGATCGTTGATGCGGCGCGTCGGGTCGATGCCCGTGGATTCGCAGATCTGTGCGGCGAACAGGTCGCCGATGCCGTGGATATAGGTCAGTGCGATGGGGACGCGTTTCCCCGTCGGAATGTTGACGCCAGCAATACGAGCCACGCGTTTTCCTTTTCAGTTGCGGTTCCGTAACGCCGGAACCTTTTTTCACAACGCAAGGCCCGAAAGCTGTGCCTTCGGGCCAAATCGATGGTCCACCCGCGAACCGGGTGATTCTCTTGCGAGATGCCGTGGATTAGCGGCAGATCGCCGCGCCGTCAAGCAGGCAGCGCCGCCGCGATCTGCGCCGAGACCTGATCCATGGCGGCCATGCCGTCCACGGTCTTCAGATTGCCCTTGGCGTAATAGTAGCCCAGCAGCGGCGCGGTCTTCTTGTAATACTCGCGCAGGCGGTCGGCAAAGACCTCGGGCGTGTCGTCGCGGCGCACGGGCTGTCCCGCGGCGCGCGATTCATCGGCACGTTTGACGATGCGGCCGACCAGCGCCTCGTCGTCCACCTGCAACTCGATCACCGCGTCCAGCGCCATGCCGGATTCGGCCAGCAGGCGGTCCAGGGCGTCGGCCTGCGCCAGGGTGCGCGGAAAGCCGTCAAAGATGAAGCCCTTGCCACCCTTCTCCAGCTGCTCGCGGATCAGGCCGATGACGATCTCGTCGGTGACCAGCTCTCCGCGATCCATGACCTCGGCGACGCGCTGGCCCATCTCGGTCCCCGAGGAGCGGGCGGCGCGCAGCATGTCGCCCGTGGACAGCTGGACCATCCCCTTGTCCTCGACCAGGCGGCTGGCCTGGGTTCCCTTGCCCGCCCCCGGCGGTCCCAACAGGATGATGTTGATGGTCATGGCGTCTGTCCCCCTCAGGCTGGCCATTCATGCGGCCTTGTCGTCTCGTCGATTGCCGGTCGCGCCTCAGCGGCGCGACGGCAGCCGGCGTGGCTTGGCGGTCCCCGGCTTGCGCTTGCCGCGCAGCTGGGATTTCTCGATCAGCCCCTCGTACTGGTGCGCCAGCAGATGGCTCTGGACCTGGTTGATCGTGTCCATCGTCACCGACACCACGATCAGCACCGACGTGCCGCCCAGATAGACCGGGATCGAGAACTGGTCGCGCAGGATCTCGGGCATCAGGCAGACCAGGGCCAGATAGGCCGAGCCGATGACCAGCAGGCGGTTCACCACGTAATCCAGATAGTCCTGGGTGCGCTTACCCGGCCGGATGCCGGGGATGAAGCCGCCCTGGTTCTTCAGGTTCTCGGCCACGTCATCGGTCTTGAACGACACGTTCTGCGTGTAGAAATACGTGAAGAAGATGATCATCGCCGCGAAGAACAGCAGATAGAGCGGCTGTCCGGGCCCGAAATAGGCCAGCACGATCGACATGATCGGGCCGGTCTCGTTCCCCGAGAAGGTCGAGATGGTGATCGGCAGCAGCAGCAGGGAGCTGGCAAAGATCGCCGGGATCACGCCCGCCGGGTTGACCTTCACCGGCAGGTGGCTGGTCTGGCCGTCATAGACCTTCATGCCTACCTGGCGCCGGGGATACTGGATGCGGATCTTGCGGAGCGCGCGTTCCATGAACACCACGAAGGCGATGATCGCGATCAGCATCACGATCACGAACAGGATCACCGGGGTCGAGATGGCGCCCGTGCGGCCCTGTTGGAAGAAGGTCGCCAGCGCCGCCGGAATTTCCGCAAGAATGCCCACGAAGATGATCAACGAGATGCCGTTGCCCACGCCGCGCGCGGTGATCTGCTCACCCAGCCACATCAGGAACATGGTGCCGCCGACCAGCGTGATCACGACCGAGGCCTGGAAGAACAGTCCCGGCTCATGCGCCAGACCGCCCGCCTCAAGGCTGCGCGCCAGACCATAGGCCTGGAACAGCGCCAGCACGACCGTGCCATAGCGCGTGTACTGGTTGATCTTCTTGCGGCCCTGCTCGCCCTCTTTCTTCAGCTGCTCCAGCGTGGGCACCATCGAGGTCAGCAGCTGCACGATGATCGAGGCCGAGATATAGGGCATGATGCCCAGGGCAAAGACGCCCATCCGGCCAAGCGCGCCGCCGGTGAACATGGACAGCATGCCGCCGATGCCGGTCGAGGCCTGCTCCATAAAGTTGCGCAGCGCCGCGCCGTCGATACCCGGCACCGGGATATAGGTGCCGATGCGGTACATGATCAGCACGCCGATCGTGAACCAGATCCGCTGGCGAAGTTCCGTGGCCCTGCCGAGCTGCCCCCAGGAGAGGTTCGCGGCCATCTGTTCTGCGGCTGACGCCATGCTGTTCCGTCCCGTGTCATGACAGCGCCGCCGACCCGTTTTCGCGGGGACCGGCGGCGCCTGAAAACCTAGATGCTATCTATAGGGGCAGACATGCCCCGTTCAACAGCTTATTCGGCCGCCGCTGCGGTTGCGGGCAGCTGGACCTTGCCGCCGGCCTTCTCGACCGCCTCGACCGCGGCCTTGGACGCGCCGGTCACGGTGATGGTCAGACCGGCCTTCAGCTCACCCTTGGCCAGCAGACGGATGCCGTCCAGCTTGCGGCGCACCAGGCCCGATGCGACCAGCGCATCCTCGGTCAGCTCGGCCTTGGCGTCGATCTTGCCTGCGTCGATGAAGCCCTGGATCATGCCCAGGTTCACGACGGCAAAGGATTTCGCGTTGGGCGCGGTAAAGCCACGCTTGGGCAGGCGGCGGTACAGCGGCATCTGGCCGCCCTCGTATCCGCCCAGAGCCACGCCCGAGCGCGACTTCTGACCCTTGATACCGCGGCCTGCGGTCTTGCCCTTGCCCGAACCGGGGCCGCGCGCAACGCGCTTCTTGGATTTGTTCGCGCCGTCGTTGTCGCGGATTTCGTGCAGTTTCATGTCGCTTCTCCTTGCCGGACACACCCTCGAAGCGAAACAGGGGGCCACGGCTTTTCTTGCTTGTTGAATCACAGTGCCATCGGCACCGGGGCGCTATACGCCCAAACCCCGCATCATTCAAGCGATCCCGCCACAGCGCCCGGCCCAATCGCGTCCGACACCGTGTTGTGACTTGAGTGCGCCCGCCCGCTTGCTAGGCAGGATGGGCAACGAACCCCGGAAACCGCCATGTCCCGCCTGTCCCTCGTTCCACTGGCCCTGCTGGCCGCCCTCTGGACCGCCCCTGCCCTGGCACAGGAGGCCGATCCGACCTTCTGCACCGCCCGCATCAACGACCGCGACGTGGTCATGGGCTATGACCGGGCCGAGGCGCGCCTGTCCGACACCTATTCCCGCCGCGAGCAGCTGGCCACGCGCATCGGGCGGCACGACTGCCCCAGCTATGTCGTGCTGCGCAGCCTGACCCCCGAACTGAGCGACGAAGAGCGCCTGCCCTTCTGCCTGCGCTTTGACAAGCAGACCGATTCGGTCATGGGCTATGATCTGGGCGCCCGCGATGCCTGGGGTCAGTGCCGCGAGCAGTCGCGCGCCGTCTGCCGCCGCGTGAACCAGACCACCGCCGCCGCCGGAGCCCTCACCGGGGCCGCCGCGCGCCGCTCGGTCCAGGGGCTGCAGACCCTGCCGGACGCCTCGGGCGCGGTCATCCTCAGCGGGGCGGGCACGGCGGTGTCGGGGGCGCTGGCCTCGCTTGGCGGGGCGGCTGCGGCGGTCGCGGCGTCCCCCGTGCTGCTGACGGGCGCCGCGGTGTCGGTCGTGGCCGTGGGCGGCACGCTCTATGCCTGCCGCGAGGGCGAATGACCCCGTGAAACGCAAAACGCCCCGCACATGGCGGGGCGTTTCGACGAACCGGCGGTAAGGCTCAGTTCTTTTCTTCGATGATCACCACCATGTGGGGGATCTTGTTGACCATGCCGCGCACGGAGGGGGTATCCTCCAGCTCGCGGGTGCGGTTCATCTTGTTCAGTCCCAGACCCTTCAGCGTGGCCAGCTGGTCCTTGGGACGGCGGATCGGGCTGCCGATCTGCTTGACGACGATGGTTCCCATGCGTCTCGCTCCTTACGCTTCGACAGCGGCGTCAGCCGGCTTGTCGTTCGAGGGCAGGATGTCGGCGACCTTCTTGCCGCGACGGGTCGCGACCGAGCGGGGGCTCGACTCTTTCTTCAGACCGTCCAGGGTGGCGCGGATCATGTTGTAGGGGTTCTGCGACCCCTGCGACTTGGCCACGACGTCCTGCACGCCCAGCATCTCGAACACGGCGCGCATCGGGCCGCCCGCGATGATGCCGGTGCCCGGAACGGCGGTGCGCATGATGACCTTGCCGGCACCGTGACGACCTTCGATGTCGTGGTGCAGGGTGCGGCCGTCACGCAGCGGCACACGGATCAGACCGCGCTTGGCCTGCTCGGTCGCCTTGCGGATCGCCTCGGGGACCTCTTTGGCCTTGCCCTTGCCGAAACCGACGCGGCCGCGCTGGTCGCCGACGACGACGAGTGCCGCAAAGCCAAAGCGCTTGCCGCCCTTGACGGTCTTGGACACGCGGTTGATCGCAACCAAGCGGTCCTGGAATTCCGGGTTCTCTTCGCGGTCGTTGCGACCGCCCCGGCGGTTGTTGTCACGTTCTGCCATGAGGCATTCCTTCTTGGGTGGCGCGCGCGGCGCCGGTTGTCTCGACCCTTGGTGGACGCGCCCGCTGGCGGGCACGTCCCCGGATCATCGGGGCGGCACGAATGCCGCCCACAGGATCAGAACTTCAGGCCACCTTCACGGGCGGCGTCGGCCAGAGCCTTGACCTTGCCGTGAAAGATGAAGCCGCCGCGATCGAACACGACCTCTTCGACGCCTGCGGCCTTCGCACGCTCGGCGATGGTCGCGCCGATCTTGGCCGCGGCCTCGACGTTGTTCTTGCCGATCAGGCCCAGATCCTTCTCCAGCGTGCTGGCCGAGGCCAGGGTCACGCCCTTCAGATCATCGATCACCTGAACAAAGATGTTCTTGGACGACCGGTGGATCGACATGCGGGGACGTCCGTTCGACATCGCCCGCAGCTTGTTCCGAACGCGCAGGCGGCGCTTTTGGAACAGCTCTTGCTTTTTCAGTGCCATTTCATGCGCCCCTTACTTCTTCTTGCCTTCCTTGCGGAAGACGAACTCGCCCTTGTAGCGGATTCCCTTGCCCTTGTAGGGCTCGGGCTTGCGCCACTCGCGGATGTTCGCTGCGACCTGGCCAACAAGCTGCTGGTCAATGCCTTCCACAACGATTTCGGTCTGCTTCGGAGACGACACCGTGACGCCTTCCGGCACCGCGAAGATCACGTCATGCGAATAGCCCAGGGCCAGTTTCAGGTCCTTGCCCTGCATGGTGGCGCGGTAACCCACGCCCTGGATCTCCAGCTCTTTCTTGAACCCGGTGGACACGCCCACGGTCAGGTTCTCGATCATCGAGCGGGTCATCCCCCATTGCTGGCGCGCACGCTTGGAGGTTCCGCGCGGCTTGACCGCAACCGAACCGTCTTCCAGCACCAGGTCCACATCATCGGTCGCCGTGAAGTGACGGGTGCCTTTCGGCCCCTTCACTTCGATGGTCTGACCCTTGATCTCGGCCGTCACGCCCTTGGGCAGTTCGACCGGCTTCTTACCAATACGAGACATTCTGCCCTCCTTAGAACACGGTGCAGAGGACTTCGCCGCCGACATTGGCAGTGCGAGCCGCTGCATCCGTCATGACGCCCTTGGGAGTCGAGACGATGGAGACGCCCAGGCCCTGACGGACCTGCGGGATTTCCTTGGACCCGGCATAGACCCGGCGACCCGGCTTGGACACGCGCGACAGTTCCCGGATGACCGGGGTTCCGTCGTGGTATTTCAGCCCGATTTCCAGCTCTTTGTGGCCTTCGGTCGTGGTCACTTCCTCGTAGCCGCGGATGTAACCTTCGTTCTTGAGCACGTCCAGAACCCAGGCACGCAGCTTGGAGGCGGGGGTGCGGACGGTCGATTTGCCGCGCATCTGCGCATTGCGGATGCGGGTCAGCATATCGCCGAGAGGATCGTTCATCATGATATATGCCCCCTTACCAGCTGGACTTGACCAGGCCGGGGATCTGACCTTGCGAGCCAAGCTCGCGCAGCATGATCCGCGACAGTTTCAGTTTGCGGTAATACGCATGCGGACGACCGGTCAGTTGGCACCGGTTGTGCAGGCGCACGGCCGACGAATTGCGCGGCAGCTCGGCCAGCTTCAGCGTAGCCTTGAACCGCTCTTCCATCGGGCGGGACTGGTCATGGATGACCTCGTTCAGTTCAGCACGCTTGGCAGCGTATTGCTTCACCAGACGCTCGCGCTTCTTCTCGCGCTCGACCATGGATTTCTTTGCCATATCTTCTTTCCCTCCGCGATCAGCTGGTGAACGGCATGTTGAAATGCTTCAACAGCGACTTCGCTTCCGCGTCGGTCTTCGCGTTGGTGCAGATGATGATGTCCATTCCCAGAACTTCGTCGACCTTGTCGAAGTTGATCTCCGGGAACACGATGTGCTCTTTCAGGCCCATCGCATAGTTGCCGCGGCCGTCGAAGGACGTCGGCTTCACGCCGCGAAAGTCGCGGACGCGGGGCAGTGCGATGTTGATCAGGCGGTCCAGGAATTCGTACATCCGGTCGCCGCGCAGGGTCACCTTGCAGCCCAAGGGCATCTCTTCACGCACGCGGAAGCCGGCGATCGACTTCTTGGCATAGGTGATGATGGCCTTCTGACCCGCGATCAGCGACAGCTCGTCTGCTGCCTGCTTGACCTTCTTGGTGTCCTTGACGGCCTCGCCGACACCCATGTTCAGGACGATCTTGTCCAGACGCGGGATCTGCATGTCGTTCTTGTAGCTGAACTCTTCCTTCAGCGCGGCCTTGATGGTGTCGTTGAACACCGCACGCAGGCGGGGCGTGTACTTTGCGTCGTCCAGCATCAGATCACGTCTCCCGTGGTCTTGGCAAAGCGGACCTTGGCGCCGTCTTCCATGCGGAAGCCCACGCGGGTCGCCTTGCCGTCCTTGTCCATCAGCGACAGGTTCGACAGGTCGATCGGCATGGCCTTCGCCACGCGGCCGCCCTGGCTGTTCTGGGACTGCTTGGTGTGGCGGATGGCAACGTTCACGCCGTCCACGATGGCCTTGTTGTCCTTGGGCATGACAGCGGTGATCTCACCCTGCTTGCCCTTGTCCTTGCCGGCCAGCACGACGACCTTGTCGCCCTTTTTCAGCTTGGCAGCCATTACAGCACCTCCGGCGCAAGCGAGATGATCTTCATGAAGTTCTTCGCGCGCAGCTCGCGCACGACCGGCCCGAAGATACGGGTGCCGACCGGCTCGCCCTGGTTGTTCAGGATGACGGCGGCGTTGCGGTCGAAGCGGATGGAGGTACCGTCTTCACGGTTCACTTCCTTGGCGGTGCGAACGACGACGGCCTTGCGGACGTCCCCCTTCTTCACCCGGCCCCGAGGGATGGCTTCCTTGACGGACACGACGATGATGTCGCCCACCGACGCATAGCGACGGTGCGAACCACCCAGGACCTTGATGCACTGAACCCGGCGTGCGCCAGAGTTGTCAGCAACATCCAGATTGGTCTGCATCTGGATCATTTGGTTTCTCCCGACCTTTGGGGACCGGCCTCGCCGACCCCAGGGTTTCGATCATTTCTGATCTGTGATGATGGACTTCAGGCGGTAGCCGCTTCGTCCGTCAGGACAGTCCAGCGTTTCGTCTTCGAGATCGGGGCACATTCGACGATGCGAACGAGATCACCGATCTTGAACTGGTTTTCCGCGTCATGCGCGCGGTATTTCTTGGACGAGCGCACGATCTTGTGCAGCACGGGATGCTTGAAGCGGCGCTCGACCAGGACGGTGATCGTCTGTTCGTTCTTGTCGCTGGTGACGCGGCCTTGCAGAATGCGTTTGGGCATGGACCGGGCTCCTTAGTTCGAGGCCGCGGCGTCGGCCGCTTTCTGGTTCAGAATCGTCTTCACGCGGGCGACGTCACGACGGACGACGCGCATGCGCGCAGTGCTTTCCAGCTGGCCGGTGGCCTGCTGAAAGCGCAGGTTGAAGGCCTCTTTCTTCAGCGCGACCAGCTGATCCTTCAGCTGGTCAGGCGTCTTCGAGAGCAGTTCTTTGGCGTCCATGACGCGTCTTCCTTTCAACATCACCGGAGAGCCCCTGATGCCCAGGGCCACCCTGATTCCGGTGGAGTTTCGTGATGAAGGCCTGCGCATACAGGCTGTGCGCCCGTTTGGCAAGCCCGATTGCCACAAAAGGCAGGGGCCCCGCCAATCGCTCGGCGGGGCCCCCATCGCGATGACCCTTTCGGGCCGCCGCTTACCAGTCTTCGCGGGCGACGATGCGGGTCAGGACCGGCAGCTTCATCGCACCAAGGCGCAGGGCCTCGCGGGCGATGGTGTCGTTGACACCGTCGATCTCAAACATGATCCGGCCCGGGTGGACGCGGGCCGCCCAGAAGTCGACGGAACCCTTGCCCTTACCCATCCGGACTTCGGTGGGCTTGGACGAGACCGGGACATCCGGGAAGATCCGGATCCAGACGCGGCCCTGACGCTTCATGTGACGCGTGATCGCGCGGCGGGCCGCCTCGATCTGGCGCGCGGTCACACGCTCGGGTTCGGTCGCCTTCAGGGCGAACGAGCCGAAGTTCAGGTCGAAACCGCCCTTCGCCTCGCCGTGGATGCGGCCCTTGTGCTGTTTGCGGAACTTGGTCCGTTTCGGTTGCAGCATTGTTCTCTACTCCTTACCGGGCGTCGCGGCGCGGGCCGCGGGGGGCAGGGCCCTCCTGGGCTTCGGCGGCGCGGCGGTCATGGGCCTGGGGATCATGTTCCATGATCTCGCCCTTGAAGATCCACACCTTGACGCCGATGATCCCGTAGGGAGTCGTCGCCTCGGACAGCGCATAGTCGATGTCGGCCCGCAGGGTGTGCAGGGGCACGCGGCCCTCGCGATACCACTCGGTCCGCGCGATCTCGGCGCCACCCAGACGGCCGGCGACGTTCACGCGGATGCCCAGGGCACCCATGCGCATGGCGTTCTGGACCGAACGCTTCATGGCGCGGCGGAACGACACGCGACGCTCCAGCTGCTGAGCGATCGATTCGGCGACCAGCTGCGCATCGACGTCGGGCTTGCGCACTTCGACGATGTTCAGGTGCAGTTCGCTGTCGGTGAAGTTCGCCAGCTTCTTGCGCAGGGTCTCGATGTCCGCACCCTTTTTCCCGATGATGACACCGGGGCGCGCTGCGTGAATGGTCACGCGGCACTTCTTGTGGGGACGCTCGATGATGACGCGGCTGATGCCGGCCTGCTTGGCTTCCGTGTGGATGAAGTCCCGGATCTTCAGGTCTTCAAGCAGCAGATTGCCATAGTCCTTGTCGTCGGCATACCAGCGGCTGTCCCAGGTGCGGTTGACCTGCAGGCGCATGCCGATCGGATTGACCTTCTGACCCATTACGCTTGCTCCTCGACTTGGCGCACCTTGATGGTGATTTCCGAAAACGGCTTCATGATCTTGCCGAAGCGGCCACGTGCCCGCGGACGGCCACGCTTCATCACCAGGTTCTTGCCGACCCAGGCCTCGGCGACGACCAGGTTGTCGACGTCCAGACCGTGGTTGTTCTCGGCATTCGCGATGGCGGACTGAAGGCATTTCTTCACGTCACCGGCGATCCGCTTGTGCGAGAAGGTCAGGTCGGCCAGGGCCTTGTCCACCTTCTTGCCGCGGATCAGTTGCGCGACCAGGTTCAGTTTCTGCGGCGAGGTGCGAAGCATCTTCGTCTTGGCGAAGGCCTCGTTCTCCGCCACGCGGCGCGGATTGTTTTCCTTACCCATGACGATTACTTCCTCTTCGCTTTCTTGTCCGCGGCGTGACCGTAATAGGTCCGCGTGGGCGAATATTCACCGAACTTCTGGCCGATCATCTCTTCGCTGACATTCACCGGGATATGCTTGTGCCCGTTGTAGACGGCGAAGGTCAGACCCACGAATTGCGGCAGGATGGTCGAACGACGCGACCAGATCTTGATGACCTCGGACTTGCCGGATTCTTTGACCTTTTCCGCTTTCTTGAGCACATAGGCGTCAACAAAGGGGCCTTTCCAAACAGAACGTGCCATGGATCAACGCCCCTTCTTTTTCGCGTGGCGCGAACGCAAGATGTACTTGTCGGTCGCCTTGTTGCTGCGGGTCTTCTTGCCCTTGGTGTCTTTACCCCAGGGCGTGACCGGCGTGCGGCCACCCGACGTGCGACCCTCACCACCACCATGCGGGTGGTCGATCGGGTTCATGGCGACGCCGCGAACGCTCGGGCGGATGCCCTTGTGGCGGTTGCGACCGGCCTTGCCGAGGTTCTGGTTCGAATGGTCGGCATTCGACACGGCACCGATGGTGGCCATGCATTCCTGACGCACCAGACGCAGCTCGCCCGAGGACAGGCGGATCTGGGCGTAGCCGCCGTCACGACCCACGAACTGGGCATAGGTGCCCGCCGAACGTGCGATCTGACCGCCCTTGCCGGGCTTCAGCTCGACATTGTGGACGATCGTGCCGATCGGCATGCCGCTGAAGGGCATGGCGTTGCCGGGCTTGACGTCGACCTTGGCGCCGGCGACGACCTTGTCACCGATGGCCAGACGCTGCGGCGCCAGGATATAAGCCTGCTCGCCGTCTTCGTACTTGACCAGCGCGATGAAGGCGGTGCGGTTGGGATCGTATTCGATCCGCTCGACCGTGGCCGCCATGTCGAACTTGGTGCGCCGGAAATCGACGATGCGATACAGGCGCTTTGCGCCGCCACCCTGGCGACGCATGGTGATCCGTCCGGTGTTGTTCCGGCCGCCTTTCTTGGTCAGACCCTCAGTGAGGCTCTTGACCGGGCGACCTTTCCAAAGCTCCGAACGGTCGATCAGAACCAGCCCACGCTGGCCAGGCGTCGTCGGCTTATACGACTTCAATGCCATCTTTCTGTCTTCCGTTGCTTTGGACCGAGGAGGTCCGTTTCAGTCAAATGCGGCCACCCCGGATCGCTCCGGGGCGGCCTGATCGCGTCCGGTTATCAGAGACCGGTCGAGACGTCGATGGTGTGGCCGGCTTCCAGCGTCACATAGGCTTTCTTGACGTCGCTGCGACGGCCGGGCTGGCCGCGGAAGCGCTTGGTCTTGCCCTTGGTGATGGTGGTGTTGACCGCCTTCACCTTGACGCCGAACAGGGCTTCGACGGCCTGCTTGATCTGCGGCTTGTTCGAATCCTTGGCGACCTGGAACACGACGCCGTTGTTCTCGGACGTCATGGTGGCCTTTTCGGTGATGATCGGCTTGACGATCACGTCGTAATGTTCGGCTTTCGCGCTCATTTCAGACGAGCCTCCAGAGCTTCGACACCAGCGCGCGTGATGACCAGGGTATCACGCTTGAGGATGTCATAAACGTTGGCACCCATCGACGGCAGGATATCCACGCCTTCGATGTTGCGGGCGGCACGGGCAAAGTTCTCGTTCACTTCGGCACCGTCGATCACCAGCACGCGCTTCCAGCCGTTCTCGCGGACGGCCTTGGCAACGGCTGCGGTCTTGGCGTCGGCGAGGTTCAGATCCTCGATGATCACCAGTTCACCCGCAGTGGCCTTGGCCGACAGCGCGTGACGCAGACCCAGGGCACGAACCTTCTTGGGCAGATCGAAGGCGTGCGACCGCGGGGTCGGGCCCTTGTAGACGCCACCCTTGCGGAAGATCGGCGCCTTGCGGGAGCCGTGGCGTGCGCCGCCGGTGCCCTTCTGGCGATAGATCTTCTTGGTCGAATAGCTGACCTCGGACCGGCCCAGCACCGAGTGGGTGCCAGCCTGCGCCTTGGCACGCTGCCAGCGCACGACGCGCTGCAGGATGTCGCCGCGCGGCTCCAGGCCAAAGATGTCGTCGGCCAGATCGATCGACCCGGCTGCGCCGGAATCCAGCTTGATCACATCAAGTTTCATCACTTGTCTCCTTCCGGCGCGTCGTCATTGGAGGCCGGCTCTTCCGCGTTGGGATCGACAGCGTCCTTGTCCGACTGGATCGAGGCTTCGGCCTCGGCCAGGGCGGCGGCTTCCTGCTCGGCGGCCAGACGGGCGGCCTCCTCGCGGGCTGCTTCTTCCTCGGCGGCGGCGGCGGCGGCGGCTTCCTCAGCCAGACGCTTGGCCTCGTTCGCGGCGGAACGCAGGGCGGCCGGATAGATCAGGTTCTCGGGCGTCGCTTTCTTCACGGCGTCCTTGACGGTGACCCAGCCACCCTTCGAGCCCGGAACCGAGCCCTTGACCATGATCAGGCCCCGCTCGGAATCCGTGCGCACGACCTGCAGGTTCTGCGTGGTGACGCGGACGGCACCCAGGTGACCTGCCATCTTCTTGCCCTTGAACACCTTGCCGGGGTCCTGGCACTGGCCGGTCGAACCGTGCGAACGGTGGCTGACGGACACGCCGTGCGAGGCACGCAGACCGCCAAAGTTGTGACGCTTCATGGCGCCCGCAAAGCCCTTACCGATCGAGATGCCGGCGATGTCCACATACTGACCCGAGAAGTAGTGGTCAGCCGTGATTTCCTCACCGACGTTGATCAGGTTCTCTTCCGCGACGCGGAATTCCACGATCTTGCGCTTGGGCGCGACCGAGGCCTTCGCGAAGTGACCGCGCATGGCTGCGGTCGTGCGCTTTGCTTTCGCTTCACCGGCGCCCAGCTGGACGGCGGTATAGCCATCGGTCGCGGCGGTGCGCTGCGCGATGACCTGCAGACCGTCCAGTTGCAGGACGGTGACGGGAACCTGACGGCCGTCCTCAAGGAACAGACGGGTCATGCCCAGTTTCTTGGCGATGATACCAGTACGCAACATGATCGGCCTCCTCAGACTTTGATCTCGACATCCACGCCGGCGGCGAGGTCGAGCTTCATGAGGGCGTCAACGGTCTGCGGGGTCGGGTCGACGATGTCCAGCAGACGCTTGTGCGTGCGGATTTCCCACTGGTCGCGCGACTTCTTGTCGATGTGCGGACCGCGCAGGACGGTGAATTTCTCGATCTTGTTCGGCAGCGGGATCGGGCCGCGGACGGTCGCGCCGGTGCGCTTGGCCGTGTTCACGATTTCCTGGGTGCTGGCATCCAGCACGCGGTAATCGAAGGCCTTCAGCCGGATCCGGATATTCTGGCTTTGCATAAAGACATCCCTCTTGCGGGGAGTTCCAGTCGAGAGGCTGACATCGCACCGCGCGGGGCCAGCATCGGACCGTAAAAATAACAGCAGGCCGCCCTTGGGTGGCGGCCCGTGACAAGGCGACCGATTCTTGCCATCAGGCATCAGACCGGTCACGATTGCGCTGCCTTAACGGCTTGCCCCCCGCAGGTCAAGGCATGGCGTGCCTATCCTAGCGATTGTGCGTCACGGGGCCGGGCGCTATGTCGCGCAGGGCGCACAAGGCTGCGGGGGACCGGATATGCGACACAGGCTGATCGGCATGATCCGGCGCAGGCCCGCCCTGCTGGACGCCCTGCGCCAGGCGCGGGTGGCGGTGCTGGGTCGGCTGCCCGGCGCGGCGGCGCGCCCGGCCTCGACCATCCCGCCGATCGACTGGCGGCGTGCGACGCCCGGCCTGCCCGTTCCCCCGCCCCTGTTGCTGGACGACATTCCCGTCGTGCCGGCCCGCCGCCTGCACCATGAGGTCCTGTCCGACGGCGGCCCCGTTTGGCCCGATTTTGACACGACGCCGGTGGTCCGCCACCTGATCCACGACACCCCCGCCGACATCAACGCGACGCCCGCGCGCAGACCCGGGCCGCGGCTGGACCGCCCGGTCATCTGGGGCGGGCGCTGCCTGTTCCATTTCGGCCACCTCGCGGCCGAGCATCTGAACCGCCTGCCCGGCGCGCTGTATCACCACCCCAACGCCGAGGCGCTGTTCCTGCTGCCGCCCGGCAAGCTGGGCCGAGAGGTGCCGGGCTATTTCTGGGACATGACTGCATGGTTCGGCCTGCGCCCCGACCGGGTGCGCCTGGTCACGCGACCGATGGTGGCAGGCCGCTTGATGGTCACCCCTCAGACCGAACACATGAGCGCCCATCCCCCGCCCGACTGGCATCTGGACCTGCTGGACCAGCTGCCAAAGCTGCACGGGCTGGAGCCGGTCCCCAACCGGGCGCTGTATGTCACCCGCATGGGGCAGCTGCCCCGCGGCAGCGGCGCCCATGCGGGCGAGGCCGCCCTGGTCGACGCCCTGCGCGCCGCCGGGGTGGCGATCATGGACCCCGGCCGCGAGGGGCTGATGCGCCAGATGGCGCTTTATGCCGGGGCGCGGCTGCTGATCTTTGCCGAAGGCTCGGCGATGCACGGACGCCAGCTGCTGGGCCGGGTGGACCAGACCATCCTGGTGCTGCGCCGCAGGCCGCACAGCACCATGGCCCGCGCCCAGCTGCAGCCACGCTGCACCCGGCTGGATTACGCCCCGGTCATCCGCGGATTCGCGACCCCGATCCATCTGGGCGGGTCCGAGATGCTGCCCCACGGGATCACCTTCCTTGCGCCGCAGCGCCTGTTCGGCATCCTGCGCGGATATGGGGTCGAGCTGGCGCCCCATTGGGACGGCGACCGCTTTGCCGCGGCAGAGGCCCGCGATGCGCAGCTGTGGCGCGACGCGATCCTGGCGCGCAGCGACATTGACCGCGCCGCCACGCTGGACCGGATGTCGGCGGTCCTAACCCGGATGGGCGTGGCCTGACGGCCCGAATGCAAAAAGGGCCGCCCCTTGGGGCGGCCCTTTCCGTCTGTCTTTGGGTCAGATCACTTGATGATCTTGGACACGACGCCTGCGCCGACGGTGCGGCCGCCTTCGCGGATGGCGAAGCGCAGCTTCTCTTCCATGGCGATCGGCGCG
>NZ_SUNH01000025.1 GCF_005048265.1 Paracoccus hibiscisoli
TTCGGGCTGTAACGAAAGCAGGTCTCGCTGACCCCAAATGTGCGGCAGGCCAGCGCAATGCTGACCCCCTTCGTCGCCACCGCCCTCGCGGCCAACTCGCGGCGTTGAGCTGGCCGCGTCACTTTTTTCCCAAAGCTTCCTTGAGCAGGTCGGCCTGCATGCTCAGGTCCGCGAACATGCGCTTCAGCCGCCGGTTCTCATCCTCCAGCGCCGTTCGCGGTTCTCTCGAACCGGTGGCGTTCACCGCTCACTCTGGCTCATCATGGACGCATCCATACCGCCATACTTCGCCCGCCATTTGTAAAAGCTCGCGCTGCTGATCCCATGCTCTCGGCACAGCTCCGGCACCGCAACGCCGCCTTCGGCCTGGCGCAGCACAGCCATGATCTGCGGCTCGGTAAATCGGGTATTTCTCATTCGAATCTCCTCAGCTCACGCTACGAGAAAATTCTACGAATAAACCCCCTTAACCATGGGGAGGATTACCCTTGTGGCGACCGACCCATACCCGGCGAGGCGGCGACGAGACACTCGTCTGGACCTTGGCTCATCACCTGCCCGCGGAGGTTCCGCGGATGATCATCTGGCACGAGTCTCGCTTCTGACAGCGATTACGGCGAGACCGCAAGACTCTTGCGCCGAGCATGCCCGGAAGCCCCATCCTTGATCGCAAAGGTTCCGACGGATCACCTCGGCTCGTCCAAGCATCACGCTCATGGCGTTCGATCTTCATTGTCATGATCGACCTGTTCCGCATACGCTTCAATGCCATTGCTGGACGACATTTCATACACGGCGCATCACGAAGGACACAATCCGATGCACAAAGGCTCGCTGAGCGAACGTGATATTTGCACCAAGTTCATCACCCCATCGCTTCGACATGCCGGATGGTGCGAGGTCACGCAGATCCGGGAAGAGGTCAGCTTTACAAAGGGCCGGATCATCGTGCGAGGCCGGCTTGTCAGCCGGGGGAAAGGGAAACGGGCCGACTATATCCTTTCCGTGAAACCTAACATCCCGATCGCAATCATTGAGGCCAAGGTGAACAGCCTGCCGGTATCGGCCGGAATGCAGCAGGCCTTGGATTATGCCGAGACGTTGGACATCCCCTTCGTTTTCTCTTCGAACGGCGACGGCTTCATTTTTCACGATCGAACCGGCATGACCTCGCCGCCGGAGTCGGCACTCAGCCTCGATGAATTTCCGAGTCCAGACGAACTGTGGGCGCGTTACCGGACCTGGAAAGGTCTTTCAGACGTAGCCGCACAAATTGCCTTGCAGGACTATCATGACGACGGCAGCGGAAAGGCGCCAAGATACTATCAAGTGAATGCCGTGAATGCCGCGGTCGAGGCCATTGCAAAGGGCCAGGACAGGCTGCTTCTTGTGATGGCGACGGGGACAGGAAAAACCTACACAGCCTTTCAGATCATCTGGCGTTTATGGAAGGCGGGTCAGAAAAAGCGCATCCTGTTTCTCGCTGATCGAAATGTTCTCGTCGATCAGACCATGGTGAATGATTTTCGACCGTTTGCTGGCAGGATGGCAAAGCTGTCGACGCAATCGAAGACGATCGAGCGTGCGGATGGGACTGCCGCCGAAGTGACCTTGGCCTTAGACAAGAAACGTCGAATCGACGCGTCCTATGAGATCTATCTGGGCCTCTATCAGGCCATCACGGGGCCGGACGAAAGCCAAAAGCTATATAGAGAATTCTCTCCCGACTTCTTCGATCTGATCGTGATTGACGAATGCCACAGGGGCAGCGCCGCCGAGGATTCGGCCTGGCGAGAAATTCTCGACCACTTTTCATCCGCGACCCAGATTGGCCTGACGGCGACACCGAAAGAGACTACATACGCCTCGAACATCGACTACTTTGGAGCGCCTGTTTATAGCTATTCGTTGAAGCAGGGCATCCGCGACGGCTTTCTTGCCCCTTACAAGGTGATCAAGGTTCATATCGACCGTGATGTCCAAGGCTATCGCCCGGTCCAAGGTCAAGTGGACCGCGACGGAGAAGAGGTCGAGGATCGCATCTACAACACTAAAGATTTCGATCGGACCTTGGTGCTTGATGATCGCACGAAGCTTGTCGCCCGGAAAGTTACCGAGTTCCTGAAGGAGAGCGGGGACCGGATGGCAAAGACGATCGTTTTCTGCGTCGATCAGGAACACGCGCTGCGGATGCGGCAGGCGGTGATCAATGAGAACGCCGATCTTGTTGCCCAGAACCACCGCTACGTCATGCGCATCACCGGGAACGACCGGGACGGCTTGGATCAACTGGGCAACTTTATTGATCCCGAAGCCACCTATCCAGTCATCGTGACCACCTCACGCCTGCTTTCCACCGGAGTCGACGCCCAAACCTGCCGCTTGATTGTCCTTGATCGCGAGGTCGGGTCCATGACCGAGTTCAAGCAGATCGTTGGTCGTGGCACCCGGGTGCATGAGGATACTCAGAAGCTCTACTTCACGGTGATGGACTTTCGTGGCTCGACCAGCCATTTTGCGGATCCGGAGTTCGATGGCGAGCCGGTGCAAATCTACCAGCCTGGCCCGGATGATCCAATAACACCCCCGGACGACGCCCCGCAATCGGATGATGATGGCAATCCTATGCCCCCACAGCCGGGCGATGATGAGACTGTTCTGACTGACCCCACGGGCACAACTACAGGGGGAGGGGGATCCGGGAACCCAATCCGCAAGATCTACGTGGATGGTGTTGGGGCGCAAATCGTGGCCGAACGTGTCGAATACCTTGATGAAAGCGGCAAGCTGGTCACAGAGTCGCTCAGGGACTATACGCGCAAGGCGCTGCAGAAGCAGTTCGCAAGCCTGGAATCTTTCCTCAGACGCTGGAACAGCGAACAGCGCAAGGACGCGGTCGTCAAGGAACTGGAAGCCGAGGGCCTTCCGCTCGATATGATCGCGGCCGAGCTTGGAACCGATCTCGATCCCTTTGATCTGATCTGCCACATTGCCTTCGATGCAAAGCCTCTGACGCGACAGGAGCGTGCCGCGAACGTCAAGAAGCGGGGCGTTTTTAACAAATTCGGCCCGCAGGCGCGTGCAGTTCTTGAAGCACTTCTCGAGAAATACGCTGATGAAGGGGTCATAAATCTTGATGACCTCGGCGTATTGAAGATCGCCCCCTTCAGCGGCATGGGAAGCGTGCTTGAACTGATCGGGGCTTTCGGAGGAAAACCCGGCTTTGAACAGGCCGTCCGTGACCTGCAATCTGCCATCTACGAAGAAAGCGCGTAAGCAATGTCTGTCCGCACCCTCGTTAAATCCATCCAGGACATTATGCGCAAGGACACTGGCGTTGACGGCGACGCCCAGCGCCTCAGCCAGCTTGTCTGGATGTTCTTCCTCAAGATCATCGACGACCAGGATCAGGAACTCGAGCTGACCAAGGACGGCTATGTCTCGCCCATTCCGTCTGATCTACAATGGCGCAGCTGGGCAGCAGACCCAGAGGGGATCACGGGCGACGCACTGCTTGATTTCGTCAACCTCACCCTTTTCCACCGCCTCAAGGCACTGCCTACCGCGGCAGGTCCCCGCGCCAAGGTCGTGCGTGACGTCTTCGAAGATACCTACAACTACATGAAATCCGGCCAACTGATGCGGCAGATGATCAACAAGATCAACGAGGTGGATTTCAACAACCTGACCGAACGCCAGCATTTCGGCGACATCTACGAACAGCTTCTGAACGACCTGCAGAACGCGGGCAACGCGGGCGAATACTACACCCCTCGCGCCGTCACCGCCTTCATGGTCCAGCAGATGGACCCCAAGCCGGGCGAGTTCTTGTTCGACCCCGCCTGCGGCACCGGCGGCTTCCTGACATGCGCGATGCGCCACATGCGCGAGCATCACGTCAAGCGCCCCGAACATGAGGCGCTGATGCAGGCGTCTCTGCGGGCGGTGGAAAAGAAGCCCCTGCCCCACATGCTCTGCGTCACGAACATGCTGCTGAACGGCGTCGAAGAGCCTGGCTTCGTTCGCCATGACAACACCCTCGCCCGTCCGCTGACCAGCTGGACGAAGGACGAGCGTGTGGACATCATCCTGACCAACCCGCCCTTCGGCGGCAAGGAGGAGGACGGGATTGAGGGCAACTTCCCCACCTTCCGCACCCGCGAAACCGCCGATCTGTTCCTCGCCCTGATCATCCGCCTGCTGAAATCCGGTGGCCGCGCCGCCGTGGTGCTGCCCGACGGGTCACTGTTCGGCGAGGGGATCAAGACCCGGCTCAAGGAACACCTGATGGAGGAGTGCAACCTGCACACCATCGTGCGGCTGCCGAACTCGGTCTTCAAACCCTATGCCTCCATCGGCACCAATCTGCTGTTCTTTGAAAAGGGCCAGCCCACGCAAGATATCTGGTATTGGGAACACCGCGTGCCCGAGGGGCAGAAGGCCTATTCGATGACCAAGCCGATCCGGCTGGATCATCTGGCCGACTGCGCCGCATGGTGGGGCGGAGCTGCGCGTAAGGGGCGCGAGGAAGGCCCGCAGGCATGGAAGGTCTCGGCAGAGGAGGTCCAGGCCCGCGGCTACAACCTGGATATCAAGAACCCCCATACCGTCGCCGATGATCACGGCGACCCTGACACCCTGCTGGCCGATCTGAACGCCGCCGAGGCGCAGACGGCGACCTTGCGCGATCGGCTGAAGGCGATCCTGACGGAGGCGCTGGCACGATGAAAGACGGGACGTTCACCGCCGACCGCTTGGTCGCTCTCTATGACCGCGTGGCCGATGCCGAGGACGCCATTCCTCGGCTGCGCCGCTTCGTGCTGGATCTGGCCGTGCGCGGGAAGCTGGTGGAGCAGGACCCGAGTGACGAACCAGCGGCGGAGTTGCTGAAGCGAATCGCCAAGAGAACCCGCGACAGGATCAAAGCGGGCGATTTCAAGGAACCGAAGAGTTTCTCTGCAATTGATCGGTCAACACTGCCTTTTGATTGCCCGAAAGTCTGGTCATGGGTTCGGTTAATCGAGATCGCCGAGGTGTCCTACGGTTTTGCATTCGATTCCGCGCGCTTCAACGACAGAAAGCAAGGCGTGCCGCTAATTCGAATACGCGACATCTCAAGCTCTGACACGGTTGCCTACTTCGATGGGGCCTTTGACCCATTCTATGTCGTCAAGAAGAGCGATTTTCTTGTCGGGATGGATGGTGACTTCAACGTGCGCAAGTGGGCTGGCGACGACGCACTTTTGAACCAGCGGGTCATGCGGATGCGCAACTGGTCTGCTGAGGCCTTGCCGGACTACGTCGCGTTGCCGCTTCAGTTCATCCTAAGCCACTTGCATGGAAAGACTTCGCAAACCACGGTCAAACATCTATCCGCAAAGCAGGTGAACGGGATCAAAATTGCCCTCCCACCCCTCGCCGAGCAGCAGCGGATCGTAGCCAAGGTCGATGAACTCATGGCGTTGTGTGACAGGCTGGAGGCGGCGCGGGCGGGGCGAGAGGCGGTGCGGGATCGGCTGACCGCCGTCACCCTATCCCGCCTGACCACCCCCGAGACCGACGCTGAAACCTTCCCGACCCACGCCCGCTTTGCCCTGCAAACCCTCCCCACCCTCACCACCCGCCCCGACCAGATCAAAACCCTCCGCCAAACCATCCTGAACCTCGCCGTGCGGGGGAAACTGGTGGAGCAGGATCCAAACGACGAACCAGCGGCGGAGTTGCTGAAGCGGCTGCTGATCGAACGAAAGGCACTTGAGTCACGGAACGCTATCCTAAGAGTGAAGAAGATTCCGGAAATCAAGTCGCCGATGTTTCGGCCTCCAAACGGGTGGCTTTGGTGCCCGCTCGTTCAAATCTGCGACATTGTCGATCCGAACCCATCTCACCGAATGCCGCAGTATGTCTCTGAGGGCGGCTTTCCGTTTATTTCTTCGCAAAATTTTGCAGATTGCGATGGCATTAACTATACAATCGGAAAACGGGTCACAGAGCAGACTATTGAAGAACAGACACAACGATTTTCGATATTAGACGGTGCTTTCGGATTCTCACGGATTGGAACGATTGGCAAAACTCGCCCCCTCAAGCCGGAACGAGATTATGGCATTTCGCATGCGGTCTGCGTTATAAACCCAGTCTCCGCATATGACCTGTCGATGAGGTTCTTGCGGCTTTCGATGACTTCGGAGCTTGTCCTCAGCCATGCACACAACGGCGTGCAGAGTGTTGGAGTGCCTGATTTGGGAATGGGCGTTATTCGATCAATGGCGATCCCCCTTCCGCCCCTCGCCGAGCAACACCGCATCGTGGCCAAGGTAGATACCCTGATGGCGCTCTGCGATCAGCTGGAAGCCAGCCTCATCACCGCCACCACCACCCGCTCGCGCCTGCTGGAGGCTACCCTTCATGCGGCACTCGCAGGGGGCTCTCAGGCGGCGTGACATGGGGCAAAGGATCCATCAGACAACAGCAAGACGGCAGACCGACCCAGCGGCCTTGGGGAGTGATATGGATACCAGCACCACTAGGTTCATTCGCATTTTCGAAGCTCTGAAAACCGAAATCAACAAAGCGGCTCGCGCGGAAGATTCCGAAAGACTTGAACTGGACAGAGCCGCCAAGGCCACGGGCGTTGTATACCGGAACCTTCAGCGCCTGAGATACATCCGTGATATCCGTAACCTTCTTCAACACCCGCAACACAAATCGACCCAACCTGCGGTTTCGATCACCGAGAGCTTTCTGGCCGAAGTCGAAGATCTTCTGAACCAATTACAAAATCCACCTCGCGCCGGAACGCTCGGGGTGCCCCGGGGTCAACTGTCAGTCGCCTCGCCGGACGACAAGATCGGTGATCTGGCGGGAAAAATTCTGAGGGACGGCTTCAGTCACCTTCCAATTCTGGATGAGGACGACCGGGTGATCGGCGTTTTCAATGAGGCTGCCGTATTTGCCCACCTCTGGGCAGAGGATATCACCCTAATCGGCCGAGACATGACGGTCTCGGAGCTTATGGAGAGTTGCAGGCTGGGAGCAAACCATACAGAGACATTCGATTTCGTCGCGCCTCGAACCCCGCAGGAGAACATCGCCAAGATGTTCAGCACGGTTAGAAACAACAAGACGCGAGTCGGCGCTGTTTTCGTAACCGCATCCGGTAATCGCCATGAGCCTCTTCAGCGCATGATAACGCCGTGGGATGTCCTGGCGAAGTTTCGCCATTCGTAAAGGGAACGCAGATGCCCATATCTCATGCTGTCTGGACTGTCGGCCAAAGCCCGACCGAGGTTCCACAGGGCATCCTGCCCTCGGAGCAGATGCTGGAAGACATGATCGTGGCGCAGCCGCGTATCCTCTCCTCGGAGTGGATGCTGATCGGGCGGCAGGTCGATACAGGCTTCGGGGGGCGCCTGGACCTATTGGCGATCGCGCCTGACGGATCGCTGGTTCTTGTGGAGCTGAAACGCGACCGCACACCCCGAGAGGTCGTGGCACAGGCACTGGATTACGCCTCTTGGGTTGAGCGGCAGGACACCGAGAACATTGCCGCGATCTACGGCCGTTTCAGGCCCGGAAGCAGCCTGTCCACAGATTTTCGCCTGCGCTTCGGGCAGCCTCTGGATGAGGACGCGCTGAACGAGAGCCACCAGATCGTCATCGTCGCGGCGAGCCTTGACGCGAGCAGCGAACGCATCGTGAATTATCTGAACAATCGCGGGCTGGCGATCAACGTGCTGTTCTTCCAAGTCTTCAACCATGGCGATCAGCAGCTACTGAGCCGTGCATGGCTTATCGATCCCGGCGAGGTCCAGGTCCATGCCGCAAATGCCACGACGCGCGGTGAGAAGGAGCCATGGAACGGCGAGTATTATGTCAGCTTCGGTGCCGGTCCGAGCCGGATCTGGGACGAGGCCGTCGCGCATGGCTTCGTTTCAGGAGGTGGCGGGAGCTGGTATAGCAACTCGCTGAGGATGCTGTCCCCGGGAGACCGGGTTTGGGCTAAGATCCCGGGCGCGGGTTTTGTGGGAGTCGGACGCGTCACAGGGCCACGGGTTCAGGCGAAGGATTTCCTGATCGGCGATCGGCCCGCATTGGAGGTTCTGAAAGGCGGCTATCATCGCGAATATGTCGATGACGAAGAGCGGGCCGAGTATTTCGTGCCGGTGACTTGGGAAAAGGCGCTTCAGCCGACGCAGGCAATTCAGGAAGTGGGGATGTTCGGAAACCAGAACACCGTCTGCAAGCCCGTGACGCCTAAATGGCGTTGGACGGTTGATCGGCTGAAGGAGCTGTTTGCCATCAGCTGATCATTCATCCGCTACACGACTGCCTCGCGGACCTCCCGTGTGGAACCTGAGGCACACTGCTCACACCGCCCCCCCCCTCATCCCGGCCTAACCCAGCGCCGCGATGATGTCCGCGCCCAGGCGCCGGGTGTTCTTGGGGTTGCTTGTCGCACCCATCGGATCGACGCCGATCTCCCGGGCGATGATTCGCAGAGCTGGCTTGGCCATGGGCAGCAGCGCGCCATCCTCGCGCACGAGGATCGTGCCGTTCTCGAGCTGGGCAACCTCGTAGCCGCGCCATGCCGCACGCGCGACCTCCTTCAGGTCGCCCACCGGCCTTGCGACGCGGGTCGATGCCAGGATCCGGTTCACCGGCAGGTAGGTGCTGCCCTCCAAGGTGCGAAGCATCGGCTGCAACGCCTCGACCGGGCAGTCCAGCACCTCGCGGATCGAGGGCTCGCCCTCGTCGATCACGATCTGCAGGATCATCACCCTCGAGGCGGCGTGCAGCGTCGCGGGGTTGAAGTTGATCCGGGTCGAGGATGTGAAGGTCTTGACCGTAATCCGTTCGCCCTCGGCCGAGACGACGTCATAGCCGACCTGGTTCACCGACAGCGCCATCTGCCCGCGGGTGATCATCGCCGCATAAAGCTCGCCGATGCGGCCCGTCAGGTGCCGCAGCTCGGCGACAGGCGCGCCCCAGGCGAGTTCCTTCTCGAACCACTGAAGCGCATCGGCGAGGGAACGGATGATCTGGGTCTGGCTGAGGGTCATGCACGAAGATTACCGCGCCTCTTCGCCGCCAGACAAGAAGCGATCCACGAAGCTGATCTTCGATGCTATGGTTGCTCGTGCCGGAGTCATTTCGCTTCGGCCTTGTGATGCCGGGTTTTGAGGGAGAGTGTTTCAGTGTCCGTGTTCAGTTGGTTGTTCGACCGTCCCTGCCCCAAGCAGCCCGATCCCCGTCGCGATGCCGAACCCTTGGCGCCGATGCCCGCCCCCGCGCCGGACAGGCCCAACTTTGGCCATGCGGCCGGGATCCCAACCGGTCACTTCCGGTTCATCGCGATCGACGTCGAGACCGCCTGCAGCGACGCGGCCAGCATCTGCCAGATCGGCATCGCCTGCGTGCAGCCCGATGACGGGATCGAGACCTTCTCGATGCTGGTCAATCCGCGCATGCGCTTCGATCCGTTCAACATCCGGCTGCACGGGATAAGCCCCGACCATGTCGCCGATGCACCCTGCTTCAACGAGGCCATCGGGATGCTGACGCCGATCCTGAACCCCCATGCCCTCGTCCAGCACAGCAACTTCGACCGGCAGGCCGTCACGGCCGCCTGCCGCAGCTGCGGGATGGAGGTGCCGGATTGGCGATGGACGGACAGCGTGACGATCGCCCGGCGGGCCTGGCCCGAGCTGAAGGGGAATGGCGGGCATGGGCTGGCGAACCTCAAGAAGAGGCTGAAGCTGGACTTCCACCACCACGACGCGGGCGAGGATGCGCGGGCGGCGGCGATGGTCGTGCTTCATGCCGAGCGCCAGCTGGGGCTGCCCTTCGAGGATCTGCTGAAGCCCCAACCACGCAAGACTGTCGCCGCCAAGATGACCCTGGAGGGCGACCCTGCGGGTGCGCTGGCGGGTTCCGTCGTGGTCTTCACGGGCGCTCTGCAGATGTCGCGGACCGAGGCCGCCATGCTGGCCGCGCAGGTCGGAATGTGCGTGCGGGCCGGGGTGACCAAGCAGACCACGCATCTGGTGGTCGGTAATCAGGACCTGACCGTCCTGGCCGGTCACGATAAGAGCAGCAAGCACCGCAAGGCCGAAGAGATGCGGGAAGCGGGCCACCCGATCCAGATCATCGGGGAAAGCGCGTTCCGGGCGCTCGTCGCTGAGGAAAATTCGATATCGAGGCGGACCGCAGGTCAAACTATTGGGTAGCGCCGCCTATCATGCTCCAGATGCGCCGCATCACAATTCACGTAGTGCGCCTCCAAAAGGCACAGGTTATTGCTGTTCCGTGTCAATCTGCAGCCACTTTTCTAGCACTCTACGGATCATCTCCGGACGTGTAGGGATATCAGCTTCAAGCCGTCGACGCTCATCAATCGCGTCTATCATTGATCGCGAGAGCCGCAATGTGAGCGCCTCTGTATCTTTTTTTGGCGGAGCCATTGTTATTACCATTTTGATGTTGACATCGTGATGGCATAATCACATATTGGTCGGGCGAAGACAAGAGATCCTACCCTCCTGTCCGCCCTAACCATGAAGATCGAGAAAGGATCAACGATGGCTAATTGCAGCCTTACCACGCCTGTCGGCGTGACGGAACCGGCATCGCGCCACTTCACCCACACGCCGATCTCGCGCGCCTTCTCGGGGCTTCTGGCGGCGCTTGCGGCCCATGTCGAGGCCGAGCGCGACATCAGCGCGGCTGATAGCCGGGACCCGGGCTTCGCCGCGTCGCTCTGTGAGGCCGAAGCGGCCCGCGCCGGCGTCCTCGCCCGGATCGACAGCATCCGCAGCGCCACGGTGATGCGCCTCGAGGACCGGCCCCTGCGGCATATGGCGCTGATCTGCTACCTGCTGATGCAGGCCGGCACGAATGCCGAGTTCCGCGAGGCCCGGCAGGTCCTGGACCAGGCGCCCGGTCTCTTCGCCTGCCCGGGCCATGGCGCCGTGGCCTGGCGGTGCCGGCAGATGCTGCGCAGCATGCGCGTGGCGGTCGGGGAGATGGCCTCCCTGCCCTGCCATCTCGATCCCCACGAGATCGAGCCGGAGATGGCCGCGGTCGCGACGCCGGTCCCGGCCTGACCCTTCCCCCTTCCTGACCCGCGCTGCCGTCTGCCGCGACACTGCCTTTCCTAGGCGGTCCGATGCTGCACGCGTGCGCTTTGCACATCCCTCGCGCGGACGGGTCGCGCGAGGGCGGGTTTTCCATAAATCAGCATCTGGAGGCATCCATGCCCCGCAAACCCCGTTCCGCCGCATCCGACCCGGCGACGATCTCGTTCTGCCCGACCGCCGATCCTGCGGCTCCCGCCGCCCCGGGCACCCCGGGCACTCTCTTCGTGGACGGCGCGTCCCTGGCGGTCCATCCCGGCCCCCTCTCCCCCGGCTGGATCGCCGCCGCCGAGGCCAAGGGCTTCGACATCGCCGACCGGGTCATCGACCGGCTGCACCTGGCGCTGCGCTGCCGGATCTGCGGGCGTGTCTTCACCTGCCGGATCTTCACGCTGATGGCGGGCCGGCCGATCTGCCATGCCTGCCTGGAGGCCCGCCGGGCGGAGACCGCGGCCCGGGCGGCGCTGGTCTACCTGGGCCGTGACCCGGAAGAGACCGCCTACGGGCTCTACCGTGCCCGCTGCGGCCACGACCAGCGCCGCCAGTTCGACTATGTCCGCCGCATGGCCGAGGGCACGGCGGGTCTGCGCTGCGAGACCTGCTTCGCGGCGGAGGAGGCAGCCATCGCCGCGCGGCGCGGCTGGACGCGGATCGGGGCGGACCCCGAGTGCAATCCGAACTACCATCTCTATCGCCATGCCTGCGGGGCCGAGCGGCGCATCGCCCGGGCGAACCTCTACTGGGGGCAGGTCGACTGCCCGGACTGCGGCAAGGGCTGGAGCGCGCGGGAGAGCCGCATCTACCTGCTGGACCTGCGCCATGGGGATCGCCACTTCCTGAAGCTGGGCTACTCCGCCCATCCGGAGAAGCGGCACCGCCATCAGCTGGGCCTGCCCCCCGAGGCCCGCGTGCGGGTCCTGCGCGAGCTGGTGGTCCCCACCGGGGCCGCGGCCTGCGCGGCCGAGCAGCGGATGCACGGCGATCTGCGCCGGGGCTTTCCGGAGACGGTCGTCCCGCGGGCGGAGTTCGCCGACATGCTTAACGTCACCCGCGAGATCTACCGTCCCGCGCTCCGGGCCGAGATCGAGGTCCGGCTGGACGCACTGGCCGTGACGCTGGAGGCGTCCGATCCGACCGCACCCGACCCGACCGCGGCGGACGAGACGCCGCCCGAGGACCCCGGGACCGACGCATCCTCCGGCCGCTGAGACCCGGCTCCCTTTCCTGAACCCGTCGCGGGGCGCGCGCGCGCACAGGCTCGTGCTGGCGCCACCCCGTCCCTTTCCCCCGATCACGGGAGGTCCCGCCATGTCCGATTGGCTGACCCGCTTCCACACCGCCGCCCGCCGCATCGATGCGGCACCCCTGCCTCCGCCCGAGATGCCGGATGCCGTCTTCGACGCCCTGGTCGAGGGGCGCATCGGCGAGATCGACGATCTCGAGACCATGACGCCGCTCGACGAGGAGATCTCGTTTGCCGGGACCCGTCCGCCCCTCGCGCAGCGCCCGCTGATGGCGCTGGCACTGGCGATGCTCGCCCAAGCCTTGCCCGAGGCTTCCGACCTGTCACGGATGCTCCGTCCCGGGGCGATCACGCTCATGGCCTGCCGTCCGGCGGGCCTGACCCCAGAGCTGGCCCGCCTGGTGCAGGCGCTGATCGCCGCGGAGCATCCCGGCGCCCCGCTCGCCCTGACCTGCGCGGCGACGCCTCCGGGGACCGCGTCCGCCTCCACCTCGGAGGCCAAGCCCCCGGAGGCGATCCAGTCCTTCTGGAAAGGGGTGCTGGCGGGCGGGGACATGCCGCATCTGCTGATCCTCGGCGGGGAGAACCTGCTGCCCCGGCGCATGGCGCGCCTGCTGCCGCCGCTGCTGCATGTCGGCCCGCCCGACCGCGCGGCGGTGGCGGCGGTGCTGGATCTGGCGGTGACAGGCACGGCGCGCGCCCGCGCGACAGGTGCCTCGGCCCGCACCCGCGGCGCGCGCGGCGGGATCGGTCCTCGCTCGGCCGGTCGTGTCCTGCCCGCGGCGGTGCCGGCGCCTGTCCCACCATCGGACCTGCCTTCGGACACGGCGCTCCGCGGGCTGGAGGCCGAGGCCTGGCACCTGGCGCTGCGCGCGCCGGACCCAACCGCCTGGACCGCAGAGCTGCGCCGCCTCGCGGCCAGCGCGCCCGCGTGCGGCAGCGTGGCACTGACGCTGGACGATCTGTCCCTCGAGGACGGACCGGTCCGCGACGCGGCCACGCGGCTCGTCACCGACATGGCGGGCTGGCGCGCGGGCTGGGTGGCCTGGACCGAGATGACCCGCTCGCTCCTGATCCATGGTGCGCCGGGGACCGGCAAGACCTGGCTGGCCCGCGCCATCGCCGGATCGGCGGGGCTGCCGCTGATCGCGGCCTCGCTCGGCGACTGGCAGGCCGCGGGGCATCTGGGCGATCTGCTGCGCGAGATGCGGGCCACCTTCGCGCGCGCCCGGACTGCCGCGCCCTGCGTGCTGTTCCTGGACGAGCTGGACGCCGCCGGCAGCCGCGGCTCGGATGACCGGCACGCCTCGACCTACCGCGCGCAGGTCATCGCCGGGCTCCTGGAACAGCTCGACGGGGTGCTGGGTCTCGAGGGGGTGCTGGTGCTGGCCGCGACGAACGACCCGGGCGCCATCGACCCGGCCCTGCGCCGTCCCGGCAGGCTCGACCGAACGCTGGCCCTCCCGCTGCCAGGCCGCGCGGCCCTGCACGCGATGCTCACCCGGCAACTGGGTGATGCGCTGCCCCCCGAGGCATTGGACGATCTGTCCCGCCGCGCCATCGGCCACAGCCCGGCCGAGATCGATGCCGCCCTGCGCGAGGCCCGCAGCCTCGCCCGCGCCGCCGGCCGCAGGATCATCGCCGTCGACATTGCCGGCGCCCTGGGCCTCGGCCCCGAGGAGCCGGGCCTGATGCGCCGGATGGCGGTTCACGAGGCGGGCCATGCCGTGGCCTTCCACCGCCTGCGCCAGGCTGGAGTTCTCGCCGGCCGCATCACCGAGGTGCGGATCGGCGCCACCGGCGGCCTCGTCGCCATCGAGGAGCAGGCCGGCACCCCGACCCGTGCGGGTCTGGAGGCGCGGATCACATGCCGTCTGGCAGGGCGCGCGGCCGAGGCGCTGGTCCTCGGCGCCCCCGGCACCGGCGCCGGCGGCGATGCCAGCAGCGACCTTGCGCTGGCGACCTGGCTCGCGCTGCAGCTGGAGCTGTCCTGGGGCCTCGGCGGTGGCCTGACCTGGCACGCGAACCCGATGGCGCGGCTGGCGGCCGACCCGCATCTGCGCGACCGCGTCGAGGCACATCTCCAGCGTGGCCATGGCCGCGCCACGGTGCTCCTGAAGGAGAGCCGGCCACTCCTCGACGCGCTGGCGGCCCGCCTCGAGGCGGAACGGGTGATCGAGGGCGATCCGTTCGAGAAACCGGTGACGGCGGTGGCCATCACGGCGGACGAGGGGTCGCGGGACGATCGAGATCACCCGTCACCGGTGCCGACGGCGTCAGCGACAGGAGCAAGGGCGGTGACGGATGGCGAGATGCCGCCTGCGGCCAGTGATGGCGGATCGGCCCGGTCCGTGCCGCCGCCCCCCGGACCCGGCACGGGAGGGTCACCCGATGTCTGAGCAGGTCCCCGACCTTCCCCTGCTGCGGGGCGCCCTCGTCAATGCGCTGGACGAGGCCGCAGTCCTGCGCGACCTTCTCGGGCTGGTTTTCTGGGCCGCCGAGGCGGTGCCCGGTCCCAAGGCGGCGCCGCTCACCCGCGGCGCGCTGCTGGCCCTCGACCGGCTCGACCTGCTGGTCGGGCATCTGGAAACGGCGCGGGCGCACATTGCCGCGTCACCGAAGAATATCCGGTGATGGAAAGCCACGCCGCAGGAACGCCTGCCTCAGTCCTTGGCAACCCGACCGGAGGCGTCGCCGACCATCTGGTCGCCCTCCACCTCAGCCTCCGCCTCGGCGATCATCTGCGCCAAGGGCAGGCCCAGGACGTCGGCGATGTCGGCCATCGTGCCCAAGGTGGGCTGGTGGCGGCAGGTCTCGAGCAGAGAGACGTAGCGCGGGCTGAGGCCCACCTCGTGGGCGAGGCCCTCCTGCGTGAACCCCGCCGCACGACGGTGACGGCGCAGGACGGCGGCGAAGGCAGTGAGCAGAGGGTCGGGATGATCGGTCATTCCGATCCTAGGCCCGAAGAAACCCGAGTCGTGCAAAGAAGTATACTGTGGATTTAGAAGTTTTCTGTGAATAGGATGCCCAAGACCCGTTCCCGCGTGCGCAAGAGAGACCCATGAGACCAGCCTGCATCCGCCTCGCCTGCCCGCGCGCCGAACGGCGCGCCTCGCCATCTCCGCGCAGCCCCACTGGGGCCTGACGTCCGCGCCCCGCGCGCGGCCCTCCCATCCGTCCCCCCCCCCGGTCCCCCTGTCGATCGACCCGCCCATCCCTCCCCGCCGCGCGGCCTGTCGCGCGGTGCCCGTTCCCTACTGCGCCCCGAGGCCCGCCATGATCCACCTGACACCGACCCGCCCTGTTCCGAGCCGCCCGACACCAACGCGTCCGGCGTCGAACTGCCTCTCTCTTCCCGCCCTGCTGCTCGGCACCGCGCTGGCCGCCGTCTGCACGCTCCCGGCACCCGCCCTGGCCGCGCCCGTCCCGGCGGAGCCCATCCCGGTCGACGCCCCGGCGCCGCCAGCTGCGGGCCTGACGCGGGCGGAGGCGGCCGGGGCGACCGGCGCGCTGACCGAACCGCTGGTCGGCACGGCCGCGGAGGCGCTCGGCGCGGAGCTGGCGCAAGGGGTGGAGGCGCTCAGCGACCCCGAGGCGATCCTGGCGCATTGCCGGGCGCGGATCGTCGCGACCCGCGCGCCGGCCGGGGCACCGCTGGCCGCGGCCGCGCTGTCGGCCTGCGAGGCCCGCGTGGCCGTTCCTCTGCGCGCGGCGGTCGAGGCGGTGATCGCCCGCGACCTCGCCGCTCTCGAGGCCGCCCCGGAGACGCTGGACGGGCTTCTGGCCACGGACGGCTATGCGCTGGCGCCCCGGATCGAGGCCTGGCTGAGCCGCAGTGAGGCCGCCGAGGCGCTGGCGCCGCTACACGCCACCCTGGCCGAGGCCCGCGCCGCGATGGCGGCCCGGCGCGAGGCGGTGATCGCCGCGGAGACCCGCGCGCTGGACGCGCGCATTGCCGCGCTGGACCCGGCCCGTGACCACCGCGACGCCCTGCCCGACTGCGCGGTCTATGACCGGGGCAGGCGCTGGACGGCGCCGCTCCTCGGCCGGTGCCGCCAGGCGCGGGCCACCTTCGAGGCACGGCGGACCGAGATCCGCTGCCAGCGCCTCTTCGCGGCGGCCGAGGCGCCGGAGGCGCTCCAGGCTGCACAGATCGACCTCGGCGGCGGCGAGACCGTGGCGCTGCGCATCCTCGCCTGCGAATGGGGGCTGGAGGCCGCGCTCGACGCCCGCGGCGGCCTCTTCTCGAAGCCCCGGCACGACCTGACCCTTCAGATCGGCACGGAAGACGCGCCGCTGGCGCTGACCGGTCGGCTGCAGGCACCCGACCCCGACACATCGAGCGACGAGGCAGAGAATGATGCCTGGCGCCTGACGGGCATCTCCGTGACGCCCGGACGGCTGGCCGAGGGCCTCGATCCCGACGCGCCCAACACCCTGCGCCGGTGTCTCGGCAATCCCGCCTCCTGCACCGAATGACCCCGACCATCACCTGCCCATCACCCGACCCCGCCGAAGGAGATCCCGCATGAAGACGTCCCCGATACTCGCCGCCGCGCTGACCCTGCCCGCGGTCCTCGCCTTGCCCGGCCCCGTGCTGGCCGAACCCTACCTCGGTCGCTGCCACATGGGCGAGTGCCTGCATTACGACCAGGTCTCGCGCAGCGTGATCGGCACAGGCAGCGCGGCCGTGCCGGGCGATCTGGTCCTCGTCGCCCTCCGGAGCGCCGTCTCGGACCGCGCCGACGCGGACCCCGCCACGCTTGCTAGGGAGGCGCCCGCCCCGGTGCAGGTCTTCTGCGGCATGGACCGGCCGGCCTACCGCCTGACCGATGGTGCCTACCAGGGCCTCGACCTGGTCACCCCCGCCGGCGCCACCACGCTGGTCACTGCAATCTATCTCCACGCCTGCCATCCCGTTGCGGAGATCTCCGACGACCCCTTCGCTGCCGCGCACGCCCTTGGCTACGCCGCCACCCCCATGGAGGTCCATGCCGATCTCGACGCGCTGACCCGGCGCTGAGCGCGCCCCGCCCCGGCGGCGCATGCCGCGCCGCCGCGCCCTCATTCCCGAAGGACCGAACCCATGACCCTGCCTGCCCGCCCCCTGCTCATCGCCGCCGCCCTGGCCGTCCCCGCTCTCGGCGCGGTCCTCCTCCTCTCCGCCGGCGGGTCCCTCGGCGCCGCCGACCGCCGCCTGATCGACCGGTGGGACGAGACCGTCGAGACCTGCTTCGACGCGAGCCTCGGCACGCTGGACCGCTCCGCCGCCTGCCTCCAGGGCAAGCGGCTGCGCGAGGAGATTGAGGCCCGCGGCCTCTGCCTCGATCTCGCCGAACGGGAGGGCAGCTATCGTGGCGTGTCCCGGTGTGATGTGTGAGGGAATGCTATTATTTTAGATGCACGATATTTCCACGCAAAACGCCCCGGAGTCCCGGGGCGTTTCCATTCAGTGCGTCCAAAGAGTCAGTCTGCGAAGCGCATCAAAGTCTAGATTGATGGGCCATACTCATCCGGCTCTACGGCGTTGTCACCTTCGGGATCGTCCCGAGACAAATCAACGGCGGAGGGAGGCACGGCCCCACCCTGCTCCCGCGGCGGCACGTTTGCATGGGGATCCAGCTCTGGCACGAGGGTATCCTCTTTGGGCGTTTGCTCACCATCGGGGCGCCAGATCGGCAATTCTGCAGCCACCAATGCGTCATTGATGATATGCTGACATCGTTCGTCGATACCGGAAACGCTGATGCCCAAATGGCCGCATTCGACCGCGAGAGCCGCAAGAAAGTCATCCGGACCAGTGACCTCACAAACGGTCCACTGTTTTGCAGAGGCTTCAAGTGCCATCAGGCGCACCGCCACCTTACTGGTCTTGTTGCAAAGAATACTATCTCCCGTATCCTGAACAACCGAACCATCGGCCAGAAAGACGGCTTTCTTGTCGACATTCACGAAGCGGATTTGATCGACAAGCCCCTCGGGAAGGTCCACCGGGTAGAGTGAGCGGAGCAGACGCAGTTTCGTGATCTTGGCAGCATCTCCGATCGGCATGCCGCCCACCTCCATAGGCTTGATCATGATCGGGCTGGCCACGTTCCGTTCGATAGGCAATTCTCTCCGCCCATTCCCGATGGTGACATTGGGCGACGTAGGCTCATCGTCAGACAGTTGGAAAGCTGGATACCGCTGCAAGTTGAACTTGCGCCGCCTTTCGAGGCCCCGCTGGTATTCGTCGTCGTCAAGCGCTTTCCGTTTCTTATGATGACCTGCGAGTTCCTGTCGTTTCGCGTCGCCGATCAATGCCATTGCGTAGTCACGCGACCGAAACGCACGGCTCCAGATACCCCCTTTCATCCGCATCGATTTGGTCAGCCGCGGCAGACCCTTGGGATGATCCCGGAGGGAGCGGATGCTCAGATAGTCCTCACCGTCACGAACGATTTCGTATCCGGCGCGACGGAGTTTTTCCTCGAGGTCCGGGCGATCATTGATCTGCCCTTCCCGAATCCAGCCGCAGACCGCCTCATGAAGCTGCTCGCGGTCTGATGTCTTGATGACGGGGGCACCCAGGCGCGCGGCGTTCCGCGCGAGCTTGAGTTCGTGATCGGGGATGGCCAGAGCCCTCCGGCGCGCAGGGTCCATCGGATCCGCCCATCCGAACTTGCTGTTGCACCGGTCCCGGAAGCCGTCCATGAGCTTGCGCGCTTCGTCGCCGGGCGGGTGGGGGTTGTAGCTCTTGATGACCATGTCCGGCCCCACCCCGAGGCGGGCGACGGCGGCAACCCCAACCCTTTTCGCCGTGACCTTCGCCGCTACGTAGACAGCACGGGGGATCAGGAAGTTCAGCTCCAGCCGGCCCGTGTGGCTGTGGCTGGTCCACAGGATCGGAGGGCGCTGATGCACCGGAACACCGACGAAAGCTACCTCCTCGAACTCGACCATCACGCGACGCAGCTGGGCTATCAAGGCGGGGTCGCTCGCATGAAACAGCGCAAGGTCGATATCACCGGCCTCGAAGCTGAGAACCCCAGAACTGTATCGGCACTTGAACGGGATCGACGTGATCATGGCGCCGACAAGATCGGGCGACCCTCTGAGGATCCGGGGGAGCGGGTTGCGTGTGTCGCGACGGCGCGCCTTGCCATCAAGTGATTTGGCCACCGACGCGGCCGTCATGTAGGTGATGGCCCCTCCTCCATCCGGATCCGTTTTGCCCGTATACTTTGACCATGTGATGATCATGACGACACCCGGTTGAACAGAGTGTCGGGAAGACCGAAGGACCGGCGGATATTCAGGTCGATGCTCTTCAGATGGGCCGTGACGAACAGCAGATCGGCGTCATCCTTGTGGATGTTTACGTGGCGCGCGACCTGGTTCAGGTTGCTCGCAATGTTGGCCAGCAGGAAGTTCCGGCGCCGCATCTCTGCGGCGATTGCGTGCTTGCCGGCAAGGCTGTTGATCACCACATCGCGACAAGCGCGACGGATGAACTCAGCGGTTGTCAGCGAAGCCGATTGGGCCTTGGAGTCGAACTCTGCCCGCTCGGCCTGAGAGAGCCTCAGGTGGAAGATCGAGCGGGGATCAGCGGTTTTCTTTCGCGGCATGGTGCCTCCTTTGCGATGCAAGGAGCGGTTCCGCAGGCCGGGGTTCGAAGGGGTGTCCCCTCGCAAGTCTCCACGTCCACACAAAAGCCGTCTCCGGGCTCTTTGTGTGGACGTGGAGGAGCCTTGCTCTCTGGGATTCAAATCAACGATTTGAATCCGTCCTTTCCTGAAGAAGCATTCCTGTCCCCACGGCAAAAACATCATCCGCACGCATCTTTCCGGGGCTCAGAGATAAATCTTCCATTGCCGGAGCACGCCAGACAAGCTCCGTCGATGTCCTTTTTTCGACTTAGTTTTTTGTGGGGACGGGCCACCCGAAGTGGGCGATGGTGCATGTGTCGATACGCGTCAGTAGGGGCGACGGAATTAATTGAACAGACAGATTTCCAGGTTCGTCAAAATCGGATATTCTGATGCCAAACGCTCCGGGGAGCTTTTAGTAGCGCGGCCTGAACGAGGCGTCTGGTCGCAAGGCAAAGTCAGTTTTCCTTCCGATGTTACGGGCCGGGTGGCATAATCGACCCAGGTCAGGATTACATGGCGACCACACATGAGGCGTGAGCGATCGCGTCTGCGCGTTTTGACCCAATATCAAAAATCATGATCCCGAGTTTCACTCTATAACTGCCTGCGGCGCTGCCAGAACCCTACAGGAATTGGCAACTGCGTGCGGAAGCTGAAGCAATGAGTTCGATTTGTGGTCATCAGGTCCAACTCACTTGGGCCTATACCGGCGCGTCCACCAGCGTCAGCGCGCCGTCCGGCAGGGGCCGCTGCAGCTCCTCGGCCCGGATGCCGTCCAGCCATGCGCGCCATTCCTCGGGTCGGGTCAGGATCACCGGCATGGCCTTGGGATGGATGGGCGCGACCTCGGCGTTCGGCGGACAGGTCAGGAAGGCGTAAAGATCATCGGTCGTCTCGCCATCCTTGACCTTGCGGAGCGAGGTCCAGCTGCGGGTCTCGATCCCCGCAAAGAACATGGTCGTGCTCGGGTCGGTGGGCGCGAACCACTGCACCCCTTGCCCCTTGCCGCGCGGCTCCGAGAAACTAGTGACCGGCACCAGGCAGCGATGCCCCTGCCCCAGCCACCGCCGCCAATGCGGCGAGCCGAGGTTGCGAACGTTGGTGACGCCCGGATCGCGCGCGGTCTTCAGGACCGACGGCGGCGAGGGCATGCCCCATCGCGCCTTGACTAGCTCCGGCCCGTCGTCGCCGTTGCGGATGATCGGTGCCAGCTGATCGGGATAGACGCTGCCGGAGGCCAGGTTTCCGGCGCGATCGGTAAGCCCATCGATCAGCCGGGTCAGTGCCTCCTGCGAGGTCGTCACGTTATACAGATTGCAAATCGCCCTGCCCTCGCGCTGGTCTGGCTCCCGTTCTGGGCCTGCTTTCTGCCTGCGTCAATCACTCAACGGCCGATGCCGTGACCCTGTCAGAGGACCAGGATGGAGCAGTCCTCATCGCTGCCGGCGACTTATCCCCCGCTTTGAATCCAGCCTTTCCAACTGCTTGTGGCGTCGTCGCCCTGGCTCATGCTGGAACACACGCCGCGCCGGTTGACAGAATGGCATCACGAGAACAAAACAGGAACTAATCAAACCTGTTCATCGCCAACTGCAAAGGAGCCCCGTCCCATGCCTGCCGTCCGCCCCGCCCTGGCCGAATTGCGCGCCCGGATCGGCGAGATCGACGGCACGGGAGCGCGCCAACACGGCGTGCTGCCTTTCGGCGTGCGGGAGCTGGACCGGCGCCTGCCTCAGGGCGGACTGTCGCTCGGCGCGCTGCACGAGGTGGCGGGCGGCGGACAGGGTGCGGTGGACGGCGCGGCGGCCGCCTGCTTCGTGGCAGGCATTGCCGCGCGGATGAAGGGCCAGGTGCTGTGGTGCGTGACCCAGGCCGATCTCTTCGCGCCGGGCCTGGCGCAGGTGGGCCTGCCGCCTGAGAGGGTGATCCATGTCGAGGCCGGCGATGACATCTCGGTCCTGGCGGCGATGGAGGAGGGCCTGCGTCATGGCGGGCTGGCCGCCGTGGTGGGTGACGTGGCGCGGCTGTCGATGACCGCCTCGCGCCGGCTGCACCTGGCCGCCAAGGGATCGGGCACCATCGGCCTGGCGCTCCGGCGCTGGCGGCGGCAGGCGGATGCCAGCGACTTCGGACAGCCGACCGCGGCAATGACCCGGTGGCGGGTCTCCGAGCTGCCCTCCGCCCCCCTGCCCGTTCCGGGCGTCGGCCGGGCCCGTTGGCTCGTCGAGCTGATCCGGGCCCGGGCCGGGGACTCCTTCGATCTCGAACTGGAGGCATGCGATGGCGCGGGTCATCTCCGTCTTCCTGCCGATGTGGCCGATCGATCGGCGGCAGCGGCAGGCGGGCGTCACATCGCCGCCGGCTGAGGGGCCGCTGATCATCGCCGGTCGCGCGGGAAACCGGCGGGTGGTCACCGCCGCCTGCCCGGCGGCGCGGGACCTGGGCCTGCGGGTGGGTATGACGGTCAGCCGGGCGCAGGCGCTGGTGCCGGATCTGCGCATCGAGGCGGACGACGCCGGGGCCGATACCGCAGCGCTGGAGCGTCTGGCGCTGTGGCTGCTGCAGCGGGTCGCACCCATCGTCTCGGCCGATCCGCCAGACGGGATCGTCATCGACTCGACCGGCGCCGATCACCTGCATGGCGGCGAGGCGGCGATGCTGGAGGCGCTGGCGGGCAAACTGGCGCTTTCCGGCATCACAGCGCGGCTGGCCTTGGCCGACAGCTGGGGCGCGGCCCATGCGCTGGCACGGCACGGGGCGGACAGCGTCACCATCGTGCCGCCGGGCGGGTTGGATGCCGCGCTGGCGCCCCTGCCCTTGGAGGCGCTGCGCCTGCCCGCCGCGACAGTGGCCGGGCTGCGGGACCTCGGCTTCGAGATCATCGGCGATCTGATGGACCAGCCCCGCGCACCTCTGACGCGCCGCTTCGGCGAGGTCCTCTGCCGAAGTCTGGACCAGGCGCGGGGCCTGGCCTCCGAGCCGATCCCACCGCTGCGCCCGGAGGGGCTGATCGAGATCCGCCGCGCCTTTGCCGAACCCATCGCCGCGCCGGAAACCATCGCCCGCTATATCGGCAAGCTGGTGCTCCAGCTCTGCATCGAGCTGACCGCCAAGGGGCTCGGCGTGCGGCGGCTGGACCTGCTCTGTTCGCGGGTCGACAACCGCACCGAGGTCCTGCGTGTGGGCCTCGCCGTGCCGCAGCGCGACCCTGCCCGTCTGACCCGGCTGCTCTGCGACCGGATCGTCACTCTCGATCCTGGTCTCGGCATCGAGATCATGACCCTGACCGCCACCATCGCCGAACCGCTGGTGCCGCGACAATCGGCGACGTCGCTTCTGGAGAAGGCGGCGCCCGATCTCTCCGGCCTGATCGACACGCTGTCGAACCGGCTCGGGGCACGCTCGGTCTTCCGCTTCGCAGCCGTGGCCAGCGACGTGCCTGAACGCGCCATCATCCGCATCCCGCCGTTGGCGGACACGGCCACCCCCGGTATGGACGCCTGGCCCGACCACTGGCCGCGCCCCGCGCGCCTGCTGCCGCGCCCCGAACCGATCGAGACGATGGCGCTGCTGCCCGACCACCCGCCGCGCTGGATCCTCTGGCGCGGGGTGCGGCGTCACGTGCAATGCGCCGACGGGCCGGAACGCATCTTCGGCGAATGGTGGAAGCGCGACGCCGAGGCCCAGGCCGTGCGCGACTATTTCCGCATCGAGGACGAAGCTGGGGCCCGCTACTGGATCTTCCGCCAGGGCGACGGAGAGGACCGGGCCACCGGGTCACATCGCTGGTTCCTGCATGGAATGTTCGGATGAGCTGCCCTTCTTACGTCGAATTGCAGGTCACCTCCCAGTTCTCCTTCCTGCGCGGGGCGTCCTCGGCCGAGGAACTGTTCGCCACCGCTGCCCTGATGGGGATGGAGGCCCTGGCCGTCTCCGATCGCAACTCGCTGGCCGGGATCGTGCGCGCGCATGTGGCGGCAAAGGAGACCGGCGTCCGGCTGATCGTCGGCTGCCGGCTGGACCTGGCCTGCGGCATGTCGCTGCTGGTCTATCCGACCGACCGCCCGGCCTATTCTCGTCTCTGCCGCTTGCTGTCGGTCGGCAAGGGGCGGGCCGGAAAGGGCAAGTGCCACCTGGAATGGTCGGACGTGGCCGCCGCCTGCGAGGGCCTGATCGGCATCCTGATCCCCGACCAGGCGGATGATCTCTGCGCCCTCCAGCTGCGCCGGATGCGCGAGGCCTTTGGCGACCGCGCTCATCTGGCCCTGACCCTGCGCCGGCGCCCGAACGACCAGCTGCGGCTGCACGAACTATTGAACCTCGCCGCCCGCCTGCGCGTGGCGACCGTGGTCACCAATGACGTGCTGTTCCACACCCCCGACCGTCGCATTCTGCAGGACGTGGTCACCGCGATCCGCCACAACACTACCGTCGACGCCCTGGGCTTTCGCCGCGAGCGTCACGCCGACCGCTACCTGAAGACGCCTGTGGAGATGCACCGGCTGTTCAGCCGCTACCCCGAAGCGCTGGTCCGCTCGGCCCGGATCGCGGAGGCCTGCCGCTTCTCGCTCGACGAGCTGGAATACCAGTATCCCGAGGAGCGCGACGATCCCACCGTGACCGCCCAGGCCACGCTGGAGCGGCAGACCTGGGAGGGCGCGTCTGAGCGCTATCCCGAAGGCGTCCCGACCGAGGTCACCGCCAGCCTGCACCATGAGCTGCGCCTGATCGACCGGCTGGACTATGCCCCCTACTTCCTGACTGTGAACAGCATCGTCCGCTTCGCCCGCTCGCGCGATATCCTCTGCCAGGGCCGGGGGTCGGCCGCGAACTCGGCCGTGTGCTTCGTGCTGGGGATCACCTCCATCGATCCGGGGCGCAACGATCTGCTGTTCGAGCGCTTCGTCAGCGAGGAGCGCCGCGAGCCGCCCGACATCGACGTGGACTTCGAGCACGAGCGGCGCGAGGAGGTGATCCAGTGGATCTACCGCACCTATGGCCGCGACCGCGCCGCGCTGACCGCCGTGGTGATCCGCTATCGCACCAAGGGCGCGCTGCGCGACGTGGGCAAGGCCCTGGGCCTGCCCGAGGATCTGATCCGGGCGCTGTCCAGCCAGATCTGGGCCTGGTCCGAGGAGGGGATCGCCGATGACGAGCTGCGCGCACTGAACCTCAACCCGGATGACCGCCGCCTGCGCCTGACGCTGGAGCTGGCCGCACAGCTGCGCGGCATGCCCCGGCACCTCAGCCAGCATCCGGGCGGCTTCGTCCTGACCCATGACCGCCTGGACGACCTGGTCCCCATCGAGCCGGCAGCGATGGAGGATCGCCAGATCATCGAATGGGACAAGGACGACATCGAGGCGCTGCGCTTCATGAAGGTCGACGTGCTGGCGCTCGGCATGCTGACCTGCATGGCCAAGGGGCTGCAGCTGCTGGCCGAGCACAAGGACATCCGCCACGACCTGGCAAACATCCCGGCCGAGGATCCGCGCACCTATGCGATGATCCGCAAGGCCGACACGCTCGGCACCTTCCAGATCGAGTCACGCGCGCAGATGTCGATGCTGCCGCGCCTGCGGCCGCGCACCTTCTACGACCTGGTCGTGCAGGTGGCGATCGTCCGACCCGGTCCGATCCAGGGCGACATGGTCCATCCCTATCTGCGCCGCCGCGCGGGACAGGAGGCCGTGAACTTCCCCACCCCCGAGCTGGAGAAGGTGCTGGGCAAGACCCTCGGCGTGCCGCTCTTCCAGGAGCAGGCCATGCGGGTCGCCATCGAATGCGCGGGCTTCACGCCCGGCGAGGCCGACATGCTGCGCAAATCCATGGCGACCTTCAAGTTCACCGGCGGGGTGTCCCGGTTCCGCGACAAGCTGATCGAGGGAATGGTGGCCCGCGACTACGACCGCGACTTTGCCGAGCGGACCTTCCGCCAGCTGGAGGGCTTCGGCAGCTACGGCTTTCCGGAAAGCCATGCGGCGAGCTTCGCGCTGATCTCCTATGCCTCGGCCTGGCTGAAGTGCTGGCATCCGGACGTCTTCTGCGCGGCGCTCCTGAACAGCCAGCCGATGGGCTTCTATGCCCCCGCCCAGATCGTGCGCGACGCCCGCGACCACGGGGTCGAGGTTCGCCCGGTCTGCATCAACGCCTCGCATTGGGACTGCACGCTGGAGCCGCTGGAGGACGGTCGGCGCTTCGCGGTCCGGCTCGGGCTGCGGATGGTCAAGGGCCTCGCCAACGCTCATGCGGCAGCGATCGTGCTCGGCCGCGCCGATCAGCCCTTCGCCTCGGTCGAGGATCTCTGGCGCCGCGTGCGCGTGCCTGTCGTTGCCCTGACCCGGATCGCCGAGGCCGACGGCTTCCGCCCTGCCCTGCGCCTCGGGCGCCGCGAGGCGCTGTGGCACCTCAAGGGGCTGGCCGACGAGGACCTGCCCCTCTTCACCGCCGCCGAGGCGCGCGCAGCGCCCCCGGAGTTCGCCGAGCCCACCGTCGTCCTGCGCCCGATGGCCGCCGGGCGCGAGGTGGTCGAGGATTACGGCCATACCGGCCTGTCGCTGCGCCGCCACCCGGTGGCCTTCCTGCGCGAGGATCTGACCCGACGCCGGATGATCCCCTGCGCGGAAGCGATGGCCTCCCGCAACCGCCGCCGCTGCGAGGTGGCGGGCATCGTGCTGGTCCGCCAGCGCCCCGGCTCAGCCAAGGGGGTGATGTTCATCACGCTGGAAGATGAGACCGGCATCGCCAACCTGGTCGTCTGGCCCAAGGTCTTCGAGGCCAACCGACGCACCATCCTCGGTGCGGGCATGATCGCCGTCGCCGGCCACGTGCAGCGCGAGGGCGAGGTGGTCCACCTAGTCGTCCACCGCATCACCGACCTGTCAGCTGATCTTACCAGCATTGGCCAGCGCGGCGACGCCTTCCCGCTCACCCATGGCCGGGGGGATGAGTTCAGGGCGACCAGCGGGACCCTGACGGGCAACACGGGGACGCCGACGCCGCGCGACATCTATATCCCGGATCTTCGTATCGATAGCGTCAGGGTGAAGACGAAGGACTTTCGGTAGACGGAACCAAGGTGCAGGTCGCCTCGATGGTCGGGCGACACGAAGGGCGGTGAGCGGACTTGCGGCGGCGCGGCGAACCAGCGGCCTCAGAACGCAGGAGCGGTCATTCGTTGCAAGCGAAGCACCGTTGGCGCTTTGACCGACCCGAAGGGCGGAAAGCCGTCTATCGGCACTGCAGCATGGTAACCGCAGCGAGCGCGGAGATCGGTCGTTCGTGCTGACCTGCCCCCCGGAATGTCCCTCGCTCTAATGTAGAGTTTGCTTCATCACGAAGGAGCAGACGACATGAGGAAAAGCCGCTTCACCGAGGCGCAGATCATTGGGATGATCAAGGAGCAAGAAGCCGGAATGGCGACGGCGGAGGTCTGTCGCCGTCACGGTCTCAGCCCGGCCACGTTCTACAAGCTCAAGGCCAAGTATGGGGGCATGGACGTGTCCGATGCCCAGAGGCTGAGGGCGCTGGAATGAGGCGCAAGCGCCATGGGTCCGAGCGCCGCGCCGAATGAGAATAGCAAGCTGAAGCGACTCCTGGCAGACGCCATGCTCGACAATATCGTGCTGAAGGATCTCTTGGGAAAGCCCTGACGACACCGAACGCGCGGCGGGGCGCGGTGCTCAAGGCGATGCGGGATCATGCCATCTCGCAACGCCGGGCCTGCGTTCTGGTCGGTGTCGATCCGAAGACGGTGCGGCGCGAGCGGCCGCCCGACAATCCGGAGATCCGCACAGCGATGCAGGAAATCGCCGCCGTGCGCCGGCGGTTCGGCTATCGGCGCATCGGGCTGCTGCTGGAGCGCAGGGGCATGCTGATGAACCCGAAGAAGCTGTATCGGCTCTACCGCGACGAAGGGTTGCCGGTGCGGCGCAGGCGCGGCCGCAAACGGGCGCGCGGCACGCGCACACCGATGCCCTTGGCCATAATGCCGAACCAGCGCTGGTCGCTGGATTTCGTGGCGGACACGTTCGGGGCGTCGCGCAAGTTCCGGATCCTGGCGGTGATCGACGATTGCTGCCGCGAGAACCTGTGTCTGGTCGCCGACACCAGCATCTCGGGCGCGAGGGTGGCCCGCGAACTGGATGTGCTGGTCAGGATCTATGGAAAGCCGGCTTGCATCGTCAGTGACAATGGGACGGAGTTCACCAGCCGGGCCATCCTGAAGTGGGCCGATCAGAACGACGTTGCCTGGCATTACATCGATCCCGGCAAGCCGCAGCAGAATGCCTTCATCGAAAGCTTCAACGGCAGCCTGCGCGACGAGCTGCTGAACGAGGAGATCTTCGACACCCTGGACGACGCCCGCCGAAAGATCGCCCTCTGGCGCTACGACTACAACGCTGTCAGGCCGCACTCCTCGCTCGGCAACCTGACGCCGCTCGAAGCGCGCCGGACGCTTGCGCTCCCTGATGGCTCCGCGCCCGGCGCGCTTGCCATGAAACCACCCCCCGAATACCAATCTCAAACCGGCAGACTCTCGTTATGATCGAGGGACCAACGGGGGGCAGGTCAGTGCAAATGGAGCGGACGGAACTCTGGTTTCTCGTTCAATTGGCTACTACCGTCGTTTCAAGCTATCAACTATTCGATCAAATCGGTAGTTCGGAACTGGAATTTTAAGTGGGATGCGCGGAGAGGGTCGAGCACAGGATCTGCGACGCGCTCATGCAGGTCCGGACGCGTATCGAGAGCCAAGGCATGCTTCACTGAGCGCGAGGCACCCTTATGCGGGATCCTCAGAGGGCATAGGCTGTCCTGCGGTTATCCCCATATAGGAAAGCAGATGTAGGCCAAGCTGGGAGACCACGTATCTGTCGACCTCGCTTGACTTGCGCTTGCGTGTCTTTTTCCCCACCTCATAAGTCTCTATCTTATAGTCTGCCTCGGTCAGGCCCAGAGCCCTCAGGTCCGCCTCCGCAACTTGGAACGCGACACGCTCATCGTGTTCGACGTATAGGATGAACTCGCCGTCGAGCGTGCGGATTTCAGACGGGTTCGTAAGCCCCTTTGGCGTATCCTGAACCGGTTGGCCGTAATGAAAGCTCTCGCGCTCGCCGGAGGCCGGGTATTTCATGAGGCGTGTAGGGTTGTAGAAGCGCGTCGGCAGGGTCATAAAATGAAGCGCAATGATGTGGTGCTCAGTCATCCTGTCGACTAGGGTCAGCATGACTTGTGCGTGTGAGGCGCTGGCCGCCTCTTTCGATGTCACGCCCCTTACGACGACCTCTTTCAGGGCCTCGAGCTTCCGGGCGCCAGAGGAGCGTGTGGCGGCTTGGATTGAGCGAAGGAGGAGGGCGGAAACCTCCTCATTGTTTCGGAGATCCTCAACGGTGATCATTCCGGCCCGCTCCAACATCGTAAACCTCTCATCGAGATCCATGATGAAGCGGTCCCTTCGCCTCACACCCGGGTCCGTGACGATCAGATCAAATGTTTCGTTTAGCACAGTGCTTGCGGACGGATCAGTGAGAACCCCCGCCGTCGCCTTGAAGAAGAACGACCCGATTTTGTAGAGCCTCTCCGAGTTCGTAGCGACCCTCAGGTCGTCCTTTGCATCTTTACCGCTGCGTGACATTCGCACCCTCATCCTCCGATAGCCATAGAGATGGCGGAAGGAGCCAACTCTTCAAGCGGGCGCCGCCATCACGTCCACCTCCTCTGGAAAAGCCTCCTCGCTATACATCCAGAAGTGATCCATCCGCGTTTCCGGGACCCCCGCCACGGTCTCCCAAAACTGCTGAAGTGCAACGGCAAGATCAGTGGCAGAAATGTCCGGATGACGATGAGTCGCGGTGTTTGCGCGCCTCACAAATCCTGCGTCTTGTAGGACACGTTGCAGCCGGTTCCAGAGCCTGCCGTTCTGGTCGTGCTGCAGAGAGAAACGAATGATCGCTTGCACCGCCTCGGCCTCGATCAGAAGAGATCGATATAGGTGTCGGTCGGGGTTGGCCAGTTATCTCTTAGGACTTTTTCGATCCTCGCAACGAACTTGTCGTCAGCAGCGGCTGTCGGCCCAGTATAACCGTTGTGAGCTTGCCAGGTCTCGAGACGGAAAGCGAGGTCGTCGGTATCCTGGTTTCCAACGACATCTGAGAGATAAGCCTTGCCGTCCTTTGTCACACGCAACTGCCTGTGTCGGCTGTCGTCTTTCGACGCGAGCAGGTCGGCAACGTCTTGTTTCGTGAAGTCGTTCAGGTCGATCAGCATGTGTGGTCCCCCGTGAAAATGCATGTTTACCATTAGTTATTTTGCGCGGGGTTTGCTATTTCAAAAGTTGTTACTTTCCAAGAATCCACGTCGGCGCGGTGAGCATCACGAGTATGATCAGCGTGAACGAAAAGACGTTTTCAAGCTCCATCTCGAAGGCTATTCCGGACACGCCTAGAAGGCGAGCGGGAGGTCCAGGAGAGTAACGTCGATCCTTGCTATGATCGCGACACACCCCACAACGATAGCGCAGAGCAGGGTAATCCATCCTTAGTTGCCGACATCCGCGAAGGCGAACGCGAGGAACGAGTAAACGAAGAAGATCCAGAACGCGGCGACTGTCTGTAAGTCGTTTTGCCGCTCAGTCTCGAAGAAGACGTAGGCCATGCCGGCGGCAAGGACAGCGACGGCGGACAGTCCGAAGATGGGGGAAATCAGGCTCGCTTGTAAGCGTCCGGTCAGGGCGCGTGGTTTGACCAGTTCTACAGCAGGAGATCATTGACGTGACTGAACTTGCAGTCGGGAATGCAGGCAAGGGTTTCGGCGAACCGGCCGGGAACATGCGTAACCAGAAGAGCACAGTAGTGGTGAGAGTGCTGGCTGGGAGAAAGCTTTCTAGACATCTGCTTCTATGGCTCGGTATTCTCCTTCAAACCTTCGGCCTCGCGGAAGCCAATATTTTGCGCGCTTTTTATGCTGATGTAGATTTTTGCTGGAGCCCTTTATGAAACTTGTAAATGCCGAACTGCACGAAGTGCTAAGTGCAAAAAAGGTTACTCACCTCTTCCATGCAAATACGGTCGCCACGAGCACCTCTTTTATTTTGGCAGGCGGACTATTGTCGAGAGGAGACGTCGAGCGCCGAAATATTTTTCAGACTCCTCAATCTTCGGATGAAGATGATAAAAAATTTGACGTATGGAACGATATCTTTCTTGATGCTGAGGATTTACACAAAAAATTTCAACGTCAAAATAAGTATGGCCCGGTTTTATTCAAATTTAGAATTGATTTCTTGCTGCAAGGTGATCTTGATGTTTGGGTCACTAAGAGCAACCCGATATACTGGAGGGAAGGGCAGTCATCGAACGACCGATATTTTAAAGACACATCCGAATTGATGAAAGCCTGGGATGAACCAGGCTCACAACAAAGGATGTTTACGATAAGAAAGCCGGGAGGCCCCGTTCTATTTCCATATCTTGATGAGATAACTATCGATTATTTTGACGGAAATGTTTATGGTGAACAAGGCCTTCATGCTGGCACCATTGCAGTGCATTCCCTGTTTGCAGCGACAGAGAGCTTTAGGAGTTTGCGAAGCCTAGTGAAGACCAGAGAATGCACACCCAATTGTTACTGCGTCAAAAATATTAAAAATGAGTTGTCAAATTTGGAGCGCGCCCGGTTGTTTTGTCCCCGGGACCTCATTCATTCAGCATAGTGTTTATTAGAACATTATAGTTTCGTCGCTAGTGCAGAGACGCGCATTTCGATTGGCTCAGGAGCCCTTAATTGGATCGTGGCAGCTTGGGAGCAAAACCATCAAATCATTCTGCAGCCGTTCCCGATGACTAAGGGAATCGCTGGGCTTAATTGATAAGCAAAAAGCGGCTTGCCTACCACAAGATTTCTCTGCAGGCTGCGCACATGGAAACGAGTCATTGGAACGAGCGGCTTCATTCTTCGCCGCGTAATGATCACCGAACGGACTGGGAGCGCGACTATGCCCGCGTCGTCCATTCAGCCAGCTTTCGTCGTTTGCAAACAAAAACGCAGGTCCTTGGCCTTGGCGATGGCGACTTCTATCGCACACGACTTACCCATTCAATGGAGGTCAGCCAAATCGGTGTATCGATCACTAAGAAGCTGTATCGAGAGGCCGAGGAGAGTTCTCCAGCCAAACGGTGGCTCCCGCATCCAATGTTAATGAACACGATATGCCTTGCCCATGACATCGGACACCCACCATTCGGCCATGGGGGAGAAGTTGCGCTGAACCGCTGTATGTTACCTTATGGCGGATTCGAAGGAAACGGTCAGACGCTTAGGATCGTGACCAAGCTGGAGAAATATGCCGAAGGTCACGGCATGAACCTGACCAGGCGGGCCGTGCTGGGCGTCCTCAAATACCCCGCACCGTTTAGCCAAGTTGTAGACTGGGACCTGTCCGGCGGCAAGCCGACGCCTGATCGGAAGACTGAGGTTAAACGCATCTCCGACCTTCGTCATGACCGTTATCAAGCACGCATTCCGGATAGCTCGATATTTGTAGCGTGCGACTTTAAGCCGCCCAAATGCTACCTAGATAGCGAGCATGAGGACGTAGTGTTGCTTTGGGTCGCGAAGGATTTACCGGAATGGACCTCATTTTCTGAGGTCTTTCCGAAGCCGAAGCCCAACAGACACAAAAGGACCAAGTTCAAGTCGCTTGACACGTCGATCATGGAATTGGCAGACGACATTGCCTACGGTGTTCACGACTTGGAAGACGCCATTGGGGTTCGCTTGATTACCCGCCACGGGTTTACCGATTGGTTTGAACACAATGAGAGTGGATTAAAACGGCAGGCAAGACTACAGCCCCTGCTGGATGCGCTATTTGAAGGCAATTTTGATCTGTTTACTGCCTCCCTATTTGACAATGGAACCCCGGATCGTAAGCGGGCTATCGGCAGGATGGTCGGATACTTTGTGGAGAACACCGTCTTCAGGGATGCCAACCCGCAATTTTTAGAGCCTCTGTTCCGGTATCAGGCAACGTTCAAGTCCGAGGGAGGCGGGCTCGAGAGCGACGTTGAAAGTTCACTTGGAGTTCTGCAAGGGCTTCTGGTCGATCTCGTCATCAAAACACCTGCCGTTCAGCAATTGGAATTCAAAGGCCAAACAATAGTATGTAAACTGTTTGAAGCGTTTGCGACAGACCCCAAGCGTTTGCTGGGCCCCCGCGACTATGAGCGGACAATTCAAGGCGGCGGCGATACATCGACGCCCAGAGTTATATGCGACTACATTGCAGGGATGACGGATGACTACGCCACAAATCGCTATCAACAACTTTTCGCACCGCGCGATGGGTCAGTTTTCGATAGGTTGTGACGTCGGCAGGACTCTCAGAATAACTCTTTTTTCATTTTGTTTCCCCAGCCGTTGTTTTTCAGAACTGCAGTCTTAACCGATAGCGTAAGTTGCCATTGTTGAAGCTACATTCTGCGGTCATCGATGTAGCATCTGTATTTTTCAGGCTATCACGGCGGTCCATTCCTGTCGGCTCCTCCACAGGGCGTTCGCGTTGGTGACGAGCTTTATGGCAACGGCGGCGATTATGACCTTGTGCGTTTTTCCTGTCTTGAGGAGGCGATCTGCGAAGGATCCCAGGGCGAACGGCAGCTTGGTCCCTGCGGATTCAACGGTTGGCCGCAACACACTGTTCGAACTTCTCTGCGGGGGTCTGATACTGCAAGGTCTTTCTGGGTTGCTCGTTCAGCTGTCGTGCGATGGCGCTAAGCCTTGCCTGGCTGTGGGTCGACATATCGATGCCCCTCGGGAAGTATTGGCGCAGAAGCCGGTTGGTATTTTCGTTGGTTCCCCGCTGCCACGGCGACTGCGGATCGCAGAAATAGACATCGATCCTGGTGGCCATGGTGAACCTGGCATGATCAGTCATCTCCGAGCCACGATCCCAGGTCAGGGACCTGTAGAGCTCGTGCGGCAGCTAGCGGGCCTGTTTGATCAGCGCCGTCATGACGCTCGCGGTGTCCTTGTTGCCGGCCTTTGCCAGCATAACGAAGCGGGACTGCCGTTCAACCAATGTGGCAATATAGCTGTTGTTGGCGCCGACGATCAGGTGCCCTCCCAATGGCCCGGCACGGCGCGATCTTCGACCTAGGGCGGGCGCTCGCTGATCGGGACTGCACCCTTGATCTTGCACAGCTTCAGACCCATCTGTGTCGCGTGCCTTGAGCGCCGCATCGCACGGGAACTGCGCAGGCAATCCTGCAATTCCTTCTTCAGAACCCCGCGGGTCTGGACGTAAAGACTTCTGTAGATCTTCTCATGCGACACGCGGTGGCTTTCTTCATCAGGATGCTGACGCCTCAGCCAACCCGCGATCTGCTGAGGCGACCACTCCAGGCGCAGCTTGCGCAATCGGCCGGCACAGGGGTTCATTGAATGAGAGTTTACAGGCTTTGGTTGCGTCGCGCAGTCCCAAGCCCGTGTATCTGAACCCGCTGCACGATAGGCCTCCCGCCCGCCGTTCCGCCCCACTTCCCGGCTGATGGTGGACGGTGCCCGGGCCAGATCACGCGCAATCGCCCGGAAAGACAGAGCAGCCGCAAGCCCGCGAGAGATCTCTTCCCTCTCGCGCAAGGTCAGAGCAGACCGGGATCTGATGCGTGATGGGGGCCTAATCCCGCCCGTGCGTGCCAGATGGGGAAAAATCGACGAGGACGCGCGACCAAAGCTCCGCCCGATCGAACTCCGCGACTCTCCACGCTGCCATCGGTCCCACATCTCCGACTTCTGCGCCTCAGTGTAGAACGTCCGCGTGCGATACTTCATGACTGGCACTCCATCTTTGCACAAAGACTAGAGTGTTGCGGCCATCCGTTGAATCCGCACCCGCATAGCTGACCTTACCTGATCAATCCTGCTGCGCGACGCACGAAGGTCCGTTGTGGGGCAGCTACACCGCGGCGCCCCTCAAGTGTCGAGCGACCGCTTTGGGCCGAGAATGCTCTCTCCAGCGACCTTGGCGCAACGGTAGCTGATTGGAGCAATTTTGGTCCCACCGGCTTTCCATCAAACTGGAGGAAGCGCATTTGAGCAGTTCTATCGTCCATGCCAAACCGATACGGGAGCTCGAGGCACCACATACTGCGAGGCACTCTTGCATGTTGCTGATCATTTTCGGCATTCAAACAGAAGATAGCTCGGAAGATCTTGGAAGACCTCGACTATCGCCTTTTGCCCTACTGATTCTACTGCACTTGGATCCCGGCGCAGAGCTTCAAGATGGTGCAAGTAATTGGGCGTCATCAGTTCGCCCCGCAGGGCCTTCCCCCACTCCCTCATACCGATCACCTCGTCATGAAGCAAAATATGCTGCGCAGTAATTAGGAACGGATCGATATCACAAAGCAGCGCAATCCAAGCTATTTCGCTCTCGCTCAGCCGGTTCTCCGCGTCTGAGGTATCCTGGACATAGGCGGGCGGCCTCTGCGCCTGGATCACCTTTCTCGCGGCTCCATTGAGCCTTTTCCCGAACGCGTCCGGGTTCCGTGTTACATGATATGGCCCGAGGCCTTTCAAGCGCTTGTATCCCTTTTCCGAGCTCGACGTCTCCTTGATGAGGGACTGCACTGCCTCGGTCGCGATCCTCTTGGCCTTAGCGAGCACATCGAGAGTTTTGATGCGCGTCGCAAGAAGATGCTTCATGTTCGCGACTTTGTGCTGGCCCTCACTCATCCCCAGGCTGATGGCGTCGACCTTGGCGCGTAAAGCCTCACCCTTCCGGGGTGCATCCTCTCCCGGAAACTGTATCGCCAGCTTGCGGCCTGCGTCGCTGAGAGCGCTAAGGAAGCCCGGCAGATCTCCTGCCCAATCGGCCTTTCCGGAACCTGGCCCTATTTGAGGAATGCCTAAACCGGCCGCCGATTTCCCGGCGAGCCGCACCAGGTTCGGCGCCTCGTCGGACAGCCAGTCGTAAGTTTGATCCGTTATCAAGCCCGATCGGGACGTGCCTTGGATATGCATGGCGATCGCAGGCAGGAGAGCATAGGTCCACAGCCGCAATGCCTCGGTGATGGTGGCCTCGGCGGCGCTCAACTGTCTGCGACCAAGCGGAGCTTGGTGCAGCTCGACCAGAGGGAGGACGATCACATGGTAGCCGAACTTCATGAGCGACGCTTTGTCGGCCGCAGTGAAAGCAGTTTCGTCCGCGATCTCCTCTGCTGTCAGTCCGATCATGTCGTGGAATGGTCGCCGCAATAGCGCGCCCTGCAAACCGCTGTCGTGCCGCGCATCTTCCATCGAGCAGCCCCCGAGATTGACGACCATCACGACGGGTGCATAGGTCGCGACAGACGGAATATCACCCTCCGCCAGTTCTGCATGCTTCGCCATAGCCTTGGCCGATAAGATCGAGACACAGTTACCGAACCTGCCCAATCTGCTTCCTTCCGCAAATGACTGATTTGAATCCCAAACCATAGCGGCATTCGCGCTCAGGTTGACCGGACCGGAATAACGAGGTCAAGTCATATGCGCAGACAGGATGAGGCAGCCCACTTTTTAACCTATGGACGGCCTCAGGCGAATGCCTTCGATGCGACTCTTGAAGGAGCGGCAGGCGGTTCCCATTCTCGGGCTCACCCTTCGCTCGTGGCCCTCGCCCAGGCACTTGGCCGCGGAGCGGCAGAGGCCGATATTGCGAGACAAAGCCCAACGCCTTCCGGAGACCGCTCATGAACCGCCCCCCTCGCGCGCTGATCTACGCCCGCTATTCCAGCGACTTGCAATCGGCCAGCTCAACCGAGGATCAGATCCGGGTCTGCCGGCAGCTTTGCGCGACGCAGGGCTGGGTGGTGGTCGATACGGTGGAGGACCGCGCGGTCAGCGGCGCCTCGCATCTGCGTCCCGGCTTTCAGCGTCTGCACGAGGCGGCGCGGGACGGGGTCTGCGATGTCATCGTGGCCGAGGCGCTGGATCGGCTGTCGCGGGACCAGGAGCATATGGCGGGCCTCTACAAGCGGCTGGCCCATCACGGGGTCAAGATCGTCACCCGGTCGGAAGGCGAGATCGACGAGATGCGGGTCAGCTTCGGCGGGCTTATGTCGTCGCAGTTTCTCAAGCAGCTGGCCGAGAAGACGCGCCGCGGCCTCGAAGGCCGGGTGATGGCGGGCAAGTCGGGTGGCGGCAATTGCTACGGCTACCGGGTGCGGCGCGGCTTTGACGCGGGCGGCGCGGTGATCACCGGCGAGCGCGACATCGACGATGCCGAGGCCGCCGTGGTGCGCCGGATCTTCGCGGATTACGATGCCGGCCTTTCGGCGCGGTCAATCGCGGCGGCGCTGAACGGGGAAGGCGTGACCCCGCCCCGCAGCGGCGGCAAGGGCTCCGGCAGCTGGGGATCGTCAACAATTCAAGGCAACTGGAAGCGCGGCACGGGGATCTTGAACAACGAACTCTATATCGGGGTGCGGGTCTGGAACCGACAAAGCTTCGTGAAGGACCCCGATACCAGCAAGCGTCAAGCCCGTCTAAATCCTCCGGAGATGTGGGTCACGACCGAGGTGCCTGACCTGCGGATCATCGACGCGGCGCTCTGGGACCGGGTGAAGGCGCGGCAGGCCGGCATCCGCGAGGCGATGAACCCCGCCGGGGTCAATGTCCCCCGCCCGCGGCCGGAGCGGGCGCGGCGGCCCGATTACCTGCTGTCGGGCCTGGTGCGATGCGAGGGCTGCGGGTCGGGATATTCGATGATCAACCGGACGCGCCTCGGCTGCAGCGGCGCGCGCAATCGCGGCGCGGCAGTCTGCACCAACCGGGCAACGATCCGGCGCGAGGAGCTGGAGGAGCGCGTGCTGGGCGGGTTACGCGACCGGCTGATGCATCCGGAGCTGGTCGCGGCCTTCGTCGAGGCCTACCGCCTGGCCTTCAACGAAGCAGCTGGGCGGCGCAGCAGCGATCACGATGCCGGCCGCAGGGAGCTGGCACAGATCGAGGGGAAGATCACCGGTATCCTGACGGCGATCGAAGACAACATGTATCACCCTTCGATGAAGGCAAAGATGGAGGCGCTGGAGGCAAGGAAGACGGAGCTGATCAGGATGCTTGCCGAGACGCCCGAACCCCCTGCCCTGCGGCTGCACCCGGCCTTGGGCGAGCGCTACCGCCAAGAGATCGGCCACCTGGCCGAAGCACTTCAACGGCCTTCGACGCGGCCGACGGCGACGGGGATCCTGCGGGGCCTGATCCGGGAGATCCGGATGGTGCCTGAGGCGGATGCGCCTGGCGGGCACCATGTGAAGCTGGTGGGCGAGCTTGCGGGGATCCTTGGCCTTGTGGAGGGCGCTGCGGGTGTCGGGCGTCCAGACATGACAAAGCCCCCGCGGGTCGCGAGGGCTGGAGGCTCATCTGAGTCTGTAACGGTGGTTGCGGGGATAGGATTTGAACCTATGACCTTCAGGTTATGAGCCTGACGAGCTACCGGGCTGCTCTACCCCGCGCCAATTTTGTCCTGATCGGTTTTTTTCATCGTTTCGGAGAGATAATGCGT